>NZ_JBFHIA010000043.1:0-16023 GCF_041596715.1 Phaeovulum sp.
AGAATACCGAACAGCGCCGACAGAAAGCTTTTTGCCACGGACCAGCTGATGCGCAGATCGTCCGGGCGCGTGCCGCGATAATAGCTTTCGTGCACCAGCTGCCCGTCTTTGAGCACCACCAGCCCCGTCACCCAGCGCGCCTCGATCCAAGGCGCAACCGACGCTGGCAATTCCGCCGCCATGCCCGCCGGCAGCGCCGAGGCGGGCTTTGAGCCGATCAAGAGTGGGCGGCTAAGAAACAGCCCGTCCATGCCCGAAAAATTGGCCACGATGTTGTCGGGTGCGAACAGGCTGTTCACCGCGAGCAACCGCGTGATTTCTTCGCGCTTCCAGAGCGCAATCCCACCCGCCACCAGAGCGACCAAAAGCAGCACACGGAAAGCCATTTTCAAGATGCGCATGAACGATCCTCCTTGCAGCAAGGGAAGCACGGCGGCCGCGGCGCGGCAACTCCCTGTGCCAAGGTTGCTGAAAATAGCACCTTGTCAGGGCCAATAGCGCATTGCCGCCGCGCCACCGGGTGACAATCAGTGCTTAAAACGTTCCAGCAACCGCTCCAACGCGCCTTTCGGTGCGGGCTCGGGGGCAGGTGGGGCGGAGGGCGTTGGGGGGGCGGACTTGGCCTCATCGGCAGGTTTTGGCGCGCGTGGTGGCTTTGGCGGGCGCGGCGGGGCCATGCGCTGCGCGACCGTGTTCAAGAACCCCGCACCATCGCCACGCGCCAGCGCGGGCGCGCCCTCGGCGATGCCGGCAAGCATATCCTCGCGCCAAACTGCGTCGGCCTTGGCGAAGTCTGACAACACATAGTCCGCAACGCGGTCCTTGTGGCCGGGGTGGCCAATGCCCAAGCGCACGCGCCCATAGCTTTCGCCGATATGCGCATGAATCGACCGTAGGCCGTTGTGCCCCGCATGACCGCCGCCCTGCTTGAGGCGGCACTTGCCGGGAGCAAGGTCCAACTCGTCATGAAATACGATAACGTCGGGCGGGGTAAGCTTGAGATAGCGCATCGCCTCGCCCACCGACTGGCCCGAAAGGTTCATGAACGTGGCAGGCTTCAAGAGCAGCACCTTTTCGCCGCCCAGCATCCCCTCGGCCACCTGCCCCTGAAACCGCGCGCGCCAGCCCGAAAAACCATGCTCCGTCGCAATCCGCTCCACCGCCATAAAGCCGATGTTGTGGCGGTTGCCCGCGTAAGACGCCCCCGGATTCCCCAAGCCTACAAAGAGCTTCATGCCGCCTCCCCGTTGCCGCCCAGACTAGGGCCCGAGCGCGCCCCATGCAACGGGGAGCGCCCAATGAAAAGCGCGGCAAGAGTTGCCCCTGCCGCGCTTCTTTTACTTTGCACTGCCGTCAGAAGATCACTCTTCTTCTGCTTCCTCGCCAGCTTCTTCATTGTCGCTCGAGCGCAGGCCCGAGGGCGCGCCGATATTGGCAATGACGAAATTGCGCTTGATCGTCGGGCGAGCGCCCTCGGGCAGCGTAATATCGTTGATGTGGATGACATCGCCGATTTGCAGGCCGGTCAGATCGACCGTCAGATGGTCCGGAATGTCGCCCGCAAGCACTTCAAGCTCCACTTCCGGCCGCACGATGGTCAGCGCGCCACCGCGCTTGAGACCGGGCGAGGCTTCGTGGTTTTCAAAGTTCACGTGAATGAACAGGCTGATACGCGAGTTCTGGTGCACACGCATCAGGTCCACGTGCAGCGGCTTGTCCATCACCGGGTCGCGCTGGACGCCGCGGCAGATCACGCGCTGGTCGGCCTGCCCCTCAAGCTTGAGGTTCCACAGGGTCGAAAGAAAACGCCCCGCGCGGAGTTTTTGCAGCAGCTTGTTGTATTCGAAAGAAATCGGCTGCGGCTCTTTGCCGTCGCCATAGATAATGCCGGGTACGGTGCCCTCACGACGAGCTTGACGGGCGGCCCCCTTGCCTGTCCCCGTCCGTACCACGGCCAGCAGATCAGGGATCTCTTTGGCCATAGGTGTCTCCATAGTCACAAGTTACGCGGACTCCTCCAAGGGTGCAGCCCGCAAGGCGGCCCCTATAGCGTGGCGGTGCCGGAAAGGAAAGCCCAATTGCGTCGCGACGCCTCGCACCCCCGTTGCCGACTGTGCGGCGGTATGCTACGGCGAGCAACAGTATCCAAAGCGCTTTGAAAAGGGATTTTCATGGCTTTTTTACCGGAACTCCGGGCGTCACGCGCAACTGGCGCGGGCTTGGCCGCGGTCGGGGTGTTTTGGGGTGGTTTTGCGGCCTATCTACCCGATTACAAGCTGGCCGCAGCGGTCAGCGATGCTGAAATGGGGCTGGTTCTGATCCTCTCGGCGGTGGGCGGCATGACAGCGATGGCTGTATCGCCGCGGCTGATGGCACTGCTTGGGCGCGCGATGCTTCCGGTGGGCGGCGTTTTGGTGGCGCTTGGCGCATTTCTGCCCCTGCTGGCGAGCGGCACCCTATCGCTTGGGCTGGTGCTCTTGGCGATGGGCGCTGCGATGTCCACGCTCGACATCGCCTCGAACGTGCGGATTTCCGAAAGAGAAGCGCAAGAGGGGTTGCATCTGATGAACCTCAACCACGCGCTGTTCTCGTTTGCCTTTGGTGCTGCGGCTTTTGGCTGCGGTTTGGCGCGCAAGGCAGGCTTCGGCCCTGAAACGGTTGCTCCCGTCTTATGCATCTTGCTGCTCGTGCTCGCCACGGTGATGCATGAGCGCACCTTGGCCACGGCACCCTCGGCAGACGGCAGGGGCGAACCCGCAGCCTCGCCTTGGGGCGCGATCCTGCCCGCCGCCGCCATTCTATTTGCCGCATTCGTTTCGGAAAACGCCACCGAAAGCTGGTCTGCCCTGTATATCGAGCGCACGCTCGGCGGGCCGCGCGGCGAAGGCTCGTTCGGCCCGGCCATGCTGGGGCTGACAATGGGCTTAGGCAGGCTTTCCGGCCAGTTTCTTGCCGCGCGGCTGGGCGAAGCGCGGCTGGTGGCAGGTTCGGCGGGGCTTGGGGTGTTTGGCGCGCTGGTCGTGGCGCTGGCACCCGGCCCGACGGTTGCGGTCGTTGGGGTGGCGCTGATCGGTCTGGGCGTTGCTGTGGTTGTGCCCTCGGCCAATTCGCTTCTGGGCCGCGCGGTTGCAACCGAGCAGCGCGCCTACGCTATTTCGCGCAGCTGGATGTTGGGTTTCACCGGCTTTTTCCTTGGCCCGGTAGGCATGGGCCTGATTGCCGAGCACTTTGGCCTGCGCTGGTCCTTCGTCGCGGTGGCGCTGATGATGGCGCTCATTCTGCCCGGACTCGCGCGGCTGAAACGGCGCTGAACCCCGCTACTTGGCCCGCCGAAAGAAACGCGCGCGCGCATAAAGCTCTTCAAGCCGCTTCATGCGCGCCTCCGTCTGCTGCCAAGTCAGGCTTTGCACCGCCGCCATCAGGGTTTCGACCAGCACCTGAATCGCCACCGTGGAATCCCACGCCGAGGGCACCTCGATCTGCGCCGAGAAGCGAAAGCGCGCGTGGGCCGCGGCGGGCGAAACCCAAGGGTCGGTAATCAACACCACTTCGGCACCCTGCTCGGCGGCCATTTCGACAAGTTGCAGCACATTGTTTTCATAACGGCGAATGTCGAACGCCAGCAGCACATCGCCGGGGGCCATCTCGATCAGCGCCGGGGGCCATGCGTTGGACATCTCTGAAATCACAGCGACGTCCGAGCGGATAACCTTCATGTGGGTTACAAAGTAATCGGCCATCGCATGGGTTATCCGCCCACCGGTCGCGTAGATCTTGCGCGCGGGGTCCGCCAACATCGCCGCCGCGGCGTCAAACTCGGCATGATCGATCTGCGCCAGCGTCGCGTGCAGATTGCCCAGCACCGCATCTGCGAATCGGTTCAGAATATGCGTGTCCGGCACCCCGTCCGCCCAGCGGTCGTGCTTGGCCAGCGGCGAGATCAGCCTTTCCTCCACCTCGCGGCGAACACCGGCCTGAAAATCGGTGTAGCCGGCAAAGCCGAGCTTTTGCACCAGCCGCATGACGGTTGGGCCCGAAACCTCTGCGGCCCGCGCCAGCGCCGCGATCGAGCCAAGGGCCGCGACGGGGTAGTGGCGCAAGAGGTGGCTGGCCAATTGCCGTTCCGCCCGGGTCAACTTTTCAAACCCGTGGCGCAGGCGCTCTTCGATCGTTTTATACACTGCCGCCAAATTGGGCACCCTTGCTGTGAGTCGCTTTGGATAATTTGTAACAGGATTTTCTGGAATGGAATGATCTTGACAGAATCCCCTCGCGCGGTGGAGCCTCAGCCAAACCAAAGCAGAGACGCAAGTAACATGACGGCCCAGCCGGAACGATTGGCACAACCTGCACAACCCGTGGTGACAGCAACAAACCCCGAAGGTTCGGGGCGTTTTGTCATTTGTTGCGAACATGCCTCGAACGGATTTCCCGCGCCTTGGGGCAATCTCGGCCTCAGCTCCGAAGCGATGCGCGCGCATATCGCTTGGGACCCCGGCGCGCTGGGGCTGGCGCAAGCGCTGGCCAAATTGCTTGACGCGCCACTGGTGCAGGCAAATGTCTCGCGCCTGATCTATGATCTGAACCGCCCGCCCCATTCGCGTGGCGCGATGGCAGAACAAAGCGAAATCTATTCGGTGCCTGGCAACGCCGGGCTGGATGCCGAGGCGCGGCGCGCGCGCACCGAAGCGATCTATGTGCCGTTTCACGCCGAGTTGCGCGCCCTTCTTGCCCGCCGCGCCGCCAGCGGCCCGCTGCCGGTTCTGGTAACGGTGCATTCCTTCACCCCCGTCTGGCACGGTCGCCCGCGGATGGTCGAGTTCGGGATCATCCACGATGCCGACCCAAGGCTGGCGCAAGCGGTGCTGGCACATGCGCCAGCCGGGCTCGACGCGCGCCTGAACGAACCTTATGCGGCTGTCGATGAGGTAACCCATACGCTGGCGCTGCACGCCACGCCGATGGGGTTTCTCAACGTCATGCTGGAACTGCGCAACGACCTGATCGCCAGCGCAGATGCGCAAGAAGCGATGGCCGCGCGGCTTGCCCCCAGCCTGACAGCGGCGCTCTTTGCCACAGAAAGCGAGGCTTGAATGCCGCAATGGACCAAGTCCTACGTGCGTTGGGTCGAGGCGCTCAATTACCGCGTCGGGCGCTTTGCGATGTATTTGCTGTTCATCATCATGGGCATTCTGCTTTGGTCGTCGATCACCAAGTTCATCCGCGTGCCCTCGCTCTGGACGCTCGAGATGGCGCAGTTCACGCTGGTCGCCTATTACCTTCTGGGGGCACCCTATACCTTTCAGTTGGGCACCAACGTGCGGATGGACCTGCTGTATTCCCGGCTGCGCCCACGCACACAGGCGCTTTGGGATGCATTCACGGTATTCGCGCTGATCTTCTACCTTGGCGTCATGCTTTACGGCGCGGTTGGCAGCACGGTCTATTCTTTTGAAACGGGCGAACGTAACCCGACTGCGTGGCGCCCCGTGCTCTGGCCAATCAAGACCGTGATCTGCCTGAGCTTTGTCTTGATGATCTTGCAGTCATTTGTGCACCTGCTTCGCGACATCGCGATTCTACGTGGGGAAGAACTCTGATGCCCTATGAATGGATCGCCACACTGATGTTTTCCACCATGCTGCTGATGATGATCACCGGGCAGCGGGTGTTCGGCGCTATCGGATTTGTCGCAGTTGTCGCTGCGATTTCGCTCTGGGGCACCGGCGGAAGCGACATGGGGTTTTCGTCGATCATGAAGCTGATGAAATGGACACCGCTGCTGACGCTGCCGATGTTCGTTTTCATGGGCTATGTGATGAGCGAAAGCCGCTTGGCCGAAGATCTCTACAAGATGTTCCACGTCTGGTTCGGGCCTTTGCCCGGAGGGCTGGCCGTCGGCACGATTTTGCTGATGGTGATGATCTCGGTCATGAACGGGCTTTCAGTCGCCGGAATGGCGATCGGCGCCACCATCGCACTACCCGAGCTTGCGCGGCGCGGCTATGACAAGCAGTTGATATCGGGCGTCATTCAGGCAGGATCGAGTCTTGGCATCTTGATACCGCCCTCGGTTGTGATGGTGCTGTTTTCGCTGATCGCGCGGGCACCGGTGAACCAGCTTTGGCTGGCGGGCATCATGCCGGGGCTGCTGATGGCGTCGATGTTCATGATCTATGTGGTGTTCCGGGCGTGGCTAAACCCCGCGCTCGCCCCCCGCATGACGGCCGAGGAACGCGCTGAGATCACTTGGGCAGAGCGGCTTTTACTGCTGCGTGCGGGGTTGCTGCCGGTCTTGATTTTTGCCGCGATGATGGTGCCCTTCATCAAGGGCTGGGCCAGCCTGACCGAGGCAAGCGTGATCGGTGCCGTCACCTCAGTGATGGCGGCCGTGATCAAGCGGCGCTTTTCTTGGAAGGTGTTCGAAACGGCGACGCGCAGCACGCTGGCGATCACCGTCATGTTCATGCTTATCATCATGGCCGCGATGTCGTTTGGGGCGGTCTTCGACGGTCTCGGTGCAGGCCGCGCGATCGAAGACTTCTTTCTGCGCGACCTCGGGCTTTCGGCGTGGCAGGTGCTGGTGCTGATGCAGCTTTCCTTCCTCGTGATGGGAATGTTCCTCGACGATACCGCGATGCTGGTGATTGTCGCGCCGATTTACGTCGGTTTGGCGCGCCAGCTTGGCTTTGACCTTGTCTGGTATGGTATCCTCTATACGATCACCTGCCAGATCGCCTACCTGACACCACCTTTCGGATATAACCTGTTCCTGATGCGCGCCATGGCACCATCCGACTATACTTTGCCGGTCATTTACCGCTCGGCATTGCCTTTTGTCGGGATCATGCTGGTAACGCTCATCGTCGTCGGCCTCTTCCCCCAGATCGCGCTTTGGCTTCCAAACATGGTTCTGGGTCTCTGAAAAACAACCCCGAATGGGGACTGACCAACCCAACAAGGAGAAAGCAACATGACTACAACCAGACGCAAGTTCCTGACCACTGGCGCGATCGCCGCCAGCGCCGCCTCGCTTGGCGCGCCCGCGGTGGCGCAGTCGCCTATCAAGTGGCGGATGCAGACCTATGCCGGGGGTGCGCTTGGCGCCGAAGTGGTGAAACCTGCCATCGACGCCTTCAACACCATTGCGCAGGGCCAGATGGAGATCGAGCTTTTTTACGCCGACCAACTGGTGCCCACGTCCGAGCTGTTCCGCGCCGTCCAGAAAGGCACGCTCGATGCCGTGCAGTCCGATGACGACAGCATGGCCAGCCCGACCGAAGTGACGATTTTCGGCGGCTACTTCCCGCTCGCGCTGCGCTATTCGCTCGATGTGCCCGCGCTTTTCAACCACTACGGGTTGAACGAGATCTGGGCCGAGGAATACGCCAAGGTCGGCGTCAAGCATGTCTCCGCTGGTTCGTGGGACCCCTGCCATTTCTCGATGAAATCGCCGATCAACAGCCTTGCGGACCTGAGCGGCAAGCGCGTCTTTACCTTCCCCACCGCCGGGCGCTTCCTTTCGCGCTTTGGCGTGGTGCCGGTGACGCTGCCCTGGGAAGACATCGGCGTGGCCCTGCAAACCGGCGAGTTGGACGGTGTCGCATGGTCGGGCATCACCGAGGTTTACACAGCCTCTTGGGCGAAATCGGCGCCCTACTTCCTGACCAACAACATCTCGGGCGCGTGGATCGGGCACTTCTTCGCCAATATGGATCGTTGGAACGAGGTGCCCCCGCATCTGCAAGAACTGATGCGCGTCTGCTTCGAGCAGTCGCACTATTACCGCCAGCACTGGTACTGGGCCGGCGAGGCGCGCCTGCGCGTCGAAGGTGCCGACACCCAGTTGACCACGATCCCCGACGCCGAGTGGGCCACGGTCGAAGAAGAAGCGGCCAAGTTCTGGGATGAAGTCGCGGCTGAAAGCCCGGTGAAGGCAAAGGTTGTCGAGATCATCAAGCAATACAACGCAACCATGCGCAAGGCTGGCAAGCCCTACCGCTATAGCTGATACTCCATTTGACGCGGCGCGAGGCCCCCTCGCGCCGCGTCGCTTTTGCCTTTACCCATCGGCCCGAGGAGCCCGTTGAAATGCCCGCGAACCTGACCTTTGACGCATTGAAAGCCGCTGTCGCCGCGGGCGAGATTGACACCGTGGTCGCCTGCATCACCGACATGCAGGGCCGCCTTCAGGGCAAGCGCTTTGTCGCGCACCACTTCGTTGCCTCGGCATGGGAAGAAACGCATTGCTGCAACTATCTGCTGGCCACCGATTTCGAGATGGTCACGGTGCAGGGCTTTGCCGCCACCGGCTGGAACAAGGGCTACGGCGACTATGTGATGAAGCCCGACCTTGCCACGTTGCGCCGCCTGCCGTGGTTGCCGGGCACCGCAATGGTGATGTGCGATGTGCTCGATCACCACACCCACGAGCTTGTGCCACATGCCCCCCGCTCGGTGCTCAAGCGCCAGATCGACCGCGCCAAGGCGATGGGGTTCGATGTGATGATGGCGACCGAACTTGAGTTCTTTTTGTTCGAGCAGAGCTTTTCGGAGCTTTTCGACTGTGGCTATCGTGGCATGACGCCGATGGCGCGCTACAACGTCGACTATTCGATTTTCGGCACCGCGCGGGAAGAACCGATCATGCGCGCCATCCGCAACGGGCTTTGGGATGCGGGCGTTCCGATCGAATGTTCCAAGGGCGAGGCCGAAGCCGGGCAGGAAGAGGTTAACGCCAAATATTCCGACGCGCTCGACACCGCCGACATGCACACGATCATCAAGACCGGCGTCAAGGAAATCGCGCTGCAACACGGTGCGAGCGTCACCTTCATGGCCAAATATGATCACCGCCGCGCCGGGTCTTCGAGCCACGTGCACCAGTCGCTGTGGAAGGGCGGCAAGCCTATGTTCCTTGATGAAAAAGCGCCGCACGGCATGTCAGAGCTGATGCAGCACTATATCGCCGGGCAACTGGCGCACGCTGGCGAAATCACCGCGTTCCTTGCGCCGTTCGTCAACAGCTACAAGCGCTTTGTGGTCGGCATGTTCGCACCCACAAAGGCTGTGTGGAGCCTTGATAACCGCACCGCCGGTTTCCGCGTCTGCGGCGAAGATACCAAAGGGATCCGGGTTGAATGCCGCATTGGCGGCGCCGATCTGAACCCCTATCTTGCCTGCGCGGCGTTGTTGGCCGCGGGGCTCGACGGGATCGAAAAGAAGATGCCACTGGAACCTGCGGTCTCAGGTGATGTCTATCAGGCGGGCGCGGTGCGCGAGATCCCCAAGACGCTTGGGGCTGCGGCTTCGGCGATGGGAACATCGGCTTGGCTGCGCGCGGCCTTTGGCGACGAGGTGATGACGCATTACCACCGCGCCGCGCTTTGGGAAATCGAAGAACAAAATCGCGTCGTGACCGATTGGGAACTGTCGCGTGGGTTTGAACGCGCCTGAGCGGCGTAATACGTGAGCGCGCCCGGCATGGGCGTAAGAGGACAAAGTAATGACCAAAATGATCCAGCTAATCTCGCCCGTCGATGGGCGAGTCTACGCCGAACGGCCATGCCTGAGCATGTCCGAAGCCGAGGCGATGGTAGCGCGCGCACGCACCGCACAACACGCCTGGGCCGCACGCCCCTTGGCCGAGCGGATCGCGCTTGTGCAAGCTGGCGTGGCCAAGCTGAACGAGATGACGCCCCGCGTGGTCGAAGAACTGGCGTGGCAAATGGGCCGCCCCACCCGCTATGGCGGCGAGTTTGGCGGCGTTAACGAACGCACCGCCTATATGTCCGAAATCGCCGAAAGCGCGCTGGCACCGATGGTGGCCGAAGCATCGGACCGCTTCGAGCGGCGCATAGTGCGTGAACCTGTCGGTGTTGTGTTCATTCTGGCACCTTGGAATTACCCCTACCTCACCTCGATCAACACCATCGTGCCCGCACTGATCGCAGGCAACGCGGTGGTGCTGAAACACGCAAGCCAAACCCTACTGGTGGGCGAACGTCTGGCCGAGGCTTTCCACGCGGGCGGCGTGCCTGCCGACATCTTCCAGAACGTCGTGCTAGACCATGCGACCACCGAAACGCTGATTGGCGCGCGCGCCTTCAACTTCATCAACTTCACCGGCTCGGTCGCAGGCGGCGCGGCGATGGAGCGTGCGGCGGCAGGCACCTTTACCAGCCTTGGGCTGGAACTGGGCGGCAAGGACCCGGGCTATGTGATGGATGACGCCGATCTTGATGCGGCGGTCGACAGCCTGATGGACGGCGCAATGTACAACGCAGGCCAATGCTGCTGCGGTATCGAGCGCATCTATGTGCACGAAAGCCTATATGACGCCTTCGTCGAAAAAGCCGTGGCGTGGGTCAAAAAACTGAAGCTCGGCAACCCGTTCGAGGCCACGACCACCATCGGCCCAATGGCCAACAAGCGGTTTGCCCATGTCGTGCGCGAGCAGATTGCCGAAGCGATTGCCGAAGGCGCGACGGCGCTGATCGACCCGGCACTCTTCCCCGAAGACGATGGCGGTGCCTACCTTGCGCCGCAGATTCTGGTCAACGTGAACCACGAAATGCGCGTGATGCGCGAAGAAAGCTTTGGCCCGGTGGTCGGCATCATGCCGGTAAAGAACGACGCCGAGGCAATCGCTGTTATGAACGACAGCCCTTACGGCCTGACCGCCTCGCTCTGGACCCGCGATGCCGAACGCGCTGCTGCCATTGGCGCGCAGATTGAAACCGGCACCGTCTACATGAACCGCTGCGACTACCTCGACCCCGCGCTCTGCTGGACCGGGTGCAAAGATACCGGGCGTGGCGGCAGCCTTTCGGTTCTGGGTTTCTACGCGGTCACACGGCCGAAATCATACCATCTCAAGAAGGTGACGAAATGACCCACAACGTTCCCAACCGGAACTGGTCTTACCCGACTGCAATCAAGTTCGGCGTTGGCCGCATCAGTGAACTGGCCGAACATTGCCAAGCGGTCGGTATTGCGCGCCCGCTTCTGGTGACCGACAAGGCGTTGGCCAGCCTGCCGATCACCAAGAACGCGCTGGATGTGCTTGAGGCGGCCGGGCTTGGCCGCGCGGTGTTTTCCGAGGTGGACCCCAACCCCAACGAAAAGAACATGACCGACGGCATCGCGGTCTACAAAGCGGGCAATCACGATGGCGTCATCTGCTTTGGCGGCGGCTCGGCGCTGGACCTTGGCAAGATGATCGCGCTGATGGCGCATCAGGCGCCGAAGCTTTCGGTCTGGGATCTGGAAGATATCGAAGACTGGTATACCCGGGCCGATGCCAGCAAGATCGCCCCGATCATCGCGGTGCCAACGACCGCGGGCACCGGCTCTGAGGTCGGGCGTGCCGGTGTGTTGACCAATTCGAGCACGCACAAGAAAAAGATCATCTTCCACCCCAAGCTCATGCCTGCCGTCACCATCTGTGACCCGGCGTTGACCGTGGGTATGCCGCGCTTCATCACCGCGGGCACCGGCATGGATGCCTTGGCGCACTGTCTGGAAGCCTATTGCAGCCCGTTCTATCACCCGATGAGCCAAGGCATCGCGCTGGAAGGCATGCGGCTGGTTTTCGAGAACCTGCCCAAGGTCTATGCCGACCCGAACGATCTTGACGCCCGCGCGCATATGATGAGCGCCGCGGCGATGGGAGCGGTGGCCTTTCAGAAAGGGCTTGGTGCGATCCACTCGCTAAGCCACCCGGTCGGCGCGGTTTATGGCACGCATCACGGCACCACCAATGCCGTTGTGATGCCGATGGTACTTGACTTCAACCGCAAGGAAATCGCCGAGCGCATCAAGGCCGCGGCCGCCTATCTGGGCATCAAGGGTGGTTTCAAGGGATTCCGCGCCAAGGTCATGGAGTTGCGCGCCGAGCTGAACATTCCCGAAAACCTGACCGCGATGGGGGTGAAGGCAAGCGATCTCGACATGCTGACCGAAATGGCGTTGGAAGATCCGTCCTGCGGCGGCAACCCGGTCAAGATGACCAAGCGCAACACGCGCAAATTGTTCGACGCCTGCATGTAAGGCATTCGTATGTAAAATGCGGCCCGGCCTCTGCGTTGCAGGCCGGGCTGCGCTCCGCGGGGGATATTTGTCTCTGAAGCAGGGGCATGGGTAGACTTTTCGCGGCAAAAGTTTTGTGAAAATATCGCGCCAAAGGCCAAGAAACGGCCAACACCCCTAGCAAGGATTTGCGTATGGCCGGGCTGATCAAATGCGACATCGCGGTGATCGGCGCGGGCGTGATCGGGCTTGCCATCGCCCACCGTCTTGCGCTTGAAGGGCGCGAGGTGGTGCTGATTGACCCCGATGAGCCCGGCATGGGCGCATCTTATGGCAATGCGGGCACGGTTGCGGATTACGCGATGCAGCCGGTCGGCACGCCTTCGGTCCTTGCCTCCTTGCCGCGGCTGTTGTTTGACCGCAATTCGCCCTTGGCGATCAGGCAGGCCGCGCTGCCTGCGCTTGCACCTTGGCTTGTGCGGTTCGCGCGCCAGTGTCTGCCCGCCGCCGCGCGCCGCAACGCGCAGGCTCTGGCCAATCTGGTGCAGGATGCGCAGCCGCGTTGGACCGCGCTGGCCGATGCGATTGGCGGGGCCGAGTTGTTGCAGCACCGCGGCTGCCTTTATCTTTACGAGAGCGCGCGCGACTTGCGGGCGGCCAAAGCCGACATGGCGTTTCGTCGTGACCTTGGCGTGGCGGTGGAAATGCTTGGTCCGGACGAGATTGCAGCGCTTGAGCCGGGGCTTCCGCCGCTTGGCGGGGGTGGTGCGTTTTTTCCCGAAGCGAGTTTCATGGTCGATCCCAGCGCAATGGTGCAATTGCTGGCCGCGGCGGCGCTGGCCGAGGGTGCGGGGCTGTTGCGCGGCGCGGTGCACACCCTGTCGCGCGGGCTGGACGGGTTGCGCCTGAGCGGGCCGGGTGTGCAGGTGCATGCGCGCCGCGTGGTGATTGCGGCGGGCGCGCATTCGCGCAGCTTGGCGGCACAGGCGGGCGACAAGATCCCGCTCGACACCGAGCGCGGCTATCACTTGGAATGGGATAGCCCTACCCCGCGGCTGAGCCGCCCAAGCTGCCCCACCGCGCGCGGCTTTTACCTCTGCCCGATGCGGGGGCGGTTGCGGGTGGCGGGCACGGTGGAACTAGGCGGGCTGAGCGCGCCGCCTTCCCCGCATCGAATCGCGCGGCTCGAGGCGGGTGCGCGGGCATTTTTCCCAGATCTTGGGCCGCCTTCGCGCAGTTGGATGGGATTTCGCCCCTCGATACCCGACAGCCTGCCCGTGATTGGCGGCTCGCAGGGCGGGCCGGATGTTGTGCACGCCTATGGGCACGGCCATATCGGGCTGACACTTGCGCCGTTAACCGCTGAAATTGTTGCCGATATTTTTTCCGGCCGCGAAAGTGCACGCGATTTTTCGGCCTGCTTGCCGCAGCGTTTCTGACGGCGTGGCAACAGCGCAACCCCAGCGCCTAAAATACGGCAAGACGGCTTTGCCACTCGCGCGAGAGGCAAGATCGGATATACAGGGTCGAAACCGGATCCTTGGGGGGTTCGCATGAACGCCAGACATATCTTCGCGGCGACCATTTCGGTCAGCCTGTTCGCATTGCAAGCGGCCTCGGCCGACCAGTTGTTGGGCGGCAGCCGCAACAGTTTTGGTTTGCCCGGTGGTTTTGACACGCCCTCGGCCTATAGCCTGCCCGATGGCGTGATCGGCGGCTCTACCTTTTTTGGCGCGGGCGGGCAGCGGCACAGCTTTGCATTCCAGATGGCCCCGCGGCTGACGGCAGTCTTCCGCTATTCCAAGGTCGATGATTTCTACGCCCCGGGCGACGCGCTTTACGACCGTTCGGTTGACCTGCACCTGAAGTTGCTTGACGAATCCGGCTGGCGTCCGGCGCTGGCGGTTGGGGTGCGCGACTTCATCGGTTCGGGCGCATATGCCTCGGAATATATCGTGGCGACAAAAACCGTCACGCCAACGCTCAGCATTTCGGCGGGCCTCGGCTGGGGGAGGTTGGGGTCCAGCAACGCGATTGGCGCGCCGTTTGGCGACCGGCCCACACCCTCCGTCGTCTCGGGCAGCCCGATCAACTATGATCGCTGGTTCCGCGGCGACGCCGCGCCGTTTCTGGGCGTGAACTGGCAGGTCAACGACAAGCTGACGCTGAAAGCCGAATATTCATCCGATGGCTATGTGGACGAGGTTGCGCGCGCAAGCTTCGATCACGCCTCGCCGCTGAATATCGGGCTTGATTACCGCATTGGTGCCTGGAGCTCGATTTCGGCCTGGTATCTTTATGGCTCTGAAATCGGGGTGCAGTTCAACCTTGCAATTGACCCGCGCAAACCGCCATTTCCCTCGGGCATAGAAAAGACCCCGCTTCCGGTGGCACCGCGCCCGGCGCGCAGCGCCGACCCGGTGGGTTGGTCGGGCGAATGGGCCGCCGAAGCGCAGGTGCACCCAGCCGTGCAGGCCGAGGTTGCCAAGGCGCTGGCAGCCGACGGCATGTTGCTTGAAAGCATGGCGCTGAGTGCGACAAGCGTCGAGGTGCGGGTGCGCAACCAAACCTATCCTTCACAGGCGCAGGCGCTTGGCCATATCGCGCGCGTGCTGACTCGTGCGCTGCCGCCTTCGGTAGAAAATCTGGTGCTGACTTCGGTTGCGAATGGCATGCCGATCTCGGCGGTCACGCTGCGGCGCTCTGATATCGAGGCGCTGGAAAACGGCAACTCGGCGCTGCTGTTGCAGAACGCGTCGATCACCGATGCGCTTGCGGTATCGGCCGGCCCGCTGCGCCCGACAGAAGGGGTCTTCCCGCGCTTCCAATGGGCGTTGACGCCCTATGTAGAAGCGTCGCTTTTTGACGCGGACGATCCGTTCTTGGCCGATGTCGGCATTGCCGCCTCGGCGCGGTATGAGTTTGCGCCCGGCCTCGTGTTGGCAGGGTCGGTGCGCCAGAAAGTCATAGGCAACCTTGACCAAAGCACGCGCGTTGCCGGAACGGACCCGGTGCGCTCTGACCTTGTGGACTATCAGCGCAATGGCAATCTGACGATCCCCAGCCTGACGCTTAGCTGGTACAGCCGCCCGGCAGAGAATGTTTATACCCGTGTCAGCTTTGGCCTGTTGGAGCGGATGTTCGGCGGGATTTCGGGCGAAGTGCTCTGGAAGCCGGTCGATAGCCGCCTCGCGCTTGGGGTAGAGATGAACTACGTGCAAAAGCGTGATTACGATCAGCGCTTTAGTTTCCTCGACTACAAGGTCGCAACCGGCCACGTCTCGGCCTATTACGATATAGGCGGCGGCTATACCGGCCAGATCGACGTTGGCCGATACCTTGCGGGCGATCTGGGCGCTACGCTGTCGCTGACACGCGAGTTTGCCAATGGCTGGCGAATCGCGGCCTATGCAACATTCACCGACTGGCCCGACACGGGGCTGGATGACGACAGCTTTGTCAAAGGCATCCGCCTGACAATCCCGATCGCGTGGACCACCGGCAAGCCCACAATTGCCAGCTTCTCCAACACCTTCGGGATGTCGAGCGACGATGGCGGCGCGCGGCTTTCGGTTGACGGAAGGCTCTATAACACCGTGCGGAAAAGCCACGTGGGTGAGCTTTACGACAACTGGGGAAGGTTCTGGCGATGACGCCAGCGCAACGGTATCGCACGGCACCTTTGGTCGCGGCACTGGTGCTGTCGCTTGCCGCATGTGGCAGCGATGCAGGGAAAACCGAGACGTCCAACTTGGCGCGTGGTTTCATTGGCAACCTGATCGGGCTTGTCAAAGCAGGGCGCAGCAGTGCAGACGCGGCACCTAGTGCTGCCCCCACAGCAGACCAGATCGCTGCGGACGCGCTCGAATCCTTCGCCGGGCCACTGATGCTGGTAACGATTGAAGCGCAAAGCAAGACTACCGTCATGGGGCTTTACGGCGAGAATGGCCCGATGCGCACCTATGCATTGCCCTCCAAGCAAAGCATCATTCT
>NZ_JBFHIA010000044.1:0-15970 GCF_041596715.1 Phaeovulum sp.
AACATTCGTGTGCGCGGAAACATGGTGAGAAGCATCACACCGTCTTCTGCGCGTAGAAATAATCCGTGGCAGGGAAGCCGCGGCGGGCACGACATTTCGATCTGCCCAGGGCTGGTCAGATAGGGCTCGTAAGATTTCATCCGCGTCACCAGCCCATCACGATAGACGCGCGAGATTGAAACCATCGCGCGGTCCGGACTCAGAAACGAGCGACGCCAGATCCGGTAAATGCCGCTGGGCAACAGCGTCTGATCCACACGGAAATCGAGTGGCGCATCGACCATAGAGTGCAATACACGCGCCAGCTCGTCGGTCATGCGAGGCTCTTTTTCGAGAGCAAGCGGCTCTAGCAGAATCCGCGCGTCAACGCCGAAATGGGTGCAGATGCGATGAAGCACGTCCGGGCGCGGAAAGGCGCTGCCGGTCAGATATCGGTTGAACTGGGTGCGGTTGATGCCCAACGCGCGGCAGGTGGCGCTGATCGAGTCCTCGCCCTTGGCGAGAATCCGCAGATTTTGCCCGAATACGTCGCGCAAGGCCGGATTGGCGGGCAAAGTGGTCGCTTGCGGCGTATCGGAAGCGGTCGATTTCGGCATTTTTGCAATCCAAAGCGCGGGGGAAATCATCGTTACAGGCTGACACAAATCAGACACAGCGCGCAGCAGTCTCGTTAAGGCTGTGCATCAAATGGTGTCCAATTGATGTTTGGCTGCAACAGGAATTGCACTTGTCTGGCCAAATCGCGTGACGATAAATTATCGATAAAAATGAGGTTTTTATGCTTGGACTTGTTCTCTGGCGAGATGCCGATGGTGCAACCGCGGTGATCTGGTGCGAGGACCAGCAAGAACTTGCGCATTGGAGTGGGCGCGAAAACCTCGTCGATCCGAACACTCTGCCAAAAGTCGGTGACCTTGTGCATTTTCGCATTTCAGAAGATGCGGGCATTCGTCGCGCAGTTGATCTGCACATTTTGGCCGAGACGACGGTTCCGGACCTCGCCGAAAAGTTGCAAACTACGGCCGCACAACTGGCGGCCGCGCCACGCCTTGCGCGGGTGGGCTAGGGGTCAGGCCCCGCGCGAGAGCGCCGCAACGCCCGTGCGCGCCACGTCTTTCAGGCCCAGCGGTCGCATCAGATCGGCAAATGCATCGATCTTTTCCGGCGTGCCGGTGATCTCGAACACAAAGCTTTCAAGCGTGCTGTCCACCACATTGGCGCGGAAAATATCGGCCAGCCGCAGGGCTTCGACCCGCCGCTCACCTGTGCCAGCAACCTTGAAAAGCGCCAGTTCACGTTCGACCGCTTTGCCCTCGACGCTCAGGTCATGCACCTCGTGCACTGGCACGATGCGGCCAAGCTGCGCCTTGATCTGTTCGATCACGGCCGGGGTGCCACGCGTTACCACGGTGATGCGGCTGCGGTGCCCCATATGGTCCACCTCTGCCACGGTCAGGCTATCGATGTTGTAACCGCGACCCGAGAACAGGCCGATGACCCGCGCCAGCACGCCCGCTTCGTTATCGACCAGCACCGCCAGTGTATGGCTTTCGGACACCTGCGCATTGGGGTCGCGCAACTCGTAGGCCGAGTGGCTGGTGGACCCTTTCTTGATGTTCAAGGCTGCCATGATCTCTTTCTTTCTTCATTCTATAATTGCCCCCAGTGGGGCGCGGCCATTCCTGAAACGCTCAGACCAGCACCGCACCGCCCGACTGAATCGCGCCTTCGGTAGAGGCGTCGCCCATCAGCATCTCGTTATGCGGCTTGCCGCTCGGGATCATCGGGAAGCAGTTTTCGTGCCGTTCGACGAGGCAGTCGAAAATTACCGGGCCGTCATAGGCCAGCATTTCCTCGATGGCTTCATCGAGTTTGGCCGGGTCAGAGCAGCGGATGCCCTTGGCACCAAAGGCTTCTGCCAGCTTTACAAAGTCGGGCAGTGCCTCAGACCAGCTTTGGCTATAGCGCGCGCCGTGCAGCAACTGCTGCCACTGGCGCACCATGCCGAGGCGTTCGTTGTTCAGGATGAACTGCTTCACGGGCAGGCGAAACTGCACCGCGGTGCCCATTTCTTGCATGTTCATCAGGAACGACGCATCACCCGCCACGTTGATGACCAGCGCCTCGGGATGCGCCATCTGCACACCGATAGAGGCGGGTAGACCGTAGCCCATGGTGCCAAGGCCGCCCGAGGTCATCCAGCGGTTCGGCGCTTCAAAGCCGAGGTATTGCGCCGCCCACATCTGGTGTTGGCCGACTTCGGTGGTGATGTAGCGATCGTGCCCCTTGGTCAGCGCCTCAAGCCGCTCCAGCGCGTATTGTGGCTTTATCACGCTGGTCGAGGGTTTGTAGGCAAGGCATTTCTTGGCTTTCCAGCCGTCGATCTGGCGCCACCATTTTTCGAGCGCGGGCTTATTTACCTTACGACCACGCGATTTCCAGACCTTCAGCAGGTCTTCAAGCACATGGCCGATATCGCCCAGAATTGGCAGATCGACCTGAATCACCTTGTTGATCGAGCTTGCGTCAATATCGACATGCACCTTGGTCGAGCGCGGGCTGAAATCGGCAAGGCGGCCGGTGATGCGGTCATCAAAGCGCGCGCCGAGGTTGATCATCAGATCGCAGCCGTGCATCGCAAGGTTGGCCTCGTAAAGCCCGTGCATACCCAGCATGCCCAGCCAGTTCTTGCCACTGGCCGGATAGGCACCCAAACCCATCAGCGTCGAGGTGATCGGGATGCCCGTGGCATCGACCAGTTCGCGCATCAATTGGCTGGCAGCCGGGCCAGAGTTGATGACGCCACCGCCGGTATAAAACACCGGGCGTTCGGCGGACTCGATCAGTTCCGCAAGCCGGGTAATCGCGTCGAGATCGCCCTTGACCGCGGGTTGGTAGGTTTCGACACGCACCGTTTTCGGCCCGATATAGGGGCCTGTTGCGAACTGCACATCCTTGGGAATGTCGATCAGCACAGGGCCCGGGCGCCCCGACGTTGCGATATGAAAACCGCGATGGATCGTTTCGGCAAGTTTGTCGGTTTCCTTCACCAGCCAGTTGTGCTTGGTGCAGGGCCGGGTGATGCCAACCGTATCGGCCTCTTGAAAGCCGTCGGTGCCGATCATGAAAGTGGGCACCTGCCCAGACAGCACCACCAGCGGAATCGAATCCAGAAGCGCATCGGTCAGCCCGGTGACGGCGTTGGTCGCGCCGGGGCCGGAGGTGACGATCACCACGCCCGGCTTGCCGGTCGAGCGGGCGTAGCCTTCCGCAGCATGCACCGCGCCCTGTTCGTGGCGCACCAGAACGTGGACGATGTCGTTTTGCTGAAAAATCTCGTCGTAGATCGGCAGCACCGCGCCGCCGGGGTAGCCGAATACCACCTCGACGCCCTGATCCTTCAGCGCCTGAACCACTATTGCCGCGCCGCTCATTGTGCGTGCCATCGTCTCACTCCATCTGCCTTGCGGCACAAAAAAGCCCCCGTTTCGGGCGGGGGCGCATGAAACCTTGAATGGTTTGCCGCTAGCGGCCCATGCGCCTGTTCCTACCTGATACGACGTCTACGGCCATTGGCCATGCCTTTCCGTGCGTTCGCGGCGGACATTAGGCGGGGCAACTGGAGGCGTCAACCGGCAAATTGTGAATATAATATCGCAGGGCCAAAAAAATCTTTGCATAAGTTGCGCGAGTGTTGCTCGTTCTTGAAATAAATGCAATTTCACAGTGCCCTATCCAGCTTTGGCCCACGCGCCGCCGCATCGCGGCAGTGCGGGCGCGGCAGGCGACGACGCGATGCAGCAATTAATCTTTCCTTGCGATGCAGTTTGCGGCAAGTTGCGCAGTGCCCGTATTGCCTTGATTCAGGTTCGGGTAACGCGGTTCGGTGCTGAAAAATTAGGATGATTTGCCCGTCTTGCCTCCGTTTCGTGCCAGTTCTGGCCAGAAACGTTGACCTGCATGGCGGGCTCGGCAATAAAACCACACCGCCCCTGAAAACTTGGGGCTGGTGAAATGCGATGGGGGGGAAAGGCTATGGGCGGACTGCTCGCGTTTTCGCGTGGCGTCGACAGAATGAACGAGTTCATCGGTAAGGCGGTGTCGTGGCTTATTCTGGTGGCGGTGCTGGTGTCGGCCACCAACGCGGTGATCCGCAAGGTTTTTTCAGTATCGTCCAACGCGTGGCTGGAAATGCAGTGGTATCTTTACGGTGCCGCCTTCCTGCTGGCGGCGGCCTATACACTGAAGCAGAACGAGCATGTGCGTATCGACATCGTCTACGGCATGTTCTCGCGCCGTGTGCAGCACTGGATCGACCTGCTCGGGCATACGCTGTTTCTGATGCCGTTCGTGCTGGCGATGCTTTGGATGCTGACGCCCTATGTGCTGAAATCGATGCTGAACGGCGAGGTTTCAACCAATGCCGGCGGCTTGTTGATCTGGCCTGCGAAATCGCTGTTGCTGATCGGTTTTCTGCTGCTTGCGCTGCAAGGTGTATCGGAAATCATCAAGAAAATCGCGGTGATGCGCGGTGTCATTCCAGACCCGACCCCATTCATTTCGGCCCATGAGGCGGCCGAGCTTGAGGGCAAGGCGCTGATCGAAGAACTCGCGCAAGCCGAGGAGAAGCACAAATGATGGAACTTATCGCCCAGAACATGGCGCCCATCATGTTCGTTTCACTGATCTTCTTTTTGCTTGCGGGCTATCCTGCCGCGTTTTCACTGGCGGCGAACGGTCTATTGTTCTTCGTCATCGGGGTCGAGCTTGCGCCCTATTCGAACAATACGATCAACCTCAGCTGGCCCTTGCTGAACGCGATGCCGGAACGGTTCTGGGGGGTGCTGTCGAACGAAACGCTATTGGCGATTCCGTTTTTTACCTTCATGGGAATCGTGCTGGAACGATCCGGCATGGCCGAAGACCTGCTGGATACGATCGGCCAGTTGTTCGGCCCGGTACGCGGCGGGCTGGCGTATGCGGTCATCATCGTGGGGGCGCTGCTTGCGGCCACGACTGGGGTCGTTGCGGCCTCGGTGATTGCGATGGGGTTGATTTCACTGCCGATCATGCTGCGCTATGGGTATGATCGCAGCCTTGCCTCGGGGGTGATCGCTGCCTCGGGCACATTGGCGCAGATCATTCCGCCCTCGCTGGTGCTGATCGTTCTGGCCGACCAGCTTGGCCGTTCGGTGGGCGATATGTACCGCGGTGCGATGTTGCCGGGTCTGGTGCTGACCGGGCTCTACTTTGCCTATGTGATGCTGGTTTCGATCTTCCGCCCCAATTCGATGCCCGCCTTGCCGAAAGAGGCGCGCACGCTGGGTTCGGGCGTCACCTCGCTGATCGTGGCGCTGGTGCTTGCGGTGGCGATGTTCTGGTTTGGCCGCGACTGGCTTGATGCCGAGCACGGCAAGAACTCGGGTATTCTAGCTGCGGCACTGGCGGTGATTGCCATCTATGTAATGGCGATCCTCGACAAGTCGTTGAAGATCAACCTGATGAGCCGCCTTGCGCAGCAGGTTGTCATCGTGCTGATCCCGCCGCTTGCGCTGA
This sequence comes from Phaeovulum sp., assembly GCF_041596715.1. GTDB lineage: Bacteria > Pseudomonadota > Alphaproteobacteria > Rhodobacterales > Rhodobacteraceae > UBA6213. The sequence goes on from NZ_JBFHIA010000044.1 coordinate 5,557, forward strand.
TTTTCCTTGTGCTAGGCACGATCTTCCTTGGCATTGCGACGCCGACCGAAGGCGGTGCGATGGGGGCGGTGGGCGCGCTGGTGATGGCTGCGGCCAAGCGTCGGCTGAGCTTTGAAGTGATCCGCTCGGCGCTGGCCTCGACCACGCGGCTTGCCTCGTTCGTGATGTTCATTCTGCTTGGGGCGCGGGTGTTTTCGCTGACCTTCTACGGCGTCAACGGCCATCTCTGGGTCGAACATCTGCTGACGTCGCTGCCGGGGGGAGAACTGGGCTTCCTGATCGTGATCTCGCTGATGGTGTTCTTGCTGGCCTTCTTTCTCGACTTCTTCGAGCTTGCGTTCATCATCGTGCCGCTGCTGGCACCTGCAGCCGAAAAGCTGGGGATCGATCTGATCTGGTTCGGCATCATTCTTGGCGTCAACATGCAGACATCGTTCATGCATCCGCCGTTCGGCTTTGCGCTGTTTTACCTGCGTTCGGTGGCCGCGCGCGTGCCGTATATCGACAAGGTCACGGGTCTGACGATGGCACCGGTCAAGACCAGCCAGATCTATTGGGGCGCGGTGCCTTTCGTGCTTATCCAGATACTCATGATCGCCATCGTGATCGGCTTCCCGGGGCTTGTGATGCATTACAAGGGCCCGCAGATCGACCCATCGACCGTGGACTTTACAATCCCGAACATGCCGGGGCTCGACAGCGGCTTCGGTGGGCTTGGCGGCGGCCTTGGCGCTGGCGGCATGAACTTTGGTCCACCGCCGTCGAACTGACGCTGAGTTGCAAAGCCGGCGGCCCTAGGGCCGCCGGTTTTCTTTTGGCTCCATGCCAAGAAAAAGCCCCGCAGATTGCTCTGCGGGGCTTCGGTTTTCAGATGGCGGCGCGGGCTTAGATGTTGCCGTTGCGCTGCTGGATCATCATGAAGGTGTCGTAGTTGTATTCCGCCACCTGCGCCCAAAGGTAGTTCTGGCCGCGGAACTCTTTGATCGAACCCCAGATTTTCTTGAAGGCGGGGTTGGTCGCTTCCATTTCCTCGTAAACCTCGTTGGCCGCGTCGAAACAGGCCTGAAGGATTTCCGGGCTGAACGGGCGCAGTTGCGTGCCGTTGCCGACCAGCGATTTCAGCGCTGCGGGGTTCTTGTAGTCATACATCTGCAACATGTTCGCGTCAGCGGCTTGGCAGGCGGTGCGCAGCAGCGACTGATATGCCGCGGGCAGCGCCTCGACTTGGGCCTTGTTGAACATGAAGTGGACGGTCGGGCCACCTTCCCACCAGCCGGGATAGTAGTAGTAAGGCGCGACCTTGTAGAAGCCGAGCTTTTCGTCGTCATAGGGGCCAACCCATTCGGACGCGTCGATCGTGCCCTTTTCCAGCGCCGCGTAGATTTCGCCACCAGCGATCTGCTGGGGCACAACGCCAAGCTTTTCCATGACTTTGCCGGCAAAGCCGCCAATGCGCATTTTCAGCCCGCTGAGGTCGCCGACCGTGTTGATTTCCTTACGGAACCAGCCGCCCATCTGCACGCCGGTGTTGCCGCCGGGGTAGCCGACAAGGCCTTGGGTCGCCAGAAACTCGTTGTAAAGGTCGATACCGCCACCGTGGTAGTGCCAGGCGTTGATGCCGCGCGCCGAGAGAGAGAAGGGGATCGCTGCGGCAACCGCCCAGGTCGGGTCTTTACCCCAGTAGTAGTAACCCACCGTGTGGCAAGCCTCGACCGTGCCGGCGGCGACCGCGTCTGCGGCTTGCAGGCCGGGGACGAGTTCACCCGCGGCAAAGACCTGAAGGCTGAAATTGCCGTCAGTTGCTTCGGAAAGCATTTTGCTCAGAACTTCGGCGCCACCAAAGATGGTGTCGAGCGATTTCGGGAACGACGAAGTCAGACGCCAAGTCACCTTGGGCATGCTTTGCGCAAGAGCGGGGGTGGCAAGCGTAGACGCGGCGGCGGCGCCAGCCCCGCCAACGGCAGCTTTGGTTAGAAATGAACGGCGATCCATAGAGGCTCCTCCCTGTGTTGATCGTTTGACCGAAGGCGCCGCGCGCATGGCCCGTCGCCCGCAATAGGTCGCAGGAAACCTTACATGCCGAAAATCATCTGTCCAGCACGCGCTGTCGGATTTTTCTCCGCAAGTGCAATTCGTTGGCGCAAGCTGGTGGTTGCCGAATCTTTTGGCAACAACAGTGGGGGAGAGTGCTCAGAACTCGGGCGTGATCGGCAGTTCGATCCGCGCCACCTGCTCGGCGATCGGGTCGATGCTCAGTGGATGAATGTCGCCGCTATGCGCCGCGATGTCGCCGATGGGTTGCCAGACCCCGCCTTTGTATATTTCCAGCGCGCCAAACTTGGCCTTGTAGCCCATCTTGCGGCTGCCCGGCACCCAGTAGCCAAGATAGACAAAGGGCAGTTGTGCGCGCCGCGCGATCTCGACGTGGTCGAGAATGAGATAGGTGCCCAGCGAATCGGCTTCGCGCGCAGGGTCGAAAAAGCTGTAGACCATGCTCAACCCGTCATCGAGCACATCGGTCAGGCAGACCGCGGTCAGCGGTTGCGGCGCGTCTGCGGCCACATCGCGCGAACGATACTCGATCACCCGCGTCTTGACCGGTGTTTCTTCGATCATCGCCGCAAACTCGAAGATATCCATATCCGCCATGCCGCCATCGGCGTGGCGACTATCTAGGTAGCGGCGAAACAGCTGAAACTGCTCGTCTGTGGCCCATGGGCTGGTGGCGGTTCGATAAAGATCGGCACCACGCCGCAATGCCCGCTTTTGCCCGCGCGAGGGAATGAAATCAGCCACCCTGATACGCGCTGAAAGGCAGGCGGCGCAGTCGGCGCAAGAGGGGCGGTAGAGCACGTTCTGCGAGCGGCGAAAGCCCTGCCGCGACAGCGCGTTGTTCAGCCTTTCAGCATCGTTGCCTTGCAGCGCGGTAAACAGCTTCCGCTCCACCCGCCCCTCGAGATAGGGGCAGACCTGTGGAGCAGTCACATAGAACTGCGGAGTGAGGGGCAGAGAATGGCGCATCGGTCCGGCTGTGAGGGCGACGTTTGAGCAAAGGCTAGCAAACCCGCGCCGCCTCGCCAAGCGCCTTGCAACAAAAGACCCCGGACTTGCGCCCGGGGCCGTGGCATAGGTGTGCGCCGCGCTTAGTAGGCACCCGAGCCTTTAGGTGCTTCCGGCTCCGCCGGGGCTTCGGCGGCGGCGGCGCGGGCGCGCTCGGCCAGATACTGGTCGAACTCGGCCTTGTCGCGGCTTTCGCGCAACCGATGCAGGAAAGCCTCGAACTCGTTTTGCTCGCGCTCAAGGCGCTGTAGTGTGTCGGCCTTGTAGCTGTCAAAGGCGGCGTTGCCGGTATTGCCGGACATGCGCACCTGAAACTGGCGGCAGCTGCCCATGCGACGATGCCGTGGCGCGCCGTCGCGGAACCTGCGGCCAAAGCGACCTGTCACGAGCATGAATGCCAGCACCACAAGGCCAAACGGCCCTGCAAATACAAAGCCCGCAACCATCAGCGCGATCCATGCGCCGGGTCCGTTGGCATCCAGCCAGTCAATAGAACGAGTAAACCAGTTGCCACGCGGCGCGAGGCTGTCTGTGTTGGTAGCGTAGGCGGACATGAAAACCTCCGAAAAATGGATGTGAACATCCTTCACATGATGCCAAGATTGGCACTCCGGGTTCGCAGGTCAAGAGAGATGTGAAACTTTTTTACATTGCGCTTTCGGTCGCGCTACAAGGTGAAATTGCCAACCGCTGCGCCACTGGCGCGCAGCAGGTCCCCTGGCGCTATGGCAAAGATATGCCGCGGCGTGCCGGCAGCGGCCCAGACCGTATCGAAATCCATCAGCCGCGGGTCGAAGTATGCGCGGATCGGCGACAGATGCCCGATAGGTGCAACGCCGCCGATGGCAAAGCCGGTTTCGCGGCGCACCAGATCGGCGTCTGCCTTACCCAAGGCCTGCCCCGCCACGGCGCTGGCCTTGGCAGGATCGACGCGGTTGCCCCCCGCAGTCAGGAAAAGCACCACATGGCCACTGGTTTCGCCGCGAAAGATGATCGACTTCGCGATCTGGTCAAGCATGCACCCCGCCGCCTTTGCGGCCTGATCTGCTGTGCGTGTTTCGGCAGCCATTTCCAGTATCCGAGACGGCAACCCCGCCGTCTCCAACGCTGCCTTGACCCGTGCCATGCTTTTGCTCATGTCCGACCCTGCCTCCCCAAGCCGATCCAAAAACGCGGGCGCGCGTATGTGCCCCTAAGCCGGAATAAATGTGGTGAAGCGCGAACGCAAACCGTCGTTGACCTTGCGCGCGCGGCCACTAGTCTTGTGGCATGAGCTTTGCCGCACGCCTCAACCGCAGCCCGATTGCCTTCGATGCCGCGCTTGGTGCCGAGGCGGCAGAGCGGTTTGGCGAGCTTTCGCCCGAACTCCGTGCGCTGATCGCCGGCACGGCGGGGTGCAGCCCGTTCCTTGCGGGCCTTCTGAAGCGCGAGGCGGAATGGATCGGGCCGGTCTTGCTCGGTTCGCCCGAGGCGGCATTGGCCGATGCGCTGGCGGCACCCGAAGCGGCCGAAGGGGCCGAGGCACTGGCCGTGGCGCTGCGGCAAGCCAAGCGGCGGGTGGCGTTGCTGTCCGCATTGGCCGATCTGGGGGGGGTCTGGGCGCTGGAGGCGGTGACAGGCGCGCTGAGCGATCTTGCCGACCGGGCTGTCGATCTTTCGCTGCGGCAACTGGTCGGCGACGAAATCCGGCGCGGCAAGTTGCCCGGTGCCACCCCTGACGACGCGGCTATCGCGGGCGGCATGGTGGCGATTGCTATGGGAAAGATGGGCGCGGGCGAGCTGAATTATTCTTCGGACATCGACGTGATCTGCCTGTTCGACGATGCGCGCTTCGAACCTGACGAGATACAAGAGGCGCGCGCGGCCTTCATCCGCGCGACCCGCAAGATGGCGGCAATGCTCAGCGATCTGACCGCCGAGGGCTATGTGTTCCGCACTGACCTGCGGCTGCGCCCCGATGCCTCTGTCACCCCGGTCTGCATCTCGATGTCTGCGGCCGAGGCCTATTACGAGGCAGAGGGCCGCACATGGGAGCGCGCGGCCTACATCAAGGCGCGGCCTTGCGCGGGGGACATTGCGGCAGGCGCGCAGTTTCTGGAAGCGCTCACGCCCTTTGTGTGGCGCCGCCACCTCGATTTCGCAGCGATTCAGGATGCGTATGACATGCGCCTGCGCATCCGCGAGCACAAAGGCCTGCAAGGGCCGATCAGCCTTTCGGGCCACAACATGAAACTCGGCGCAGGTGGTATCCGCGAGATCGAGTTTTTCACCCAGACCCGGCAACTCATCGCCGGGGGGCGCGACCCCGACCTTCGGTCACGCACCACGGTCGGCGGGCTTGCCGCGTTGGCGAAAAAGGGCTGGGTTACACCTGAAATCGCCACCGAGTTGACCGCGCATTACCGCGAGCACCGCGAAATCGAGCACCGTTTGCAAATGGTCAACGACGCGCAAACACATCTTCTTCCGACCAATGACGAGGGCTTTCAGCGCATCGCAATGATGATGGGCGAGGGCGACGCTGGGGTGTGGAGAAAGGCGCTGCGCGCGCGGCTGGAACGGGTCGAGGCGCTGACGGGCGAGTTTTTTGCGCCGTCAGAGGCCAGCCGCATACCCAAACTTGCGCCCGAAGCGCGCGCGATTGTCGATGGCTGGCGCAGCCACCCAGTGCTGCACTCGCCGCGTGCTGCGACCATTTTCAACCGGCTTGAACCGGAATTGCTGACCCGCTTCGCCCGCGCCGCGAACCCGGCAGAGGCGTTGCGCCAGTTCGACGGGTTTCTTGCCCGGCTGCCTGCCGGGGTGCAGCTTTTCTCGCTGTTCGAGGCAAACCCATCGCTGATCGACTTGCTCGTCGATATCTGCGGCACGGCACCGGGTTTGGCCCACTATCTTTCGCGCAACGCCGGTGTGCTGGACGCGGTGCTTGGGGGGGACTTCTTTGCACCTTGGCCCGGGGCCGCGGCGCTGAACGCGGCGTTGACTGCGCTGTTTGACGCGCAGACCGATTACGAAAAAAAGCTTGGCGCGGCGCGATCATTCGTCAAGGAATGGCATTTCCGCATTGGCGTGCACCATTTGCGCGGGCTGGTCGATGCCGCTGAGGCGGGGCGGCAATATGCGGATCTTGCAGGCGCGGCACTCGCAGCGCTCTGGCCCGAGGTGCAGGCCGAGTTTGCAATCAAATACGGGGCCTGTCCGGGGCGGGGGGCGGTTGTCTTGGGCATGGGCAGCCTTGGCGCTGAACGGCTGAATGCCGCCTCGGACCTCGATCTGATCGTGATCTATGACCCCGCCGGTGTCGAAAGCTCGGATGGCAAGCGGCCTTTGGCGGCGCGCGCCTATTACGCGCGCCTCACACAGGCGCTGGTCACCGCGGTTTCTGCGCCGATGGCCGAGGGGCGGCTTTACGAGGTGGATATGCGGCTGCGCCCATCGGGCAGGCAAGGCCCGGTTGCAACCTCGCTCGAAAGCTTTCGCACCTATCAGATGGACGAGGCCTGGACCTGGGAGCATTTGGCGCTGACCCGCGCGCGGGTAATAAGCGGCCCATCCGACCTTGGTGCCGAGGTCGAGGCGGCGCGGCTGGCGGTTTTGGCGGCGAAGGGGGGCGGTGCGCAGGTGATGCCCGATCTGGCCGAGATGCGCGCGCGCATTTTTGCCGCCAAAGCCCCGGATGGCGAATGGGAGGCAAAAATCGGCCCCGGTCGATTGCAGGATATCGAGCTTTTGGCACAAAGCTTTGCGTTGCGCAGCGCAGACCCCGCGCGCCGGGTCGAGCCGCAGTTGCGCGCCGGGCGGCGGCACGCGCTGATAGGCAAGGACGAGGCGGAAACGCTGGGTTCCGCTTACCGCTTGCTCTGGCGCTTGCAGGCGGGCGGGCGGCTATTGACCGACAAGCCGCTTGATATGGACGCGATCGGCGAGGGCGGGCGCGCGTTTTTGCTGCGCGAAGCAGGTGTCGAGGATCTTGAGGCGTTGAAATCTCGGCTTGATGCCACCACAGAGGCAGTGCGCCTTATTGTCGAGGCGGCGCTGCCCGCCGCGGCGCAGACAGGAGCGTGAGGTCATGGCGCAGGGCGTGCCCAGTATTTCTCAGGTCGATCCCAAGGGGTTGATGCGCGAGGCATTTGCCATTGACGGCATCACCGCCGCCGAATGCCGCTCGATCTTTCTGGATTGGGCGTTAAGCTTGCCTGCGGGCGTAGATGCCGCAACCGCGATGCGCGCAATTCTTGCCGAAGTGCCTGAACAGCACGCCAAGCACCCGATGCGCGCGATTTTGACCGAAGGGCTTACCAATGCCACGGCCCAGCGGGGGCGGCGCGGCGGTTGGGCCGCGCGCGCGCGGGACTGATTGCATCGCATTACGACGCGCAATTCGCAGAATCGGTTGGGCCGCGCGCGCGCGGGACTGATACCTCAGCCGCGCGCAGCCGCTTCGAGTGTGGCAATATCCAGCTTGACCATACCCATCATCGCCTCTGTCACCGCCGCAGCCCTTGGCCCGCCCAGCAGGGTCAGCATCCGGCGCGGAATGATCTGCCAGCTTAGGCCCCAGCGGTCGGTCAACCAACCTCTGCGCCCTTCGGTGCCACCGCCTTCCAGCAGCGCAGCCCAGATACGATCTATTTCTGCCTGCGTGTCGAGCAGCACCGAGATCGAGCAGGCCGGGCATAGCCGATACTGGGGCCCGCCGTTCATTGCCTGAAACCGTTGCCCTTGCAGAGAAAACTCGACCAGAAAGGCATCCGCCGCGGGCTCGCCTTGGTGCGCGAATATGCGGTCGATCTTGGCGTTGGGAAACAGCGAGCAATAAAACCGCGCCGCCGCCTCGGCATCGCTTTCATACCAGAGCGCGGTTGCAATCGATGCGGCGGTCATGGGATGCGCCTTTTGCTATGGTTTGCGTGCAAGCGATGCTGCCTGCTGCGCCAGTCTGGTAATACCGTCCCAGTCCGATGCCTCAACCATGGCGTCGGGCGCTATCCAACTACCGCCGACGCAGGCGACGTTGGCAAGTTTCAGATAGTCGGGCGCGAGCGCCGCGGATATGCCGCCGGTCGGGCAGAAGCGCATCTGCGGCAGCGGCCCACCAAGCGCCTTCAGCGCCGCAGCCCCGCCAACGGCCTCGGCGGGAAAGAACTTCACCATCCGATAACCGCGTTCCAGCAAGGCCATCACCTCGGATGCGGTGGCCGCCCCCGGCAGCAAAGGCAGGCCGATTTCTGCGGCAGCGGCAAGCAGGCGGTCGGTGGCACCGGGCGAGACGCCGAATTGCGCGCCCGCCGCCTTGGCCGCAGCCACGTCTTCGGGTGTAAGCAATGTGCCCGCGCCCACGATGCCGCCCGGAACCGCAGCCATCGCGCGGATAACATCAAGCGCGGCGGCGGTGCGCAGCGTCACTTCCAACGCGGGCAACCCGCCCGCCACCAGCGCCCGCGCCAGCCGTTCAGCCCGCGCCACGTCGCGCACTACAAGCACCGGCACCACAGGTGCCGCCGCGCAGATTTCGGTGGTGCGCAGGCTTTGTTCAGCGGGGGTCATTGGCGCGATCCTCATGCAAAGACGCCGCCGGGGGGCCGGCGGCGCGGTTAGCGCAATCATCGCATCAGAGCGCCCGCGCCGCAAGTATGCGGCGCTAGGGCGTGGGGCTGTTACATGCAGGCGTCAATATCGGTTGCCGGGTCGCACGGCGGCTCGCCATCATCGGCAGCGGGGGCTGCTGCATCGGCAGGCGCCATCACCGCCGCGGGGTCGATGGTGATGCCGGTGCCCATGTCCGGCGCGCCAAAGCCCACCACCACATCGGCGGCTTCCATCAGGTCAAGCACGCTGAAGGCGTTGATCTTGGCGATGCCGTCGAGCATGTCGGCAAGGTCGATCTCTTGGTTGGCAAGGCAGGTGAAGCAGACCGAAACCCGCGCCCCGGCTTCCATCGCCTGCACCAGCATGGCCGGGCCATCGACGTTGTAGTAGGGGAAAACCGGCCCATCACCCGCGCCCTTGCGGCCCAGATCAAGCGCCGAAGCCGCCAGCACGATATCGACCGAGCGGCCCGACTTGGCGGCGGTGATCGCCAGATGCAGGCCAGAACCCGCGGTGGGCATTGCGCCGCTGGACATTACGAACACATATTTTGCCGGTTCCGCAGCAGCTTGGGCCGCGGCTTGCATGGGCAGGAACGGCAAAAGCAGGGCAAGAAGCGCGACAATGCGCGCGGGCGAAAAGAGTTTCATGGTGTCCTCGTGTCTCAGGGTATGGTCACGTTCAACGTAAACCTACATCCGCGCCACAACAAGGGCGCGGGCTGGTATCTATTGTCGCGGCCACTTGCGGTCAGAGAACCGATGAAGCACCCGCATCTGCGGCACCGACCGAGCGGCGGAACAGCTCGAACATTTCGCGCCCGACACCGCTTGCGTTGGCCGAAAGGTCCGGCACCACCGGGGGGCGGGTCTCGAAGTTCGGGGTCAGGCAGTCAAGTTTGCCCGCGCTCGCATCAAGGCGCACGATGTCGCCATCGGCCAGCCGTGCCAGTGGCCCGCCTCCGGTGGCCTCGGGGCAGACATGGATCGCCGCTGGCACCTTGCCCGAGGCACCCGACATCCGCCCATCGGTTACCAGTGCAACCCTCAGGCCGCGGTCCTGCAACACCGACAGCACCGGGGTCAGCGCGTGCAATTCCGGCATACCATTGGCGCGCGGCCCCTGAAAACGCACGACCACCACAACGTCAGAGGTGAACTCATTGCGCTTGAAGGCTTCTTTCACCGCGTCTTGGCTGGCGAACACGCGCGCGGGTGCCTCGATCACCAACCGGTCGGCGGGCACCGAAGATACCTTGATGACGCCGCGCCCAAGGTTGCCGTGCAACTGCTGCAAGCCACCCGAAGGCGCAAAGGGCCGCGGAGCGGGGCGCAGGATCTTTTCGTTCAAGCTCGCCTCCGGCCCATCGTGCCACGCAAGTGTGCCATCGATCAGCTTCGGCTCGCGCCGATAAAGCGCCAGCCCGTCGCCCGCCACGGTGCGCACATCGGGGTGCAGCAGGCCCGCATCAAGCAATTGTCCGATCAGAAAACCAAGGCCCCCAGCCGCGTGGAAATGGTTCACGTCGGCCAGCCCGTTGGGATAGACCTTGGCCAGCAACGGCACGGCGCTGCTGACCGCATCGAAATCTTCCAGATCAAGCAAAATCCCCGCCGCACGCGCCATCGCGGGCAGGTGCAGCACCAGATTGGTCGATCCACCCGTTGCCATCAGCCCGACCAGCGCGTTGACGAAAGAACGCTCGTCCAGCATTTCGCCCGCCGGGCGATAGTCTGCGCCAAGGGCTGTGATCTCGGTGGCGCGC
>NZ_JBFHIA010000045.1:0-15756 GCF_041596715.1 Phaeovulum sp.
ATCGTCGAAGGCATCGACGACGAAATCAAGGTGGCTACCGGCGGCACACCACGCAAACGCAAGCCATAAGGCGTAAGCAGGAGGCAGGAATGAAGGCGGAAACGGGCAGAATCGCGCGCCGCCGCCGTAGCGTGTCGCAAAGGCCACGGCCTGCGCCAATGCCGCAGCCCGCGCCCGACAGCGCCCTTGCGGAAGAGGCGTGGCGGCGGCTGGACCGGCATGTGCACGCGCGGCTTGGGGCGGCGGTGGGCGGCATTTCGGTGATCGGCTTGGCGCAAGCCTGGGCCGATTGGGCCGCACATCTGGCGCTTTCGCCGGGCAAGCAGATGGAACTGGCATGGAAGGCCGCGCGCAAGGCGCGACGGCTTGCCGAGGCTTTGCCGCGCGCGCCCGAGGCCGAGGGGGCAACCGCGATCGAGCCTTTGCCGCAGGACCGGCGCTTTGATGCGCCAGAGTGGCGCCAGATGCCCTACCGCGCAATGTCTCAGGCGTTCTTGATGACCCAGCAATGGTGGACAAACGCCACCACCGACATCCCCGGCATGACCCGCGAGAACGAGCGGATGGTCGAATTTTTCTCGCGCCAGTGGCTCGATATGCTGTCGCCTGCGAACTTTCTGGCCACCAACCCGCAACTGATCGAACGGACCATGCGTGAGGGAGGTGCCAACCTCGCGCGCGGTGCGGGGTTTTTGCTGGAGGACATGGCGCGCGCCTTCGCCGATGCGCAAGACAGCGCCACCGCCTTTCGCCCCGGCCATGAAGTTGCCGCGACCCCGGGCAAGGTGGTCTATCGCAACCACCTGATCGAGTTGATCCAATATGCGCCGCAGTCTGATACGGTGCATGCCGTGCCGCTGCTGATCGTGCCAGCGTGGATCTTGAAGTATTACATCCTCGATCTTTCGGCCGAAAACTCGCTGATCGGCTGGCTGGTTGGGCAGGGCTTCACCGTGTTCTGCATTTCTTGGAAAAACCCGGATGCAGACGACCGCGACCTCGGGTTTGACGATTACCGCGAAGCCGGTGTGATGGCGGCGCTGGATGCGGTTACGGCCATTACCGGCGCGCGGGTGGTCCATGCGCTTGGCTACTGCCTTGGCGGCACGCTTTTGGCGGTGACCGCAGCGGCAATGGCGCGCGATGGCGACGACAGGCTTGCTTCGGTATCCATGCTTGCAGCACAGGTCGATTTTTCGGAAGCCGGAGAACTTTCAATCTTCACCACCGCGCCGCAGGTCGCGCTCTTGGAAGACATGATGTGGGAGGAGGGCTATCTTGACCAGAAGCGCATGGCGGGGGCCTTCAACATGCTGCGCTCGCAAGACCTGATATGGTCGCGCATGACGCGCGAATACCTGATGGGCGAACGCGACCATGAAAGCGACCTCGGCGCATGGAGCCATGATGCCACGCGCATGCCCTACAAGATGCATTCCCAATATCTGCGGCGGCTGTTCTTGGGCAACGACCTTGCTGGCGGGCGCTTCGATGCGGGCGGCGAGCCGGTGTTTCTGGCCGATATCCGTGCCCCGGTCTTTGTCGTCGCCACCGAGACCGATCACATCGCACCTTGGCATTCGGTGTATAAGCTTACGCATCTGCTGCATGGCGACGTCAGCTTTGCGCTGGTATCGGGCGGGCATAACAGCGGCATCATCTCTGCCCCCGGCAACCCGCGCGCCCGCTACCGGCTGCTGCGACACGGCGCAGGTGATCGCCACGAAAGCGGCGATGAATGGGCGGCCTCGGTTGCGCCAGAACCGGGTTCGTGGTGGCCGGTATGGGCTGCGTGGCTGCAAAGCCTTGCCCCCGGCAGCACGCCGCCCCCACCGATGGGGCGCGCAGAGGCGGGGTATGGCATTCTGGCCGATGCGCCGGGCAGCTATGTGCTGATGCCCTGAAGCGGGGGCCTGCCTCAACTCAGCCGCAACCGCCGCAGCGCCCGGATCTGCGCCAGCGCATCAAGGGGCGAGATGGTGCGCATGATGTCGCCAAGCATCGCGGCATCGGCGCGCATACCGGGCCAGACGCCCATTTTCGCACCCTTGTAGGGGCTTTGCACGCCGTCCCAACGCACCACCGCCAAAGGCGAGCCTGCACCGATCCAGATCGTGTTGAGATGAACCTCAAAGCCAAATCGCGGCAGCCCGCGCAACGCATCGGTGCGCCCGGCAAGCTGGGCGCGCGGCAGCACCCTCTCACCCGAGATGTAATCGAGCCCGATCATCTGCCACAGGCGCGGCGCGTTTTGGCGCAGGCTGATGGAAACCTCGGCGCGGCCATCCCGCACTGGTGCGATCAACGCGGAAATCGCAGCGGCGGTCAGCCCCAAGAGATCGGCATCGAGCAACAGCAACAGCGGTTGCGCCGCAGCTTCGATTCCTTCGGCCAGTGCAAAGGTCTTGCCGCGGTTTTGCGGCAGCCGGATCAGCCGCACCCCCGGCGCCGCTGCGGCCGCCTCGGCTGTGCCATCCTGCGAGGCATCATCGACCACGATCACCTCGGCAATCTCGGGGTGCCCGGCCACCGCCGCCAGCACGCCGCCGATCCGCGCAGCCTCATTGTAGGCCGGGATGATGCAGCTGACACCTTGCGGCTGTGGGCTTGCCGCGCCGCTCATCCGCGCACACCCCGACGATAAAGATACCACGCCGCTATCGCCACCAGCGACAACACCAGCAGCGCGAACGAGGCGCGAAAGATCCAGCCGTCGATCGCGGTATAGGCGCGCCCGAGCGTGTAGCCGATGATCACGAACACAAGGCTTTTGGGCAAAGTGGCGATCAGGTTGAAGCCCAAAAACCGCCAGAACGGCATCCGTGCCGCCCCTGCCGCAAGCAGCACCACCATGCCCGCCGAATGTGTCAGCTTGCCCACCACCAAGGTGCGGCCACCCTGATTGTGAAAATGCCCCTTCAGCGCCCCGAGCCGGGCGTCGGTTACGCCAAAGCGGTTGCGCCAGCGCGGCGACAAAAGCCCGGGACCACGGCGGCCCAAGGCGTAAAAGATACTGTCGCCCACCAGATCGGCCACCACCACAACAACATAGACCAGCCACACGTCAAAAAAGGCGAGGCTGGCCAGATAGGCTGCGATCACGGTAACGATCGGCCCTTCCAGCACCGCCAGCGGTGCCAAAAGCGATAACCCGTGCAGCTTGAGCAAGACCAGCACGCCCTCGGCACCTATCATCAGCCCATTCCCTTCCGCTTGCCGAGTTGAGGCTGTGGTGGGGCTTCGCTCATCGCGGTGCCGCGCCAGACAAAGCCGCGCCCCGACCAGCCGCCAACCCAAAGCGCCGGTATCAATGCATCGCGCAGCATCCAAGCTATTAGATCGCGCATACCCGAAGGCCAACCTGCCGCGCGCGCCAGCGCCCATTCCAGCCCGAACCAGCCCGCAAGGCCCAAGGGCAAAACCGCCCAAGGCAGCGCGCCAAGCGCCACCAGTGCTGCACTCGCCAATACGGGCGCTGCTGCGCCAGTCAGGATTTCAGTGGTAAAAAGCATCACAAAACCTGCGCGGCGCACCCTTGCCCAACGCAGTTGCCGCGACCAGACCTGCGCAAAGCTGCGCTGCCCGATCGGCTGCGGAAAAGGCTTTTGCGCCAGCCGCACCCGCAACCCCGCGCCGCGCACCAGCTTGGTTGCGCCGACATCCTCGGCCAGATCGCGCCCAAGTATCGCCGGCCCGCCCGCATTGGCCAAAAAATCGCGCTGCCAGAGCAGGTTCTTGCCTTGGGCAAAGCCATTACCAACCTCGTCAGAGGCAAGTTGCCAGCGCGCCTGATAACCATTGAGAAAGCCACATTCGAGCGCGCCCCAAAACCCGTCACCACGCAGTCCGACGGCGGGCGATGACACGAGACCCGTGTCAGGCCGCCAAGCCGCGATCATCTGTTGCAGATAATCGGGCGGCAGCAACACGTTGCTGTCGGTCATCAACACATATTCGCCGCGCGCGGCATCCCAACCCTTGATCAGGTTGTTGAGCTTGGGGTTGCCGCTTACCGCGCTGTCACCCACAAGCAGTTGCGCGCGCCTCTCGGGATGCTCGGCGATCAACCGTTCGACCAAGGGCACCGCGGGGTCTTCGGGCGAGGCGATGCAGAAGATCAACTCGTAATGCGGATAGCTAAGGTCGAAAGAAGACCCCAAAGTCTCGGCGTCATGCGGGTCTAGCCCGCAGACCGGGCGCAACACGCTGATTTCAGGCAGCGGGCCGCGCGGCGCGCGCGGCGGTCGGCGAAGCCGCCACCAGACCAGCACGATGCTTGCAAAATGCAGCGCAGCCATCGTGGCGACGAACGCCGCCAGCACAGTGATGAGCGGCGAGGAAAGCATTCAGCGCACCACGGATTGCGCGCGGGCGGAAGGCTGTGGCAAGGCGTCGTGAGCAGGGTATTCCTGCATGCTTTCGCTCCACTTCAGCAGCGTCAGATTGCCCTCGGCATCTTCGGTGATCGCGGTCATCGCGGCGACCCAGTCACCGCAGTTGGCGTAGATCAGACCATGGCTTTCGTGCAGCGCCGCTTGGTGAAAATGGCCGCAGATCACCCCATGCGCACCCGCTGACCGCGCCAGATCGGTAAGCCTCCGCTCGTAGCGGTTGCCCATGCGCAAGAGCTTGTTGAAGCGCACAAGCAGGTTTTCGATCGCGCCCGCGCCCTCGGCCCGCAAGTTGCGGCGCAGATATTTCACCATGCCGTCAATCGCACGCAACCTGTCTTCGATGCGGCTGCCAATTCGGGTGATAAGCCGAGATCGCTGCCAAGCCGCATCGCAACTATCGCCGTGCAACACCAGAAAGCTGCGCCCGTCGGCGGTGCGGTGCATCATCTGTGTGGCAACCTCGATCCGTTCGAAATGCCACGCAAAGATGCGATGCACGGTTTCGTCGTGGTTGCCTGCCAGATAGATGATCCGCGTGCCCTCGCGGGCGCGGCGCAAGATCGTCTGCACCACGCGATCATGGTCATGCGTCCAAGCCGAAGCATTCGGGTGCCACAGATCGAAGATATCGCCAGCAAGGTAGATGGTGTCGGCTGTATTGTGCGACAGGAAATCCATGATTCTGTCAGCACGGCAGGCACGCGCGCCCAAGTGCAGGTCTGAAAGGAACAGCGTGCGGTGGTGCTGCGACGCGGGCGCTGAAACCTTGGCACTTACGGGGGGTTCTGAAACGCGTGTCATGCAACCTGCCAAACTGTCCACACCGCGCAAAGCCGGTGCCCCGCATCGGGCACCGAAGACCTGCGCTCAATATATAGGGCGAGATTACGACATTCCAGCAACGGTCCTGCACAATTGCGCCCCACGGCATCATTTGTTTACGAATCCTTAAACAATAGCTAGGCGGATGGCCCATTTTGCCGAGGCCTAGCCCGATCTTGCGCGAAATCGGCTGATCTTTTTTCGAAACCTGCTATGCCGGGGGCGGTTTTAACGGCAGCGTTGGCTATGGATACGCATTTCTTGGACTCTCTTCTGAATGCATTGCCGCAGCCCTCGCTGCTGATTGATGCATCCGCGCGCATCAGCGCCGCAAACAGCGCAGCGCAGGCGCTTTTTGGCCACAAGGTGGTCGGGCACCACTACACTTTGGCCCTGCGCCAACCGGGGCCGCTGGCGGCAATCGAGGCCGCGCTGGCCGAAGCCCGCGAAACCCAAGCACAGCACATCCACACCGGCCCTTCGCGTGAAACCGTCTATCGGATGCTGGTGCGACCGGTCGCGGGCGATGGGCGGCGGGCCGTGTTGGCAAGCTTTGAAGATGTCAGCGAAGCCCAGCAGATCGGCCAATTCCGACGCGATTTCGTGGCCAATGTCAGCCACGAATTGCGCACGCCGCTGACCTCTCTTCTGGGGTTCATAGAAACCCTGCGCGGCCCTGCGAAGGATGACGCGCAGGCGCGCGAGCGGTTTCTGACAGTCATGGCGCAAGAGGCCGAGCGGATGAACCGCTTGGTGCGCGATCTTCTGCACCTCAGCCGCGTCGAGGCGGAAGAACGCGTGCGCCCAACCACGCAGGTCGATCTGGCGTCCCTGCTGGCCAGCGTGGTGCGCACACTGCGCCCGATGGCCGATGCCGCTGGCGCAACGATCGTGCAGCACGGCGAACCGGGCCCCGCGCTGCTGCCCGCCGATGCCGACCAGTTGACGCAAGTGTTTCAAAACCTGATCGAAAACGCCGTGAAATATGGGGCCGCCAAAGGCACGGTCACTGTCACCCTGCGGCAAGTTTCACGCGATGTGGGCCTGCGCACCGAGGCTTTGGCGGTGGATGTGCGCGATGAGGGCGAAGGCATCCCCGCCGAGCACATTCCGCGGCTGTCCGAGCGTTTCTACCGCGTCGATAGCCACCGCTCGCGCGCCGAGGGTGGCACCGGGCTTGGCCTGGCCATCGTCAAGCATATAGTGCAGCGCCACCGCGGCCGTCTTGTCATAGCAAGCGCGCCCGGCAAGGGTTCGACCTTCACGGTGGTCCTGCCCACGCATTAGCGGCGCGCATTGTAATAGGCCGAACTGTCATCAATCTGTTACCATACGGTCGCAAAACCATCAGGTGCACGGGCTAGAGACGCATCCAAGGTCGTCATGCGGGCGGCCGCCAACCGTAGCTCAGGAGATCATGATGACCATCGTGAGAATGACCCTTTCGACACTGGCGATTGCCGCCGTATCGGCCACTGCCGCCCAAGCGCGCGACCAGATCCAGATCGCGGGGTCGTCGACCGTGCTGCCCTACGCCACCATCGTCGCCGAAATCTTTGGCGAAAACTTCGGCTTCTCGACCCCGGTGGTCGAGGGTGGCGGCTCGGGTGCCGGGCGCAAGAAAATGTGTGAGGGCGTCGGCGAAAACACCATCGACATCGCCAACTCGTCCAGCCGCATTACCCAAGGCGACCTTGACCTTTGCGCCACCAACGGCGTCAACGAAATCATGGAAGTGCGGATCGGCTATGACGGGATCGTTTTTGCATCCGACGCAAACGGTGCCGAGTTCGCCTTTACCCCGACCGACTGGTTCAACGCGATCGGCGCGCAGGTGCTCAAAGACGGCAAATTGGTTGCCAACCCGAACAAGACTTGGGCCGATGTGAACCCCGCGCTTCCGGCGCAAGCGCTTTTGGCCTTTGTTCCGGGCACCAAGCACGGCACGCGCGAAGTGTTCGACACCAAGGTAATCGAGGCCGGCTGCAAGGCTTCGGGTGCGGAAGATGCCTTTCTGTCGGCCAACGGCGGCGATGCGAAGGCCGCAATCGCCGAGTGTATGAAGCTGCGCACCGATGGCGTGTCGGTTGATATCGACGGCGACTACACCGAAACACTGGCCCGCCTTGAAGCCAACAAGAACGCGATCGGCGTGTTCGGCCTGTCGTTCTACCAAAACAACACCGACAAGCTGCGCGTCGCCACGATGGATGGCATCGTGCCATCGACCGAAACCATCGCAAGCGGCAGCTACCCGGTTTCGCGCCCGCTCTACTTCTACGTCAAGACCGCGCATCTGGGGGTGATCCCGGGTCTGCAAGAGTTTGTCGAGTTCTTCGTCTCTGACGACATGGCTGGCCCCGATGGCCCGCTGGCCGATTACGGCCTCGTGTCAGACCCGGAACTTGCGCAGACCCAAGCGGACGTTGCCGCGCGCAAGGCCATGGGCCCGCTGAACTGATTGCTAACGCGGGCGGTGCCAAAGCGCCGCCCGCCCTTTCCCTAACCCCGAGGCCGGAATGAGCATTGGCATTATCACCCTGATCGTTCTGGCCATTGCGATTGGTGGGTTCTTCGTTGGGCGCGCGCGCGCGATGTCGCTGGTAGGCGGCGATGCGCGCAGATTGCATTCGCTGCCCGGATATTACGGCCAATCGGTCCTGATCCTCTCTGCCGTTCCGGCATTTGCGACGCTGATCCTCTGGTTGCTGGTGCAGCCGGTCGTGATCGAGGCGCGCGTCGGCGCAATGATCGCGCCTGAAAGCATCGCCGAAGGCAGCAGCCGCGATCTGGTGATGAGCGATGTGCGGCGCATCGCAGGCGGCATCGATCTGCTTGTGGCAGAGAAATTGGTCAGCGAAGCGGAGCTGCTGACGATGCAGGCCGAGCAGGCAAACCTACGCGGGCGCATGGCCGATATCGGCGTGGCGCTTGGGTCGGATGTTGTACAAAACGTTTTCGAAGCCGCCAAGGAATACCGCCAGCTAAGCATATTTGCGCGCATGGCGATGGCGGCGGCGGTGTTTTTTCTGGCCGTAGCGGGCGCTGGGTATGCGGTTTGGCGCATCGCGCCCGACTACCGGGCCCGCAATATCTCTGAAACCTCGCTGAAGGTGTTGCTGATTGCAGCCTCGTTCGTTGCCGTGCTGACGACCGTGGGCATCGTGCTTTCGCTGACTTTCGAGACTTTGCACTTTTTTCGGCTGTACCCGGCGAAGGACTTCTTTTTCAGCCTGACATGGAACCCACAGTTCCGCGGTGGCTCCGACCTTGGCATCCTGCCGCTGCTTTGGGGCACGCTTTATGTCTCGTTCGTAGCACTGCTGGTTTCGGTGCCGGTGGGTTTGTTTGCCGCGATCTTTCTGGCGGAATATGCCTCCAAATCCATGCGCTCTGCTGCAAAGCCCGCGATCGAGATTTTGGCGGGCATACCCACCATCGTCTATGGTCTTTTCGCGCTTATCACCGTGGGCCCGATGCTGCGCGACTATTTCGCGGCCCCGCTGGGCATTGGCAGCAGCTCTTCGTCGGTGATGACGGCGGGGCTGGTGATGGGGATCATGCTGATCCCCTTCGTGTCGTCGCTTTCGGACGATGTCATCAACGCGGTTCCGCAAAGCCTGCGCGATGGCTCTTATGCGCTTGGAGCCACGCGTTCCGAAACCGTGCGGCGGGTGGTCTTGCCTGCTGCGCTGCCCGGGATCGTAGGGGCAATCTTGCTGGCCACCAGCCGCGCCATCGGAGAGACGATGATCGTTGTGATGGGGGCAGGGGCCGCCGCGCGGCTGAGCCTTGATCCGTTCGAAGCGATGACCACGATCACCGTCAAGATCGTCAGCCAATTGACCGGCGATACCGAGTTTGGTTCGCCCGAAACGCTGGTTGCCTTCGCACTGGGCCTTACGCTCTTCGTCATCACACTGGCACTTAACGTCGTCGCACTTTTCGTGGTGCGCCGCTATCGGGAGCAATATGAATGACCGCACCCGCGCAACCCCCGCGCCGTTCACTGCTGACGGTCGATGCGCGCACGCGTCGGCGCAACGCGGCTGAAACCCGGTTTCGTGCCTATGGCATCACTGCGGTTTCGGTGGCGATGCTGGCGCTGGCGGTGCTGCTCTACTCGGTGTTCTCGAACGGGCTTGGCGCGTTCCGCCAGACCTTCATCGTGATGGACATCACGCTTGATGCGGCGGCACTTGACCCCAGCGGGCAGCGCGACCCTGCCGCAATGGCCAAGGTCACCACCATCGGCTACGCGCGACAGATCGAAGCGGCGCTGATGCAAGAGCTGGAAGCCAAGGGCATTTCCAGCGCCGAGATTTCGGCCAAAGACGTATCGGCGCTGATTTCCAAGGAGTCGCCCGCGCAACTGCGCAACATGGTGCTGGCAGACCCTGCCTTGCTGGGCAGCACAATCCAGTTTCGCGGCTATGCCAACGGGCGCATCGACGGCTATTTCAAAGGCCGCGTCTCGATGGAAAGCGCCGAGCGTGACAGCAACATTAGCCCCGCGCAGTTGCAACTGGCCGACAGGATGCGCGAGGCAGGGGTGATCGTACTGGGCTTCAACTGGGGCTTTCTGACCGGCCCGGATGCCTCTGAACTGCGCCCCGAGGCCGCAGGGCTTGGTATTGCCATTCTCGGCTCGCTCTACATGATGCTGATCGTGCTGGTGCTGGCGCTGCCGATTGGCGTTGCCGCCTCGATCTATCTGGAAGAGTTCGCGCCACAAAACCGCTGGACCGACTTGATCGAGGTGAACATCGCCAATCTCGCGGCCGTGCCCTCGATCGTATTCGGCATCCTCGGGCTGGCGCTTTTCATCAACTTTGCCGGGTTGCCGCAATCGGCGCCGGTGGTCGGCGCGCTGGTGCTGACGCTGATTACGCTGCCACGGATCATCATTCCGGCCCGGGCCAGCCTGAAATCGGTGCCGCCATCCATTCGCGACGCGGCACTGGCGGTTGGGGCGTCAAAAATGCAGACGGTGCTGCACCATGTGCTGCCACTGGCCATGCCGGGTATTCTGACCGGGCTGATCATTGGCCTTGCGCAGGCCTTGGGCGAAACCGCGCCGCTTTTGCTGATCGGCATGGTCGCCTTTGTACGTGACTATCCGGCCGCACCACCCGAAGGCTTTTTCGACCCCGCCTCGGCACTGCCGGTGCAGGTATATAACTGGACCCAGCGCGCCGACCCGGCCTTTGCCGAACGCGCCTCTGGGGCGATCATCGTACTTCTGGTGTTCTTGCTGGTAATCAACTCGGTGGCCATCGTGCTGCGCCGCCGGTTCGAGCGGCGCTGGTAGGGGCAAGCCATGAACACGATGCAAAAAGTGGAGAACGCGTTGAGCGACAGCGAAATCAAGATCGGTGCCCGAGGGGTGCAGGTATACTACGGCACCAATCACGCGCTGAAGGATGTCGATGTTGACATCGCCGACAAGACCGTGACCGCGTTCATCGGCCCGTCGGGCTGCGGTAAATCGACCTTTCTGCGCTGCTTGAACCGGATGAACGATACAATCGCCAGTTGCCGCGTCGAAGGCCAGATCACGCTGGACGGCGAAGACATCTACGCGCCATCCGTGGACCCTGTGCAACTGCGCGCCCGCGTCGGCATGGTGTTTCAGAAACCGAACCCGTTTCCAAAGTCGATCTACGAAAACGTAGCCTACGGGCCGCGGATTCACGGGCTGGCGCGCGGCCGCCCGGAACTGGACGAGATCGTCGAAAAATCGCTGCGCCGCGCCGCCCTTTGGGACGAGGTGAAAGACCGCCTCACGGCACCCGGCACCGGGCTTTCGGGGGGCCAGCAGCAGCGGCTTTGCATTGCGCGCGCCATCGCAACCGCACCCGAAGTGCTGTTGATGGATGAACCCGCCTCGGCGCTAGACCCGATCGCCACGGCGCAGATCGAGGAATTGATCGACGAATTGCGCTCGGCCTTTTCGGTGGTGATAGTGACCCATTCGATGCAGCAGGCCGCGCGTGTCAGCCAGAAGACCGCGTTCTTCCACCTCGGCTCGCTGGTCGAGTTTGGCGAGACCGGGCAGATATTCACCAATCCGCAAGATCCGCGCACCGAAAGCTACATTACCGGCCGGATCGGCTAAGGGAGCACCCGATGAGCCACGAACATATCTCTGCCGCCTTCGATCGCGACCTCGAGCATATTCAGGCACTTGTCATGAAGATGGGCGGGCTTGCCGAAGCCGCGCTGAACGATGCCGCGACGGCGCTTGAAACACGCGACGCCGATCTGGCCGAACGGGTGCGCGCGGGCGATGCCACACTTGATGCGCTGGAAGAGGAAATCAACGTCATGTCTGCCCGCCTGATCGCGCTTCGCGCGCCGACCGCGGGCGACCTGCGCGCGGTGCTGACGGTGATGAAGATTGCAGCGGCGCTGGAACGCTGCGGCGACTATGCAAAGAACCTCGCCAAACGCTCGATGCTTTTGGCCGAGTTGCCACGGGTGGATGGTGCGGCAGGCTCGATCCGCCGGATGGCGCGGCAGGTGGGTTTGCTGCTGCGCGATGCGCTGGATGCCTATGCACGCCGTGACGCCGAACTTGCGCGCGAGGTGCGTGCACGCGACGAGGAAGTGGATCAGATGTATGGCGCGCTGTTTCGCGAGTTCGTCACTCATATGATGGAAGACCCGCGCCAGATTTCGCCCTGCCTGCATTTGCATTTCATTGCCAAGAACATCGAGCGGGTGGGCGATCACGCCACCGGCATAGCCGAGCAGGTGATCTACCTCGTCTCGGGCGCGCTACCCGAGGAAGAGCGCCCCAAGGATGAGGGTGCCGCACTTGGCGAACCGGGCAGGGGGCTGTGATGGCCGCCGCGGCGCGCGCGACGGTGCTGCTGGTCGAGGATGAACCGGCGCAGCGTGAACTCTTGGCCTATAACCTTGCGGCGGAAGGCTATGATGTGCTGACCGCCTCGCAGGGCGAAGAGGCGCTGACACTGGTCGGCGAACAGGCCCCCGACATCGTCGTGCTGGACTGGATGATGCCGCGCGTCTCGGGGCTAGAGGTGTGTCGGCGGCTGAAGGCGCGTTCGGCCACGCGCGATGTGCCGGTGCTGATGCTGTCGGCGCGTTCGGACGAGGTGGACATGGTGCGCGGGCTGGAAACCGGCGCCGATGATTATGTGGCCAAACCCTACGCGCTGGCGGAACTGATGGCGCGCATCCGCGCCCTGTTGCGCCGCACCCGCCCCGCAACGGTCGGCCAGGTGCTGGAATGGGATGACATTCGCCTTGATCCTGAAACGCACCGGGTGTTTCGCGGCGAAACACCGATCAAACTTGGCCCGACCGAGTTTCGCCTGCTTGCCACCTTTCTAGAGCGCCCCGGCCGCGTCTGGAGCCGCGAGCAGCTGCTTGACCGGGTCTGGGGCCGCGAGATTTATGTCGAAAGCCGAACGGTCGATGTACATGTGGGCCGCTTGCGTAAGGCACTAGCCCACGCAGGCGGTGCCGACCCTATCCGCACGGTGCGCGGCGCAGGCTACGCGCTCGGCTAAGGCGCAACCGCGTCAGGCCATCACGGGACGGGGCCGCACCTCAAAGAACCGCCGCACCTGCGGGAACACGGCAATCATCGCAATGCCGATCGAGAACAGGCACCAGATCGCCGGTATCTCGTTCGGGTTGGGGGTCAGTTGCGATGCAAGCATTGGCCCGATTGCTGCGTGAAACACCACAAACCGCCATGCGCCATAGAATAGCGGCACCACGAACACCACCGCCAGATAGGTCGGGAAACCCCAGCGCATACCAAGTGCGGTATCAACGGGTGCCATCAGCGCGTTGTAGGGCACATCCCACGCGATATGCCAAGCACCCGAAACCGTGCACCACGCCTGTCCACACAGAATGGAGCCGGGTGTGCAAACACCCGCCCAATCGAACGGGATCAGTTGCATCAGCATCACCGAAGCCGAGGCCAGACAGAGCAGATAGACCGGCACCTGCGCGCGGCGGCGCAGGTTTTCCGGCACCAATTGCATCGCGAAAGCGTTGATGATGAAGGGCTGGATGATGATGTGCAGAATAGAAAGGAAAGCGATGGTCTGGTTTGCAGGGGTCGAACATTCATCGACCACCAGATAGCCGCCGAACTGCAACCCCTCCATCGCGGCGAAAAAGCCAAGCGTCAGCGGCACTACCCCGGGGTCGCCGCGCCGCCATGTGATTGCAGCAGCCACAACCCCCACAGCCGCCATACCGGCTGTAACCTCGACGCCCCAGCACATCGGCCCATCTCCTCCCGCCTGACCCTACGGCAAGAATGGCGCACGCGCGTTGCCAGAGCAACACCGATGCGCGGCTGATTCAAATCATTGCATCGCAGGGTATTGGCCGCCTAGGCTTCGGCTTGGACATCGTCCGTATTCTGGATCTGGCCATGCAAAACGCTACCCCCCCTCTCAATGGCTTGAGCGCCGCCGACGCTGCCGCCCGGCTGGCGGCAGACGGGCCTAACGAGCTTCCACGCGCGCGGCGGCGCAACCCTGTAAGGCTGATCCTAGATGTGCTGCGCGAGCCGATGCTGGCGCTGCTTTTAGGCGCGGGGCTGATTTATCTGGTGCTGGGCGATCGGGCCGAGGCGCTGATCCTTTTGGCCTTCGCCTGCCTTTCGGTCACAATCACCGTGGTGCAGGAAGCGCGCACCGAACGCGTGCTGGAAGCACTGCGCGATCTGACAAGCCCGCGCGCGCTGGTCATCCGCGATGGCACGCGCCAACGCATTGCCGGGCGCGAAGTGGTGCGCGGCGATCTTGTCGTGCTGGCCGAGGGCGACCGCGTGCCCGCCGATGCGCGCCTTCTTACAGCCGAGGCGCTATTGGCCGACGAGTCGCTTCTGACCGGCGAGGCGGTGCCGGTACGCAAAAGCGCAGCCCCCGACGCCGCGTCTGGCTCTGGGTCGCGACCGGGCGGCGACGACCAGCCGCAGGTGTATTCCGGCACGATGATCGTGCGCGGCAGTGCCTTGGGCGAGGTCACCGCCATCGGCGCGCAAAGCGAGATCGGCAAGATAGGTGCCTCGCTTTCCATGTTGGAAATGGAAACGCCGCGATTGCAGATGCAGTTGCGGCGCGTGGTGCTGCTGTTCGGCATGCTGGGGCTGGGCGTCAGTGTTGCGGTGGTGGTTCTTTACGGGCTTTCGCGCGGCGGGGCCTGGCTTGATGCGGCACTCGCCGGCATCGCGGTGGGCATGACGATGCTGCCCGAAGAGTTTCCGATGGTGTTGGCCGTATTCATGGCAATGGGGGCATGGCGCATTTCGCAGGCGCGCGTGCTGACACGCCGTGCCTCGGCGATCGAGGCGCTGGGGGCGGCGGATGTGCTTTGCACCGACAAGACCGGCACCCTGACCGAAAACCGCATGGAAATCGAGGTGCTGCAACTGCCCGATGGCGCAAGCTTTCTGCCCGGTCAGGGAACGCCCGCACCACCCCGCTTTGCAGAACTGGCCGAGGCCGGAACCGCCGCTTCGGCACCCGAACCTTTCGACCCGATGGAACGCGCCTTTCACGCGCTTGCGTCCCCGCCCGCAGGTGGGCAACTTGCGCGCAGCTATGCCTTGGCCCCGGATTTGCTGGCGATGACCCAGATCTGGGATAGCGAGGCAGGGCGCGTGGCCTATGCCAAGGGCGCACCCGAGGCGATAGCGCGGCTCTGCGGCATCGAAGGCGAGGAACTCTCAGAACTTGGGGACCGTGTCGATGCACTGGCGGCAGCTGGCTTGCGCGTGCTGGCCTTGGCATCCGCCGCGTGCGAAGACGAGCTGCCCGATACCC
Organism: Phaeovulum sp.; assembly: GCF_041596715.1. Lineage (GTDB taxonomy): Bacteria > Pseudomonadota > Alphaproteobacteria > Rhodobacterales > Rhodobacteraceae > UBA6213. The sequence continues at coordinate 15,035 of NZ_JBFHIA010000045.1, forward strand.
AGCACGGGTTCGACTTTCGCTTTCTGGGGCTGGCCGGTTTTGTCGATCCGCTGCGCCCCGAGGTGCCCGCCGCGGTGGCCGAATGCCGAGAGGCAGGCATCCGCGTGATCATGATCACCGGCGACTATCCCGCCACAGCGCGCGCCATCGCCACCGCCGCCGGAATCGCCGAAGGCCGTGTGATGAGCGGCGACGAATTGGAGGCGCTTGACGATGCGGCACTGGCCGCGGCCTTGCCCGAAACTCAGGTTTTCGCGCGTATCCAGCCCGAGCAAAAACTGCGCATCGTCCGCGCGCTCAAGGCCGAGGGCGCGGTCGTGGCGATGACGGGCGACGGGGTCAATGATGCGCCCTCGCTCAAGGCGGCACATATTGGTGTCGCGATGGGGGGGCGTGGCACCGATGTGGCGCGCGAAGCCTCGTCGATCGTGCTGCTTGATGATGATTTCGGCTCTATCGTGCATACCATACGGCTTGGGCGGCGGATCAACGACAATCTGCGCAAGGCAATGCGCTTTATCATGGCAGTGCACCTGCCCATTGCCGGGGCCGCGCTCACGCCGCTGCTGTTCGGTATGCCGATGATACTGGGCCCAATGCATGTGGCGTTTCTGGAAATGGTGATCGATCCGGTCTGTTCACTTGTGTTCGAAGCCGAGAAGGAGGAACGCAATGTGATGCGCCGCCCGCCTCGGCGTGCGGGTGCGCCACTGTTTTCGGGG
>NZ_JBFHIA010000046.1:0-15713 GCF_041596715.1 Phaeovulum sp.
CGCTACAGCACACCGATGCCTTCGGCGCAGGTGAAATCTGCGGTGTTGCTTGCGGGGTTGAACGCGCCGGGCGAGACGGTGGTGATTGAACGCGAGCCGACGCGCGACCATTCAGAGCGAATGCTGCGCGGCTTTGGTGCGCAGATCGAGGTCGAGGCGGGGCCCGAGGGGCGGATCATCCGGCTGTCTGGGCAGCCCGAGTTGCGCGCGCAATCCGTGGCGGTGCCGCGCGATCCTTCAAGCGCGGCGTTCCCGGTATGCGCGGCGCTGATTGTGCCGGATTCCGATATTCTGGTGCCCGGCGTCAGCCAAAACCCGACGCGAAATGGGCTTTTTACAACTTTAGTGGAAATGGGCGCAGACATCGCCTTTGACAATCCGCGCGAAGAGGGCGGCGAGCCGGTGGCCGACTTGCGGGTGCGGTACTCGGCGCTGAAAGGCGTCGAAGTGCCACCAGAGCGTGCGGCAAGCATGATCGACGAGTTCCCGGTGCTGTCAGTCGTGGCCGCCTTGGCCGAGGGGCGCACGGTGATGCGTGGGGTCAAGGAATTGCGGGTGAAGGAAAGCGACCGCATCGACGCGATGGCGCGGGGGCTTGAGGCCTGCGGCGTGCGCGTGGAGGAAGATGAAGATACGCTGATCGTCTATGGCAAAGGGCCGGGCGGCGTGGCGGGCGGTGCGATCTGTGCCACCCATATCGACCACCGCATCGCGATGGCGTTTCTGGTTCTGGGGTTGGCGAGTGTGCGGCCGATCACGGTTGACGATGGCTCGCCGATTGCGACCTCGTTTCCGGTGTTCGAGGCGCTGATGCGCGGGCTTGGTGCCGATATCGCGCGTGTCGAGGCATGAGGCGCGCGGTATTCTGGCTGCTCTTTGCAGCAATGGCGGGGATTTATGGCGCGATGCTGTTCTGGTCGCTGCCGCGGCTGGAGGCGATGGCGGGCGGGCAAGTGCCGTTTGATCTGCGCCCAACCGGCTACAGCTTGGCCGAGGCGCAAGATCTGTTGGCAGCGTTGGGTGCCGAGGGGCGCGCCTATTACCTTGGCGTGCAGCAGTCGCTTGATAGCGCCTATCCTGCGCTTTACGCGGTGGTGATGGTGATGGCGTTCCGCGCGCTTTTGGCGGGCTGGTGGGGCCGCGTGCTGGGGTTGCTTGCGCTGGCAGGGGCCGCGTTCGATTATCTTGAAAACGCGCGCGTCGCGGTGATGTTGCGGCTACCGCCCGAGGCGGTGAGCGAGGCGATGGTCGCTGCCGCGAGCCTTGCGACAGTGCTAAAAAGCGCCACGGTGGCGCTGGCGCTTGTCAGTGTAAGCGTGCTTTTGGCGCGGCGCGCGCAGCGTCGCTGGGGGCGGATGTGAGCTTTACGGTTGCTATCGACGGGCCTGCGGCTGCGGGCAAGGGCACGATTGCGCGCGCAGTGGCCGCGCGATTCGGCTTTGCGCATCTCGATACCGGGTTGTTGTACCGCGCTGTGGGGGCCAAGGGGGGCGACCCTATCGCGGCGGCGCAGGGGCTGGTGCCTGAAGACCTAGCACGCCCCGATCTGCGCACACTTGCGGCTGGGCAGGCGGCCAGCCGGGTTGCGGCGATCCCCGAGGTTCGGGCCGCACTTATCGAGTTTCAGCGCCGCTTTGCCGCGCAGGCAGGTGGCGCGGTGCTTGACGGGCGCGACATCGGCACGGTGATCTGCCCGAAGGCAGAGGTAAAACTTTACGTCACCGCTAGCGCAGAGGTGCGCGCGCACCGCCGCTGGTTGGAAGTGGGCGGTGATGAGGCGCAGGTTCTGGCTGAGGTGCAAGAACGCGACGCGCGCGACATGGGGCGCGCCGATGCGCCGCTTTGCGCCGCGGCTGATGCGGTGGTTCTTGATACGAGCACGATGAGCATCGAGGACGCGGTGGCGCAGGCGGTGGCGGTGGTTGCCGCCCGCCGCAGTGCATGAAGCTTGCTTCGAACGCGAAAGCCCCTTATAGCGACGCGAGTTTTCAAGGGTCCGGTGCAGCCGGGGCCCCCTTGGGGATTTTTTCAATCAAAGACCGGCGGAGCCAACCGCATGGCCAGTGAAACACTCGAAAAGGAAACTGAACCGCATGTGCGCCAAAACTACCATGGAAGAATTCGAAGCCCTTCTGAACGAAAGCTTCGAAATTGACACGCCCGCCGAGGGCTCTGTTGTCAAAGGCAAGGTCATCGCCATCGAGGCGGGGCAAGCCATCATCGACGTCGGCTACAAGATGGAAGGCCGCATCGATCTGAAAGAATTCGCTAACCCCGGCGAAGCCCCCTCGATTGCTGTGGGCGATACCGTGGAAGTGTTCCTTGAGCGCGTCGAAAATGCGCGCGGCGAGGCCAGCATCAGCCGCGAAAAAGCGCGCCGTGAAGAAGCTTGGGATCGCCTGGAAAAAGCCTACGAGAAAGAAGAGCGCGTCGATGGCGCCATCTTCGGCCGCGTCAAGGGTGGCTTCACGGTCGATCTTGGCGGCGCTGTTGCGTTCTTGCCCGGCAGCCAAGTTGACGTGCGCCCTGTGCGCGATGCCGGCCCGCTGATGGGGCTCAAGCAGCCGTTCCAGATTCTGAAAATGGACCGTCGCCGTGGCAACATCGTGGTTTCGCGCCGCGCGATCCTTGAAGAAAGCCGCGCCGAACAGCGCGCCGAAGTGATCGGCAACCTCACCGAAGGCCAAGTGGTCGATGGTGTGGTCAAGAACATCACCGAATACGGTGCGTTCGTTGACCTTGGCGGCGTTGATGGCCTGCTGCACGTCACCGATATGGCGTGGCGCCGGGTCAACCACCCGTCCGAGATTCTGGCGATCGGCGAAACCGTCAAGGTTCAGGTCGTCAAGATCAACAAGGAAACCCACCGCATCAGCCTTGGCATGAAGCAACTGCTGTCGGATCCGTGGGATTCGGTGGAAGAGAAGTTCCCGCTCGGCTCGGTGCACAAAGGTCGCGTGACCAACATCACCGACTACGGCGCATTCGTAGAGTTGGAAGCGGGCGTCGAGGGTCTTGTGCACGTTTCGGAAATGTCGTGGACCAAGAAAAACGTCCACCCCGGCAAGATCGTTTCGACCTCGCAAGAAGTCGATGTGATGGTGCTGGAAATCGACACCGCCAAACGCCGCGTTTCGCTGGGCCTCAAGCAAACCCAACGCAACCCGTGGGAAGTGTTTGCCGAAACCCACCCGGTCGGCACGATGATCGAAGGCGAAGTGAAGAACATCACCGAATTCGGTCTGTTTATCGGCCTCGACAACGACATCGACGGCATGGTGCACCTGTCTGACCTGAGCTGGGATCAGCGCGGCGAAGATGCTATCGCCAACTACCGCAAAGGCGATGTGGTCAAGGCTGCCGTCACCGAAGTGGATGTTGAAAAAGAGCGTATCTCGCTGTCGGTCAAGGCGCTTGACGCCGATACCTTCTCGGATGCGGTCGATGGTGTGAAGCGTGGCTCGGTCATTACTGTAACCGTGACCGCGATCGAAGAGGGCGGGATCGAGTGCGATTACAACGGCATGAAGTCGTTCATCCGCCGCTCGGACCTGTCGCGCGAGCGTTCTGAGCAACGCCCCGAGCGTTTCCAGGTCGGCGACCACGTCGATGTGCGTGTGACCAACGTCGATTCCAAGACCCGTCGTCTTGGCGTTTCGATCAAGGCACGCGAGATCGCGGAAGAGAAAGAAGCCGTCGAACAATACGGCTCTTCGGACTCGGGCGCCTCGCTGGGCGACATTCTCGGCGCTGCCCTGAAAGGCAACGGCGAGCGCTGAGTCGCACCGAAGAAATCAGCACTTGGCCCCGCCTGCAAAGGTGGGGCCTTGTCATGTCTGAATGATTCGCTGCGGCGCACGAAGCGGGCTGTCAGTGGCGATGCTGCATCGCCGCAACAGGCGAAAGCACGCGCAACTCTGGCTTTGGAGTGGAAAAATACGCTATTCCAAGGACTTTGCCATTTGTGCGGGGAAAAATTGTGCATATAGTCATGTCTAGTCTTTCCGGGCGCTGTAGCCTGGGTAGCTAGGGGGATGTCCATGATTCGGTCAGAACTTATTTCGCGCATCGCCGATGACAACCCGGAGTTGTCGCTTCGACATGTCGAGAAGATCGTGAATACGATCTTCGACGAGATCGTCGAGGCGATGGCGCGAGGGGATCGTGTCGAGTTGCGCGGTTTTGGTGCCTTTTCGGTCAAGCAGCGTGACGCTCGCACAGGGCGTAACCCGCGTACCGGCACTGCGGTCGAAGTCGAGGAAAAGCATGTTCCGTTCTTCAAGACCGGCAAGCTTTTGCGCGACAGGCTAAACGGAAACGAGGGCTGAATGCTGCGCTGGCTGCGCTGGGTGTTTCTGGCGGTATTGGCCGTGGTGCTTGTCACCTTGGCGCTGGCCAACCGTGGGCTGGTGACACTGCGGCTCATGCCTGATTCAGCGGGCAACTTTCTGGGGCTCCAGTGGTCGCTGGAGTTGCCGCTGTTTCTGGTGATCTTTGCCGGCATCCTGCTTGGTATTCTGATTGGCTTTGTCTGGGAATGGATGCGCGAGGCGCGACTGCGTTCCGCCGCCAGCCAGATTGCACGCGAAAAAGCGCGGCTGGAACGAGAACTGGCGCGCGCAGGCGCTGCGGCGCCGGGCAAGAGTGACGAAGTATTGGAGTTGCTTGAGCAACCACGCGGCACGCGGTAAGCCTGCCTGCATGGATATCCGAGTCAAAATCTGCGGGTTGACCCAGCCCGAACACGTTGCCGCTGCTGCGGCGGCGGGGGCGAACTATCTGGGTTTCGTATTCTTCGCCCGATCACCGCGCAACCTTGCCTTGGCACGTGCGCGCGATCTGGCGCTGACAGTGCCGGCTGGCATCGCCAAGGTTGGCCTTGTGGTCGATGCCGATGATGCCTTTCTCGATGCGCTTACTGCCGAAGTCCCGCTCGATATGTTGCAGTTGCACGGCCGCGAAACCGTGGCGCGGGTGGCCGAGGTGCGCGCGCGCTATGGCCTTCCGGTGATGAAGGCAATCGGCATTGCCGCCGAGGCCGATCTTGCCGCGGTGGCCGAATACGGCCGCGTGGCAGATCAGATACTGGTGGATGCCAAGGCCCCTGCCGGCGCTGATTTGCCCGGCGGCAATGGCCGCGCCTTTGATTGGACCCTGCTCAGCCGCCGCCGCTGGCCCTGCCCGTGGATGCTGGCCGGGGGGTTAACACCTGCAAACGTGGCCGAGGCGATTTATCTGACCGGGGCAAAGCAGGTGGATGTATCTTCGGGCGTGGAAGTCGCGCCGGGGCAAAAAGACGCCGGGCTGATTGCCGATTTCATCACAAGGGCGCGGACATGACGCTTTGGCGCGAGGCGAGTGTGGCCGATGTCCCCGCCGTGGTGGCGTTGCTGGCCGACGATATGCTGGGTGCCGCGCGCGAGGGTGAGGACATGACGCCTTACCTTGCGGCGTTTGTCGAAATGCAGCGGCAAGGGGCGAACACGCTGGTCGTGGGCGAACAGGCGGGGCGCATCGTTGCCACCTATCAGATCACCATTCTGCACGGGCTTTCCCAAAAGGCCGCGCGCCGCGCGCAGATCGAGGCGGTGCGGGTTGCTGCCGATTTGCGCGGGCAGGGGCTAGGCGGAGAGATGATGGCCGATGCCGAGGCGCGCGCGCGTGCGGCCGGGTGCCGCGTGATGCAGTTGACCACCAACAAGGCGCGTCTAGATGCGCATCGTTTCTATGATCGGCTCGGCTTTACCCCCAGCCACATTGGCTATAAACGCGAACTGGATTGAACAAGGGGCGCCCCATGGCCGACGACCGCATCAACAGCTTTAAGACCGGGCCGGATGAACAAGGGCGCTTTGGCATCTTTGGCGGGCGCTTCGTTTCCGAAACCCTGATGCCGCTGGTGCTTGCACTCGAGGAAGAATACGAGCGCGCCAAGATCGACGCGAGCTTCTGGGCCGAGATGGACGATCTTTGGAAGCACTATGTTGGCCGCCCCTCGCCGCTCTATTTCGCCGAGCGGCTGACCGAACATCTCGGCGGCGCGAAAATCTACATGAAACGCGACGAGTTGAACCATACCGGCGCGCACAAGATCAACAACGTGCTGGGGCAGATCTTGCTGGCCCGCCGCATGGGCAAAACCCGGATCATCGCGGAAACCGGGGCCGGGCAGCACGGGGTGGCGACCGCCACGGTCTGCGCGCGTTTCGGGCTGCAATGCGTGGTCTATATGGGCGCCACCGATGTCGAGCGCCAGGCACCGAACGTGTTTCGGATGCGGCTTCTGGGTGCCGAAGTCATCCCCGTCACCTCGGGGCGCGGCACGCTGAAAGACGCCATGAACGACGCGCTGCGCGACTGGGTGACCAATGTGCGCGACACGTTCTATTGCATTGGCACGGTGGCTGGGCCGCACCCTTACCCCGCGATGGTGCGCGATTTCCAATCAATCATCGGCAAGGAAGCCCGCGCGCAGATGCTGGAGCGCGAAGGCCGTTTGCCCGATACGCTGGTTGCCGCAATTGGCGGCGGCTCCAACGCGATGGGGCTGTTCTTTCCGTTCCTCGACGATGCCTCGGTTCAGATCATCGGGGTCGAGGCTGGGGGCCACGGCGTTGACGACCGGATGGAACATTGTGCAAGCCTTACCGGCGGGCGGCCCGGCGTGCTGCATGGCAACCGCACCTATTTGCTGCAAGACGGCGATGGTCAGATCCTTGAAGGCCACTCGATTTCGGCGGGGCTTGATTATCCGGGCATCGGGCCGGAGCATAGCTGGCTGCACGAGGTTGGGCGGGCCAAATATGTAAGCATCACCGACATGGAGGCGCTTGAGGCGTTTCAGCTGTGCTGCCTGCAAGAAGGCATCATTCCGGCGCTGGAACCAAGTCACGCGCTGGCGCATGTGATGAAAATCGCGCCCGAATTGCCGCGCGATCATCTGATCATCATGAACATGTGTGGGCGGGGCGACAAAGACATCTTTACGGTCGCGCGCCACCTCGGCTTTGACATGAAGATCTAAGTATAAGCAAATGCTTTAAAAAAGCCCCGCCGCGCCGTCGCGTCGGGGCTTTTTTATGCCATAAACCTCAGTTTATGCCTGTCTGGCTGAGGGTTATTGGGGCGGGTTTATGCCTTGCGGTAAATGTTCTTTGCCCGGGTCGTCTGGAACTGTCGGCGTATCGCAACAGGCGAAACGCCATCACATCAGGGAGACCCAGAATGAAACGCTCACTTCAGATCGCGGCAGTCGTTCTTGCGCTAGGCGGTGCTAGTGCCGCCTATGCCGAAATAGACACCGCCGCGATGATCTCAGATCTGGCCGCGAAGGGCTATACCGTGACAGAGATCCAGCCCTTGGGCGCAACGGTGAAGGTCGAAGCGACCAACGGCACACAAAAGCTGGAAGTCACTTATGACTCGACGACCGGCCTCGTGCTTTACCAAGAACTGCGCGAACATTCGCAATCGACGAATGGCGGCGAAAACGGCGCAGGCGGCGTAAGCGGCAGCGACGATGATCTGCACGACGACGACATGCACGACGACGATGACGACATGCACGACGACGATGACGACGGTAGTGATGACGACGGCGAAGATGACAGCGACGATGATCATGGCGACGACGACAGCGACGATGACAGCGACGACGACAGCGACGACGACAGCGATGACGACAGCGACGACGATCATGGCGACGACGACTGATCGAATGTGGCCGACAACTCTGTTGGCAGATTTGCCACCGAGCGCGTAGTCTCATTACGTGTTGCAAGCCCCCCCGGAGCTATCGACAGTGGTGTCGGGCACCGGGGGTAAGCTTTTCGCGAAGGGGGAATTGATGGGGGTGAGGCTGGCAGCACTGGCGACGGCCCTTATGCTATCGGCAGGGGCGGCGCTTGGGTTGGGGTTATCGGCCGACCAGATCGTGCAGCAACTGCGCAATCAGGGCTACGGCGAAATTACCATTTCGCGCACCTTTTTGGGCAGAACCCGAATCGTGGCCATCGGCGCTTTGGGGCGGCGCGAGATCATCATCGACCCACGCAACGGCGTAATCTTGCGCGATCTTTATATTGACGCAAACAATGTCGCCGCGCGCGGCAGATTTGTGCTTGAAGATGACTCAGAGAAAGGCGCGAAGGCTACGAACGCCAGCAGCGACGACGATGCAAGCGACGATAGCGCGGATGACAGCGAGGAAGAGCAAGAGGACGAGCAAGAGGACGAGCACGAGGAGGAGGACGAACGTGAAGACGAGGAGGAGGACGAAAGTGAAGACGAGGACGATCACTGAGACACCGATCGAGCCTTTCGGCGCTGGCGCAGGTTGAACGCATGTGGGGGAGCGTATGGTTCTTTGGCGTTTGCCGGGCAGGGGTGTGATGCGCCGTTTTGGCATCATCGCGGTGTTTGTCGTACAACTGCTCTGTGCGCTGTTCTTCATTTCAGACCTCGTCATGTCGATGCTGGGTCTGGTGGTGCTGCCAATTACGTGGGGCTTTCACGAAAGCCTTGAAATTGCCGCAGTGCTCAGCTTGCTGATCGGCCTGTGGATGGCCTTGATTGCGCTGTCACGCTTGCAACGCGACCACCGAGAGGCAAGCGAAAAGCTGCGCAGGGCCTCGGGCGCATTCATGACCCTGCTTTCAGAACGATTTGACGACTGGGGGCTGACACCTGCCGAGCGCGATGTCGCGCTTTTTGCCATCAAAGGGATGAGCACCGCTGAAATCGCCGCGATGCGAGCGACATCGGAGGGCACGGTCAAGGCGCAGACCAATGCAATCTATCGCAAGGCGGAAGTGAACGGGCGCGGCCAGTTGCTGAGCCTTTTCATCGAAGATCTGATGGCCGAAGCGCATTTGCCTGCGATTGCGCCCGCATCAGAAGCATCCGATACGGTCGAGCCCGAAATCCGGGCGGGCACCTAAGACTTTTTCTTCTTTTTCTTGGCGCGCGGCTCGGGTGCCGTGCGTGCAAACTCGTGCTCCATCTCGGCCGGGGTCATGTGCCGCAAGGCTTCGAGCCACGCGGAAACAGCAGCAAGCATCTTCGCCAGATCTACGGCGCCGGGATCGGCAGGCAGTGCAGCGAGGCGGTCGAGCAGCGGCATCAGATCGCGGCGCAGGCGCAGCGCAAGGTGTTGGCGCAGCAATGCCCATGCATTTTCGGGGGCGCTGTAGCCATCGCGCCGCGTGCCCTGCAAGCGTTCGGCATGCACCATGCCAGTCTCGCGCAGTTCCTTGAGCGCGGTTGAAACGGCTGAACGTGATAGCCCGGTCGCGGCCATGATTGCATCGGCATCAGGCGGGTTGGGCGCGCGCCAGATGGTGGCAAGGCACTGTCCCGCCGGGCGCGAAATGCCGAAAAGCGCGGCGGCGTCGGTGAAAATGGCGACAAGGTCGGATCGGGGCGAAGGCATGGGTGGCTCCGTCTTCAGTTTTGGGAAATGCGGCTGAGGCTATATCGGGTCAGTTGCTGAAAAATTGCGTCGGCTTGTAGCAGAACCGAAGGAAACTCCGGGTGTGCGGGGGCATCGGGCCATAGCTGCGGCTCGAGTGCAAGCCCGGCGTAGGGCCCATAGGGTAAGCCGCCAAGACCCGGCCAAGGTGCGGTAAATATCCCGGCGCCGTCATAAACCTGCAAACCCGGCGCGGTGCTTGCGAGTGCAAGCGTGATGCCGCGCGCACCGCGTAGGGTGGCAATTTCAGTCAGCGGGCGCGGTTTTTGTGCCAGCACATAGCAATGATCAAGCGGGGGCAGGTCGGCTAGGTTGCGCATTTCGCGCAGATCGCGCGGATCGCCGGTAAGGGGCGCGATCTGGCCGCTTGGCAGGCAGGCGGCATCGGTTGGCAGCAGCGCATCTGCGGCGACGTGCAGCCAATGGCCCGAAGTTTCGGCGCTGCCGTCAAGGTTCCAATAGGGGTGGTGCGCAAGGTTCATCAGTGTCGACGCGTCGGTGGTTGCGGTCAACTCTAGTTCCAGTGTGCCCGGCGCACTGATCCGGTATTCGGCGCAAAGCTGGCGATTGCCGGGAAAGCCGCCAACCCCCGCGGCTAGATCAAGCCGCAACGTCAGCCGGTCTGCGCGGGCCTCAGCCACGCGCCATATCTGGCCCGAGGTGCCGCTGCTGCCGCCGTGCAGGGTATTGGGGCCGTCATTTGCCTCAAACCGCGCCCGCTGCCCGGCAATCATCGCCTCAGCGCCGCTGATCCGATTGGCAACCGGCCCGACCACCGCGCCAAACCACGCCATCGGGCCTTCGTAGGCACCGAGTTGGTCAGACCCTAAGACGAGCGGCCAGTCTGCTCCCTGTAGCCGCAGATCCTGCAAAATCGCGCCGAGCGTTAGCACCTGCACGCGCAGCCCGCCTGCCACGAGGGTGGCGATCTGAACCTCGCGCCCATCCCGCAGGTGGCCAAAAGGCGTGACGGTCATGGCGCAACCGAGCGCGCGGCCAATGCGAAGCCCGCAAGCAGCGCAGCCTTTGCACTGCCTTCGCTGGCCTGCACGCCTTGTGCCGCCAATGCCCGCAAATAAAGCGCGGCTTGGGGCCCAAGCACCCGCAACCGCTGCCCAAGCCACCAGGGCCGCGCCGCCGCCAGTTCCGCGCCGATCAGTGCAGCGTGCAGACGCGCGCGCGCCTCGGCGGCGGGCAGTGCGGGTGCATCGGCAAGCAGCCGTAGCAGACGCTCGGGGCGCGAAAGCGTCTCGGCGAGGTCGGCATCAAACCTTTCGTAGGAAAGCGCGGTGCCAGCGGGCAGGGCGGCAAAAGCGGGGCTTGCGGCAACCGCCTCGGCCAGTGCGCCAGACATCAGAATGGTGGCGCTGACCACTTCGCCCGCACTCAGCTCGGCCCAGACCGAGGTGGCATCGGTCAGGCAGATCACGCCGTCAAAGCCCGGGTCGGCGGCAAGGCATCCGGCCAGTTGCAGCGACGCGGTGGCAGGTAGCAGCGCATACGGTGTGCGCAGTTCCAACGCGGGCATCAGCCAAAGCCGGGGCGGGCCTGCGGGCAGCAAATATCCGGGCTCGAAAGGGCGGCAGGGCAGGGCGTGTGGTGCTACACCCGGCGCGCCGCACAGGATTATCGGGCGGTCTGCCTTGCCGGGTAGTCTTGCCGCCAGCTCTGCCACCACCTCGCTTAGCGGTGCCGAGCCGGGTGGCAACGGCACCGTCATTGGCGCAGCGTCATGCCCTGCGCTTGTAGCCCAGAGCTCCACGCTGTGCGTCGTGGCCACCGCTCCGATCCAGTTCGTCATTTCCGCCCCGCGCGCCTTTGCCAGTATGGCCCCATTTAGACGCGGGTTTCGGGCGGCGGGCAAGCGATCAGCGCGGCATGAGGCAATCGGTCAAGGCGCTTGCCAACCCCCGCAGCAACGCTTCGTAAAGCCCCGGTCCCGCGTCGAGCATACTGCCGGTCGGGTCAAGCTCTGCCCCCGCGCGGACAGGCGTGCCTTCCAGTATCAGCGCAAGTTGGCGCTGGTCGTGCCCCGCCTCGGGAAAGGCGCAGACAATCCCGCCTGCTGTCAGTTCGGCGCGCAGTTCGGTCAGATGCGCGGCACCGGGGGCGCTGGCATCGCCTTCATTGAGCGCGCCCGCAATATGCAGCCCGTAGTGATCGGCGAAATATCCGTAGGCATCGTGCGGAACCACGAACGGGCGGTCCGCGATGGGGGCGAGGGTTGCCGCAAGTTCACTATCCAATGCCTGCAACCGTGCGGCACCGGCTGCTGCATTGGCCGCATAGGTTGCAGCGTTTGCGGGGTCGGCCGCGGCAAGCTCTGCTGCGATCTGTGCTAACCATGCACTGCCGTTGGCTGGGTCTAGCCACGCGTGCGGGTCCAGCCCCTCATGGTCATGTTCGTCGTGGCCCGCGTCTGCCTCTGCTTCGTGATCGTGTGCGCCCTGCTCATCGAAAAGGCGCAAATGGGTTCCGGGCGCATCGAGCAATGCGACCGAATGGCCTTTCAGCCCGGCCCCCTCGACGGTGCGGCCCAGCCACGGCGAAAGCCGCTCGCCCACCCAGAATACAAGATCGGCACGCTGCAACGCCGCAGCCTGCGATGGGCGCAACTGGTAGGAATGGGCGCTCGCCCCCGGCGGTAGCAGCACATCGGCTGTGCCGACGTCGCCCAACACGATTTCGACCAGTGATTGCACCACAGCAACGTCTGTGATGATCACAGGCGGTGCGGCGAAGGCGAAGCTGGGAATAAAGGCGGTGGCGGCGGCGAGGCTGAGGCGAGGGTGGCGCATGGAAACTCCGAGGAACTTGTGTTGCGCCGCGCATCATGTATGTTATAGCATAACAGTGCAAGCGAATTGTGATAAGATAACATGACTGAGCCGGATCTCGCCTTTTCCACCCATGACCATGCGCATTGCAGCCACGACCTTTTGGCCCGTGCCGAGGCGGTGGCCGAGGCGCAGGGCGCGCGCTTTACGCCGGTGCGGCGGCGCGTGCTGGAGATATTACTCGAGGCGCACCGCGCGATGGGTGCCTATGAGGTGCTCGACCGGCTGGCCGCCGAGGGCTATGGCAAGCAGCCGCCCGTAGCTTACCGCGCGCTCGAGTTTCTGGTCGAGCAGGGGTTGGCGCACCGGGTGCGGCGTCTCAACGCCTTTGCCGCCTGCACACATCCGGGCGAAGACCATGCCCCGGCCTTTCTGATTTGCCGCGCCTGCGGGGCGGTGGCCGAGGCACCTGCGCTGGCACCCCGCGCTGCACTAGAGGCGGCGGCGGCACCTTTGGGCTTTGTCATCGAACGTTGCACGATCGAGGCGTTGGGGCTTTGCCCAACCTGTTCCGCCGCAGCAACAGAGGCCGCCCCATGCACCTGATCAGCGCCACGGGCCTTAGCGTGCATCACGGTGGCGTCGATGTACTGGCCGATATCGATTTCGCCATCGACCGCGGAGAAATCGTCACCATCGTCGGCCCGAACGGGTCTGGCAAATCCACGCTTGTGCGCGCGCTGATCGGGCTAGAGCATACGGCGCGGGGCGAGGTCGTGCACCAAACGGGCCTGCGCATCGGATATGTTCCGCAGCGGTTGCACATCGATGCCTCGTTGCCGCTGACAGTGGCGCGGTTCTTGTGCCTACCGCGCTGGATTGCACGCGCAGACATCTCTGCGGCGCTTGCACGAACCGGCGTTGCGGGGCTGGAGCGGCGCCCGATATCGGCGCTATCGGGCGGGCAGTTTCAGCGGGTGCTTCTGGCGCGCGCGTTGCTATCGCGCCCCGACATCCTCATTCTTGACGAACCGACGCAGGGGCTGGACCAGCCCGGAATCGCTGCCTTTTACCGGCTGCTGTCCGATTTGAGGCACGAACTTGGTTGTGCCGTGCTGTTGGTCAGTCACGATCTGCACGTGGTCATGGCCGCCTCGGATCGGGTCATCTGCCTCAACGGCCATATCTGCTGTGAGGGGGCACCGCGCGTGGTTTCGGCCGCACCCGAATACCGCGCGCTATTCGGGCTTGGCACAGGCGGTGCGCTGGCGCTTTACCAGCATGTGCACGACCACGACCACGAACACGACATTGGCCACGGCCACGACCCAGAGCATCCGCACAGCCACCCGCACGACCACGACCACCCGCATCCTCCCCCACACCCGCCAAGCGACGAGCCGCCCCATGCTGGATGATTTTCTGTTTCGCGCAGCCCTCGCCGGGGTTGGTCTGACGCTGGCGACCGGGCCGCTTGGTGCTTTTGTGGTGTGGCGGCGGATGGCCTATTTCGGCGACGCCACCGCGCACGCGGCAATATTGGGCGTGGCGCTGTCGTTCGGTTTTGGCATTTCGGTCTATGTGGGCATCATCGCCGTGGCGCTGGGCATGGCCATCACGGTGGCAAGCCTTGCCGGGCGCGGCCATACGATGGATGCAACGCTGGGCGTCTTGGCACATTCGGCGCTAGCCTTCGGTCTGGTCGCGGCATCTTTTCTGACCGAGGTGCGGGTTGATCTATCGGCGTGGCTGTTTGGCGACATTCTTGCGGTTGGGCGCAGCGATCTGGTTGTCGTCTGGTTGGGCGCATTGGCGGTGCTGGCGCTACTGGCGTGGCGTTGGCAGGCGCTTTTGACAGCGACGGTCAGTGACGAGCTTGCGGTTGCTTCAGGGCTCAATCCGCGGCGCGAAGGGCTGGCGCTGACACTGGCGCTGGCGTTGGTGGTAGCGGTGGCGATCAAGATCGTCGGGGCGCTGCTGATAGCGGCCATGCTGATTATCCCGGCGGCGGCGGCGCGGCGGTTGGCGCGCGGGCCCGAGGGCATGGCGGCACTGGCAAGCCTGATCGGCGCGCTTGCCGTGCTGGCGGGGCTTGCGGCCTCGCTTCGCTTCGACACGCCCGCAGGCCCGTCGATCGTGGCCGCGGCGGCAAGCCTGTTTGCGCTGATCGCGCTATTGCCGCGGCGCTAGGGCCGCGGCCGGGGCATTGCGCGCCCAAAGCGCCGCAGATCGGGTGAATATGAGCCCATTTCTGCCATCAAACCGCCGCAAGCATCGCGCAGGTTTTTCCTTCGAAAATGACACGGAGGGATCAGGATGCGCATGGTCAAATTTGGGTTCGGGGCGCTCGTCATGTTGGCGGCACTGAGTGTTGCGGGGGCCGCAGATGCTTGCTCGCTGGCACGGGTTTCGGGCGCGGAGGCGGTGGTTCCCGCAACGGGGCGGATCGACGCGCGCTTGGTCGATGCCTCGATCCGCGCCGAAGTGAACTATCAGCGTTGCCGCGCCGGGCTCAGCGAACTAGCCGAGGCACCGGGGCTGGCCGAGGCCGCCGCGACCCATGCCAAGTGGATGGCGCGGTCGCGCACCATGAGCCACGAATCCTCTGTGCCCGGGCAGTCGAGCGTGAAAGCGCGGTTGAAATCGGCGGGTATCGACTTTCGCGCAGGGTCCGAAAACATTGGCATGGTCGCGCGCTATGGTATCGACGGTATCCAGTTTCGTATTCGTGACGCGAGTTCCTGCGCCTTTGCCACACAAGCGGGCGAGCCGATCGGCGCGCATAGCTATCAAAGCCTCGCGCGGCATATCGTGAATCTTTGGGCGGCGTCACCCGCGCACCGCAAGAACATGCTCGACCCGAGCATGCGTATGGTCGGATCGGGGGCAGGCTTCGACGCCTCGGCACCCTATTGCGGTGCCTATTATGTGTCACAGGAATACGCGGGCTGACCCCGGTTCAGGGGCGCAAGGTCTGTAGCGTGACATAGCCAAGTTCTGGCCCGATCCACTGGCGCGAGGCCAGCACCTCGCCCTTGTCGCTGACCAGATAGGCTGACGCGACCGACTGCCCCTGAAACGCGCAGACCTCTATCATCTGTGTGCCGCTGAAGGTCAGGCCCGCAACTTCATACTCGCTCTTGTCGGCGCGCTGGATGGTGCAGTCCATTGGCAAGGGGCGCTCGACATTTTCAGCGTCAAGATAGCGCTGCACCTTGGGGGCGGTGCCGTCTTTGCGTGCTTGAATAAGTGCGGCAACGGCGTCTGTATCGGCGCTCATCACATCATGGCCAAAACCGCGCGTGGCGGCCAGTATCCCGTCACGCAGAATGATGCTTTGCTTGGAGGGCAATGCATAGGTGCGCATCGGGCCATTCTCGCCGTAAAGCCCCATGACGGTAGTCTTGCTTTGCGCTTCAATCGTTACCAGCATCAGTGGCCCGGCGAAGGATTCGAGCGCGTCCGCA
>NZ_JBFHIA010000047.1:0-15667 GCF_041596715.1 Phaeovulum sp.
GTGCAGGCGCGTGGCGCTGCCGATTTCCGCCATCGCCTCGGCGGCATCAAGCCGGGTCAGCCCGGCGGGCGCTGGCCCGGGTAGCGACACCAGAAGTGCCGCGGGCAAAAGCCGCGCCGATTTTGCAAGCGCAAGTGCTGCACGGTGCAGATCGGCAGAACCTTCGCGCGCGGTGCGAAGCGGGCCTTTCATCGGAACGCGCAAATCGTCCGCAGGGTCGGCAAGCGCGCGAAGCCAGCCAAGGTCGGCATCTTGGGGCACAACGACGCGCGCCAGATCGCCATCGTAGGCGCGGGCCTTCAGCGTTTCGGCGCGCCGGTCGGTCAGCGCAAGGGTAAGCGGCCCAAGTGCTGCCAGTGCCGCCAGCCTTTCCGGGGCAAGCGTTTCTACCGCTGCGGCCAGCATTGCCTCGCCCGGCCGCTCCAACACCACGGGCAGGCCCATGCGCAAATCGGCGCGGGCGCGGTTCAGCCGTTCCACGGCGCTTGGGTAAAGGGGGGCAGGGGCGTGATCCATGCGTCAGAGATAGCGCCCTGCGCGAAGAATTGAAACATATCCCCGCCGTGCGACACGTCCGCGTGAAAAAGATTTCAGCCGCCTTGTAGCACGGGGGTATAGGGCGCAGCTTTGGCAGAACCGAAGGAGGACGATATGCCTGGGCTAAAAAAAATACTGCTGGTGGATGATGATACCGATCTGCGCGAGGCCCTGTCAGAGCAGCTTCTGGCGACCGAAGAGTTCGAGGTGACCGAAGCGGGCACCGGTGCCGAGGCAACCGAAAAGGCGCGCGCCGACCTCTTCGATCTGGTCGTGCTGGATGTGGGCCTGCCCGACACCGATGGGCGAGAGCTGTGCAAGCGGTTGCGCAAGCAGGGTGTGAAATGCCCGGTGGTGATGCTGACCGGGCATGACACCGACGCCGATACCATTCTGGGCCTCGACAGTGGCGCGAATGACTACATTACCAAGCCGTTCAAGTTTCCGGTGCTGCTGGCGCGGTTGCGCGCGCAGCTACGCACGCATGAGCAAAGCGAGAACGCGGTTTTTCAGCTTGGCCCCTATACATTCAAACCCGCGATGAAGATGCTGATCGATGCCAAGCAGAAAAAGATCCGCTTGACCGAGAAGGAAACCAACATCCTGAAGTTTCTCTATCGCGCGGGCGATACCATAGTGCCGCGCGAGGTTCTGCTGCACGATGTCTGGGGCTATAACGCGGGCGTCACGACGCATACGCTTGAAACTCACATCTACCGCCTGCGCCAGAAGATCGAGCCCGATCCCACAAGCGCGCGGCTTTTGGTGACCGAATCGGGTGGTTACAGGCTAGTGCCCTGACAGGGCCTGCGCGTTAAAAAAGCGCGAATTAGCAGCGCCAAAATAGACAAATGGGATGCGAGTTCAAAATAATTCGCATCCCATTTTTTTGCCTTCATTTTCTTCTCGCCGGATAGCATTTTCCGTGTGATATAGCACTCGGCGTGGGAGACGCCGAATGGAGAACGATATGAAGTTGTTGAAACAAACTGTCGCGGTATTGGCGGCGACGGTCGTACTGTCGGGTCAGGTATTGGCCCAAGATATTGCTTATACGCTGAACAATTTTTCGTCCCTGATCGTGGTCGAGTTCTATACCTCGCCCGCAGATTCCGACGATTGGGAAGAAGACATTCTTGGCGCGGATGTTTTGGCCCCGGGTGAATCCGGCACGGTGAACATCGCCGATGGCCGCACGCAGTGCGACTATGACCTGCTTTTCGTCATGAGCGACGGGCAAGAGGTGGAAGATACCGTGAATATCTGTGAACTGGGCAGCTACACGCTGCAATAACCAAACTACCACCGCAGGCGGGCGCGGCACGGCCGCGCCCGCTTTTTGCTGGCCGCAAGGTGGACATGCGGGCTAAAAGGCATGGTCCATCAAAGGAAACTGCCATGACGCTGACCATAGCCACCTGGAACATCAACTCGGTCCGACTGCGTGAAGGTCTGGTGGCGCGGCTGCTGCGAGAAGAGGCACCAGACGTGCTGTGCCTTCAGGAATGTAAAAGCCCGGTCGAGGCGATTCCGATGCAAGCGTTCCGCGAGCTTGGCTATGACCACATCGTGGCGCGCGGGCAAAAAGGTTACAACGGTGTTGCGATTCTGTCGCGCTTGCCACTGATGGATGCGGGCAGCGAAGATTTTGCGCAGCTTGGCCATGCCCGCCACGTTGCCGCGCGTATGGAAAGCGGGCTGGTGATTCACAACCTTTATGTGCCTGCTGGGGGTGACGTTCCTGACCGTGCCGAGAACGAGAAGTTCGGCCAAAAGCTCGATTATCTGACCGAACTGCGCGACCATTTCCGGTGGCAAAAACCTGACCGCGCAATATTGGTGGGCGATCTGAACATCGCCCCACGCGAGGACGATGTGTGGAACCACAAGTCACTGCTGAAAATCGTCAGCCACACGCCGATCGAGGTCGAACATCTTGAAGCGGCGCGCGACGCAGGCGATTGGGTTGACGTAACGCGGCAGGACATCCCGGATGGGCCGCTTTTCAGCTGGTGGTCCTATCGCGCGGCCGAATGGGATGTGGCCGACAAGGGGCGCAGGCTTGATCACATCTGGGCCACGCCCGATATCGCGGGCGCGGCGCACGGTAGCCGCATCTTGCGCGAAGCGCGCGGATGGACCCAGCCATCGGACCACGCGCCGGTGTTTGCAAGTTTCGATCTCTGACGCCGCACCTGCGGCATTGCCGCCGCGCCCCCTTGGCGAAGCGGCCGGTCGAACGCATATAGGTAGCAACGCAATTTCAAGGGGGCAGGGATGCTCGCGAACGGACAGATCAAGAACCATGTGAAAGATGTTTCCGAGGCCGATTTCATGGCTGAGGTGGTCGAGAAAAGCCGTGAAGTTCCGGTTATCGTCGATTTCTGGGCACCTTGGTGCGGGCCATGCAAAACGCTTGGCCCGGCGCTTGAAGCGGCGGTCAATGCGGCTGGTGGCAAGGTTGCGATGGCCAAGGTCAACGTGGACCAGAACCAAGGCATTGCCGGGCAACTGCGGGTGCAATCGATCCCCACGGTCTATGCCTTTTGGCAGGGCCAGCCAGTAGATGGCTTTCAAGGTGCCATTCCGGGATCGGAAGTGAAGAAGTTTGTCGATAAGGTTACAGCCCTTGCCGGTGACGGCGGCCTTGCAGAGGCGATCGAGGCGGCCGAGACGATGCTGGCCGAAGGCGCGGTGGTAGACGCGGCCGAGACCTTTGCGGCGATCTTGGGCGAAGAGCCCGAAAACGCTGCGGCCTATGGCGGCCTTGTGCGTGCGCATGTGGCGGCGGGCAATATCGAGCAGGCCGAAAGCTTTCTGAACGCGGCACCGGCGGCGATCGCACTATCTGCCCCCATCGAGGCGGCGCGCGCGCAACTGGCGCTGGCGCGGCAGGCGGCGAAGGCCGGGCCGGTTGCCGAACTGCTTTCGCTTACCCTTGCTGACCCGCAAAATCATCAGGCGCGGTTTGATCTGGCGCTGGCGCTGCACGCGTCGGGCAAGGTCGAAGCCGCAGTTGAAGAATTGCTGGAACTGTTCCGGCGTGACCGCGAATGGAACGATGGCGCGGCTAAGGCGCAGTTGCTGACCATCTTCGGGGCGCTCAAGCCGACTGACCCGATCGTACTCAAGGGGCGGCGCAAGCTTTCCTCGATGATCTTTCTCTAACGCGCCACGCGGGGCGGAGGCTCGATGATCTTCAAGACCGGCGATCTTCCTGAAACACTGCCGCTGTTCCCGCTGCCGGGGGCGCTGCTGTTGCCCCGTGCGCGCTTGCCGCTGCAACTGTTCGAGCCGCGCTATCTGCAAATGCTCGAAGACAGTCTGAAGACCCGCAACAGGCTGATCGGCATGATTCAACCGCGTAGTGGCGCGGCTTCGGGGCAGTTGAACACGGTGGGCTGCGCCGGTCGTGTTACCTCGTTTCTGGAAACCGACGACGGGCGCTATATGGTCACGCTTAGCGGTATCAGCCGTTTTCGCTTGGTGAACGAAGTGCCGGGCTTCACCCCCTATAGGCGCGGCGAGGTGGATTGGGCAGATTTCGCGTCCGATCTGCGCAGGGCCGACCCGGACGAGAGCTTTCAACGTGGACCGTTTCTGGAGTTGTTGCGCCGGTTTTTTGCCGCCGCCGAGCTTTCGACCGACTGGGATACGCTGAAGGATGCTGAAAACGAGCTATTGATCGACTCGCTTTCGATGCTGTTGCCGCTTGCCCCCGAAGACAAGCAGGCGTTGCTTGAAGCGCCGAATCTGCAAGCGCGGCGCGAAACGCTGGAAACGCTGCTGGAGTTTGCCCTGCGCAGCGGGGGAATGGGCGGTGGCGGCGGAAATGAAGACATGCTGCAATGACAGATGAGGTCAAGCCACTGTTCGACCGGCGTATGCTAGAGGCACTCGTTTGCCCGCTGACCCATGCGGTGCTGTCTTATGATGCCGAGGCACAGGAACTGATCTCGCGCCCCGCAAAGCTTGCCTACCCGATCCGCAGCGGCGTGCCGATCTTGCTGCCAGACGAGGCGCGGCGGCTCGACTAAAGTTTCTGGCCAGCAAGCAGGCGCGGTGGGTCGGGCAAAAGCCCCGCTGCTTGTCGCATGAACGCGCGGCGCAGCATCGGCATCGATTGCACCAATCCCAAGCCGATGTCGCGGCCAGCGCGCAGCAGCGGGTTATCATTGGAAAAGAGCCGGTTGACCCCGTCCATACCCAGCGCCAGCGCGGTTGCGTCAAACCGCCTATGGCCTTGATAACGCGCCAGCACATTCGCCGCGCCAATGTCTTCGCCGCGCCGATGTGCCTCGACCAGCACTTCGGCCAGCACCGCCACATCGCGCAGCCCAAGGTTCAACCCTTGCCCCGCGACCGGGTGCACACCGTGCGCCGCATCGCCGGCCAAAGCCACGCGCGCGGCGGTGTAGGCATTTGCGAGCGTAAGGTTCAGCGGATAGCTGAACCGTGGGCCGATTAGTTGCACCTCGCCGAGGCCCGGCGGCAGCCTTTCGCGTAAAAGCGCCAAGAAATCGGCGTCGGGCAGGGCGGCGAGGGTTCGGGCGTTGGCGTCGGTCTCGCTCCAGACGATAGAGGTGCGGTTGCCTAGTAGCGGCAGCAGCGCCAGCGGCCCGGTCGGCAAGAACACCTGCTGGGCCACGCCGTGATGCGGTTGTTCGTGCTCAAGCGCGCAGACAAGCGCGGTCTGCCCGTAGCCCCAGCCGGTGCGGGTGATGCCAGCGCGCTCTGCCACGGATGAACGGCGGCCATCGGCACCCACCAGCACGCGGGCGGTAAGGGTGCGGCCATCGGAAAGCGTGGCGTTGATGCCAACCAGTTCCGGTTCCTGCGCGATTACCGATGTTGCGCAGATCAGTGTGATGCGCGGGCTTGCCACCATCGCATCCGCCAGGGCGCGGGCAAGAAACCGGTCTTCCAGCATATAGCCCAGCGGCCCGCCTTCGAGCTCGGCTGAATCGAAGTTCAAAGCCAGCGGAGAAGGGCTTTCGCCCGCGCGGCCATCGGCGGCGCGCACGCGCAGGATCGGTTGTGCGTCGGCGGCCACGGCGGGCCAAACGTCAATTGCGGCCAGCAACCGCTGCGAGGCGATCGCCAGCGCATAGGCGCGCCCGTCGAAGCCCTCGTTGGCGCGCGCCCGTGCGGGCTGGGCATCAACCACGGTCACGCGCAGCCCGGCTTGCGCCAGCGCCAGCGCCAAGGCCGGGCCGTTCAGGCCGCCACCCGCAATCAGCACATCGGAATCATGTTTCATCCTGCCACTATGGCGCGCCCGTGCGGGATTGTCCAAGCCCGCCCATGCAGCTAGCCTGCGCGCGAATAATCGGGGGGTGCGAAATGGATTGGCGGAATGCAAGTGCGGCAGAGCAAGGCCGGGCGATTGCAGCGGGCAAGGCTTGCCCGGTTGATCTGACCGAGGCATATCTTGAAGCGGCATCGACGCATCCCGAAGGACACCGCATCTATGCCCGCTTTACCGCGGAACGAGCGCGGGCCGAGGCAATGGCTGCGCGGGCGCGCGCGCGTGCCGGTCTGGGGCGCGGGCCGCTTGATGGGGTGGCGCTGTCGTGGAAGGATTTGTTCGATAGTGCGGGCGTGGCCACGGAAGCGGGCAGCAAGCTTCTGAAGGGCCGCGTGCCCGACGCCGATGCCGAGGTGCTGCGGCGCGCGACGCTGCAAGGCGCGGTTTGCCTTGGCAAGACGCATATGACCGAACTCGCGTTTTCCGGGCTGGGCGTGAACCCTTCGACCGCCACCCCGCCCAATGTGCACGACGCGCGACTGGCACCGGGCGGGTCTTCCTCGGGTGCGGCGGTGTCGGTGGCAATGGGGCTGGCTGCGGCGGCTATCGGGTCTGACACTGGCGGATCGGTGCGCATACCGGCGGCGTGGAACGATCTTGTGGGCTTGAAGACAACGCATGGGCGGCTGCCGCTGACCGGGGTTGTGCCGCTGTGCGCGCGGTTCGACACGGTGGGGCCGCTGGCCCGAACGGTTGAAGATTGCGCCCTGCTTCTGGCCATGCTCGATGGCGGTCACCCGGCAGATCTGCGCGGCGCAAGCCTTGCCGGGGCGCGTCTGCTGGTGTTGGAAGGGTTGCCACTTGAAGGGACGCGCGAAGCGCCGCGCAAGGGGTTCGAGGCCGCGGTGGACAAGTTGGCCGCAGCGGGGGCGCGGCTGGAACGGCGCGGTCTTGATATGGTCGATGCGGCGATGGCGCTTTCGGGCGTTTTGTTCGCGCCCGAGGCCTACGGGCTGTGGAAAGACGTAATCGAGGCCAACCCCAAAGCAATGTATCCGCTTATACTGGAGCGGTTCCGCACCGGGGCCAACGTGCTTGCCGCCGATTACGTCGCCGCGTGGGCCGCGTTGGACCGCTACCGGGTCGAATGGCGCGCCGCGACCGAGGGCTATGACGCGGTGTTGGTGCCAACATCACCGATCCTGCCGCCCGACGCCGCACGGCTGATTTCGGACCCTGCTTACTTTGCCTCTGAAAACCTGCTCGCGCTGCGCAACACGCGGATCGGCAACATTTTTGGGTTGAGCGTGCTGACCCTGCCAACTGGCCTGCCTACCACGGGAATCTCGCTTATGGCCGCGCCCGGCGCGGAAGAGCGGCTCTTGCGATTAGGCGTGGCGGCCGAGGCCGCGCTCGGCTGAAAAGCCACAAACAGCTTTGCAACCACCCGGAAAGCCGCACTTTTTCTGGACGTGCGGCACCCTGGCGGGTAGGTTTGTGCAAACGGGGCGCTACGACCCCGGTATGAGAGGCAGATATGGCGTTTCCCGAGCGGTTCTCGAGCCTGCCCGAATATGCGTTTCCGCGGCTGCGGAAGCTGCTGGATTCGCATGTGCCCGGCGCTGCGCCCATTTCCATGACTATCGGCGAGCCGCGCCATCCGATGCCCGCGTTTCTGGCCGATACGCTGGCCGCGCATATGCAGGAGTTCGCGGTCTATCCGCCCAATGACGGCTCGCCCGATCTTTTGGCCGCGATCTCACGCTGGATCGCGCGGCGCTACCATGCCGAGGTCGCGCCCGACCGGATCATGGCGCTGAACGGCACCCGCGAGGGGCTGTTCAACGCAGCACTTGCGCTTTGCCCGCAAACCAAACGCGGCAAGCGACCCGTGGTCTTGATGCCAAACCCGTTCTATCAGGTTTACGCGATGGCGGCGCTGACCTTGGGGGCCGAGCCTGTCTATGTGCCCGCGACCGAGGCGACCGGTTTCTTGCCCGATTACGCGGGCCTTCCGGCAGAGGTGCTTGACCGGGTGGCGCTTGCCTATCTGTGTTCACCTGCCAATCCGCAAGGCGTGGTTGCACCGCGCGATTACATCGCCGGCTTGCTGGCATTGGCCGAAAAGCATGATTTTCAGCTTTTGTCCGACGAATGTTATTCAGAGCTTTGGCACATTGCGCCGCCCCCCGGCGCGCTAGAGGTTGCAAGCGAAGTCGGTGCCGACCCGGAACGGGTGCTGGCGTTCAATTCGCTTTCCAAACGCTCGAACATGCCGGGGCTTCGGTCGGGGTTTGTGGCAGGTGGGCGCGAAAGCATCGCGCGGATTCGCCAGTTGCGCGCCTATGCCGGTGCGCCGCTGCCGCTGCCGTTGCAGCGCGTGGCAGAGCGTGCTTGGTCTGACGAAGCGCATGTTGAAGCCAACCGTATGCTCTACGTCGAAAAATACGCTGTGGCGGCGCAGATTTTTGCGGGCGTCAACGGCTATCGCACGCCCGAGGGCGGGTTCTTTTTGTGGCTGCCGGTCGCCGATGGTGAGGCCGCGGCGCTGAAAGCCTGGGTCGAAACCGGGGTGCGGGTGTTACCGGGTGCCTATCTGGCGCGCGATGTGGCCGGGCAAAACCCCGGAAAAGAATATATTCGCGTCGCGTTGGTTGCGCCGCGTGACGAAACCGAACGTGGGCTGAAAAGTCTGCGCGAATGCCTGTATGCGTGAGGTGAAGAAGATGGCTTCTTATCAGGCCCGACGTCGCGACCCGCTCTTGGACGAGGGAACGCAGGCGATGATCGAGCGGCGCGGCAAGGAATTGCTGGGTACGCTACTGGTTGGCCTCGGCATTCTCGTGGCGCTGATGCTGGGCAGCTATTCACCCTCGGACCCAAGCTGGATGGCAGCAACCGAAGAGCCGGTGCAAAACCTGCTTGGCCGGGTCGGGGCGGGGATGGCCTCGTCGCTGATGGTGATCGTCGGGAAGGGCGCTTGGGCCATTGCCATTGCGCTGATCGTTTGGGGGCTGCGGCTTGCCGCGCATTTTGGCGAGGATCGGCTGTTGAGCCGTGCCCCGCTAACACCGATCTGGGTGGCGCTGGCTGCGGTCTATGCCGCAACGCTGGTGCCGGGCGCGGACTGGGTGCATGCGTTCGGGCTGGGCGGGCTGTTCGGCGACACCGTTGTGGGCGCGCTGTTGAACCTCTCGCCGGTGGAATCCGCGTTGGGGCTGAAACTCGTGACACTTTTCGTGGCGCTGGTCGCGGCGGCTGCGGGGCTGATCGTGCTTGGGGTCGATACTGCCGAGGCGCGGGTGTTTGCGCGCTTTTTGCTGGTGGGTATGGTGCTGCTTTACGCCGGGCTGATGTCGCTGCTGGGGCGTGGCGCTTCGGCATCGTTGCGGCTGGCACAAAACGCGCGCGAAAGGTCGCGCGAGCGCCGTGAAGAAGCGGCCGAACGCGCTGCCGAGCTTGCTGCGTGGCGCGAACAGGAAGCAGGTTGGCACCCCACACCGCAGCTTGCCGCGCCCGAGCGCGCCCATGCCGCGCCACGTATTCGCCGCGCTGTCGAGCCCGAAACTTGGGCCGAAGCGCTGCCCGAACTGGTCGAGGCGCAGCCGTTTACGCATGTGCCCGCGCCCGAAGCGCCCAGCGAAGACCGTATCCGCACACGCATCGCCGACGCCGTGCGCGCCCGCTCGGCGGCAGGGGCGGCAGCGCCCTTGCCCACCACGCAACCCGTTGCCGCCGAAGCTGCTGCTGCTGCTCCGGCCGCCTCGGTGTTGTCTGCTGTGGCGGCGCGGTTGACCCGTGTCGCGAAACCCGTGCCCGAGGCTGCGGTGCGGGCCGAGCCGCCGTTGCGTGCCGCAGCGCCGCGGTTCATGCCAGCGCCCCCGCCTGCCGCGCCCACTGCCACGCCAAGCGCGCCGATTGCCGAAGTTGACGTTGCAGACGAATGGCAAACGGTTGAGGAAGAAATGCCCCCGCTGGTGCTGGGGCGCGCGCTTTTGGCCAATACAGAGCCGAAACGGGTGGTGCAGCACGTTGCGCGCAAATCGGCCACTGCCTCGCGGCAAGCGCAGGCCGAAGCGCAGCCGAAACTGCGGCTTGAGCCTGAACCGCAGGCATACGAGCCGCCCCCGCTTAGCCTGCTGACCAACCCGGTGCACATCCAGCGCCATTCGCTTTCGGATGAAGCGTTGGAAGAAAACGCGCGGATGCTGGAAAACGTGCTCGACGATTACGGGGTCAAAGGCGACATCGTTTCGGTGCGCCCCGGCCCGGTCGTGACGATGTACGAGCTTGAACCGGCGCCGGGGCTAAAGGCCAGCCGGGTGATCGGCCTTGCAGACGATATCGCGCGGTCAATGTCGGCGCTTTCGGCGCGGGTATCGACCATGCCGGGGCGCAGCGTGATCGGCATCGAATTGCCCAATACCCACCGCGAAAAAGTGGTGCTGCGCGAAATCCTTTCGGACCGCGGTTTTGGCGATAGCATGGCAAAACTGCCGCTGGCGCTGGGCAAGGATATTTTTGGCGAGCCGGTGGTGGCCAGTTTGGCCAAGATGCCCCACTTGCTGATTGCCGGCACCACCGGCTCGGGCAAGTCCGTGGCGATCAACACGATGATCCTGAGCCTTGTCTACAAGCTTTCGCCGGCCGAATGTCGGCTGATCATGATCGACCCCAAGATGCTGGAACTCAGCGTCTATGACGGTATCCCGCATCTGCTGTCGCCTGTTGTCACCGACCCGAAAAAGGCCGTTGTGGCGCTGAAATGGGTGGTGGGCGAGATGGAGGAGCGCTACCGGAAAATGTCAAAAACCGGGGTGCGCAACATCGAAGGCTACAACGGCCGTGTGCATGAGGCGCTAGAGCGCGGCGAAATGTTCCGCCGCACCGTGCAGACCGGGTTTGACGAAGACACCGGCGAGCCGATCTTCGAGACTGAAGAGTTTGCGCCGCAGACGCTGCCTTACATCGTGGTCGTGGTCGATGAAATGGCCGATCTGATGATGGTCGCGGGCAAAGAGATTGAAGCCTGCATCCAGCGGTTGGCGCAGATGGCGCGGGCCTCGGGCATCCACCTCATCATGGCAACGCAGCGCCCCTCGGTCGATGTCATCACCGGCACGATCAAGGCCAACTTCCCCACCCGCATCAGTTTTCAAGTCACCTCGAAAATCGACAGTCGCACCATTTTGGGCGAGCAAGGGGCAGAACAACTGCTGGGCATGGGCGACATGTTGTATATGGCCGGGGGCGGGCGGATCACCCGCATCCACGGCCCCTTTGTCAGCGACGAAGAGGTTGAGGAAATCGTCAACCACCTCAAATCCTTCGGCCCGCCCGAATACCATTCAGGCGTGGTCGATGGCCCCGATGACGACCGCGAGGCCGATATTGATGCGGTGCTTGGGCTTGGTGGCGGCGACGATGTGGAAAACGCGCTCTACGATACCGCTGTGGCGATCGTGATCCGTGACCGCAAATGTTCGACCTCGTATATCCAGCGCAAACTTGGTGTAGGCTATAACAAGGCAGCAAAACTGGTTGAGCAGATGGAAGACCAAGGCGTGGTCTCAAGCGCAAACCATGTCGGCAAGCGCGAGATACTGGTGCCTGAACAGTGATCGGGCGGGGCTAGAAGCGCGGCGAATTAGCGACTAGATTCACCGCATGAAAAGCCTTGCCCCCGCCCTTGCCCTTGTGCTGGCCCTGCTACCCGCGCTGCCTGCCAATGCGCAGAACCAAACGCTTGATGCGCTGTCAGCGTATCTCAACGGCATCCGCAGCGCCGAGACGACCTTCAGCCAGATCAACGCCGATGGCTCGCGCTCGACCGGCAAGCTTTTTCTTTACCGCCCCGGGCGGGCGCGGTTCGAGTATGACCCGCCCGAACAGACGCTGGTGCTTGCCTCGGGTGGGCAGGTGGCGATCTTTGACGGCAAGTCAAACGGCCCGGCCGAGCAATATCCGCTCAAGCTGACGCCGCTCAACCTTGTGCTGGCGCGCAATGTCAATCTGGCAGAGGCTGACAACGTTGTCAGCTATGGCAGCGACGCCTCGATGACTTGGGTCGAGGCGCAAGACCCCGACCACCCGGAATACGGCTCTATCCTGCTGATCTTTTCGCCCGATCCCATCACGCTGAAGCAATGGATTATCCGCGACGAGTTCGGCAACCAGACGTCAGTGCTGCTCGACAACCTGACGTTTGGCGAAGACTATTCGAACTTTCTGTTCGACATAGACACCGAATCTGATCGCCGCGAAAACTAGAGTTTGCCGCAGGCGGCAAGCTGGCGCTGGTACATGTCAGCGCGTGCTGCCACGTTGGACGCCACCTGCAACAGCCACCCCTTGGAACGATAGCTGCCCCGCGCATAGCCCGAGCGGCCCTCGTGGTAGGCAAGGTATTGGTTGCGCGTGTCGGTCTTGGCGATGCCAAGCGCCTTTTCGGAACCGTCGAGATACCAGCCGATGAAGTCGGTAGCGTCGTCAATATCGGTGCGGCTTTTGCCAAACCCGCGCGTTGCGGCTTCGTAATCAGCCCATGTGCCGTCGAGCGCCTGCGCATAGCCGTAGGCCGAGCTGATGCGCCCGAGTGGAATGATTCCCAACGCATAGCGCCGCGGTGTGCGGGCGTTGCCGACAAATTTCGATTCCTGATAGATGATCGCCATCTGCACCGAAACCGGCACATCCCACTCTTTTTCGGTCCTGTTCATGGCCCGCAAGTAGCTTGGCCGTTCTCGCACCAGCGCACAGGCGTCATCAAGGTTTCGCGGTTCTGA
This sequence comes from Phaeovulum sp., assembly GCF_041596715.1. GTDB lineage: Bacteria > Pseudomonadota > Alphaproteobacteria > Rhodobacterales > Rhodobacteraceae > UBA6213. Next base: position 12,571 of record NZ_JBFHIA010000047.1, read on the forward strand.
AAACCTGCCGCCGCAAGAGGCGACCAGTAAGGCCACCGCCAGCCATAGAAATCTGCCCATATCACTGCCTCAGTTCTTGTTTTGCGAAGACCCTAACAAAATTGTGCGCGCCGGGAAATCACGAATCCACTTTCACAACTGTCTGGCTTCGGTTCACAGACTGTTTCCGCACGAATCGCGGCGGGGTGGTGGACTTGTGCCCCCCTAGAAGGCTATTTTGATATCCGGGGGCATTGCTATGCAGACATCGCGTGCAAAGTATCATCTGGGCCAAGTGGTCCGTCATCGAAAGCACCCGTTTCGCGGTGTGGTTTTCGATGTCGATGCGATGTTTTCCAACACGCAGGAATGGTATGACGCCATCCCCGAGGATAGCCGCCCCTCGAAGGATCAGCCCTTTTACCACCTGCTGGCCGAGAATGGGACGGGCTACTATGTGGCCTATGTCTCCGAGCAGAATCTGGTAGCGGATTATTCTGGCGAGCCGGTGGGCCACCCGGATCTGCCCGATCTGTTCGGCGATTTTGAGGATGGCCGCTACCCGTTGCAGTTCCAGATGAACTGATTATCCCTCCGGCGCACCCAGCGGCAGACGAAAATCCAACAGATTTTGGCCGTCTTCGCGCCGATAGCGCAAATCGCGCGCGAGATCGTGAATCAAGAACCAACCAAACCCGCCTTCGGGCAAGCTTTCGGCTGCAACGGCGGTGTCGGGCAGGCCGGGTGGATGCAGGCATCGCGAGGGCAAAGGCTTGCCGTCGTCAATGAGCGAGCAGGAAAGCCCGCGCCCGTCGCAGAGGATTGAAAGCGATATCGAGCCTACCCGACCGGGCGCATAGCCATGTTCGACGATGTTATTCATCAGCTCTGCCAACAGCAGCTCTAGCGCGCCCGCTTCACCCTCGCTGATATGTGGTGCAAAGCGTGCCATCACCGCATGCAGCACCTTGCGGACGGCATGCTGTTCGGCGGGAAACACGCTTTGAAATACCCCGGTGCAGCGTCCTTGCTGCGGTGCGGACCGGTTTTTGGGCAGAGACATCTGCTCAGCCCACATCACGCAAGCCATCGCGCGGCACATCCGCCGAAATCGTGAAGACCGAATCCATTCGCGTCAGGCGAAAGACCCGTTCGACATTTGCGCTTAGCCCGCGCAATTCCAATTGTCGGCCGGGTGACAGGCTTTTCATCACCGCCACCAGCGCCCCAAGGCCCGAGCTATCGAGAAAGCCCACCTCGGCCATGTCCAGAACGACATGCGGCGATGGGTAGGCCAGCATCTCGCGCATCCGATCTTTGAACTCGATCGCAATTGCGGCGTCTAGGCGCGATTCGCACAGCCGCACCACCAAAGAGCTATCGACCGCCTCTGCAGAGAGTTTCATTTGCTTTCCCGCACAGATCCAACGCGCCCAAGGCTAGACGGCAAAGCTTACCATTCGGTATGCATGAAAGCGTGGGTCAGAAAGCGAGGGTGATATGCAAAGCGTGGCAATCGTAGGCGCGGCACGAACGGCGATGGGCGGCCTGCAAGGCGTATTCGCGCAGCTTTCGGCGGCAGAGCTTGGTGGTGCTGCAATCGCCGCGGCGCTGGCGCAAGCTGGCGTCGCATCGGCTCGGGTAGAAGAGCTGATGATGGGCTGCGTGCTGCCCGCTGGCCAAGGTCAGGCACCCGCGCGCCAAGCCGGTTTTGCGGCAGGGCTTGGGCAAGAGGTTCCCGCCACCACGATCAACAAGATGTGCGGCTCGGGTATGCGTGCGGCGATGATGGCGCATGACCAGATCGCGCTTGGCGCGACCGGGTTGATGGTTGCAGGCGGCATGGAAAGCATGTCGAACGCGCCCTATCTTTTGCTAAAGATGCGTGCTGGCGCGCGGCTTGGCCATGCCCAGGCGCTTGACCACATGTTTCTCGACGGGCTTGAGGATGCCTATGACAAAGGTCGCCTGATGGGCACTTTTGCCGAGGATTGCGCAGGTGCCTTCGCCTTTAGCCGCGAGGCGCAGGATGCCTATGCCTTGGCCTCGTTGAACCGCGCACTTGGTGCAGAGGCTTCGGGCGCATTCAAAGGCGAAATCGCGCCAGTTACGATCACTGGCAAAGGTGGTAGCAAGGTGGTGGCGGCGGACGAACAGCCAGCACTTGCGCGCCCCGAAAAGATACCGCTTCTGAAGCCCGCCTTCCGGCAAGGCGGCACTGTTACTGCCGCCAACTCTTCCTCTATATCGGATGGTGCCGCGGCCTTGGTGCTGGCTTCGCACGAGGTGGCAGGGGCAGAGGGCCTTCCCATCCGCGCCCGCATCCTTGGGCATGCAAGCCACGCCCAAGCCCCCGCCGATTTTCCAACCGCGCCCGTGCCGGCTGCTGAAAAGCTGCTCAAGCGGCTTGGATGGGCCGTCAATGATGTTGATTTGTGGGAGGTGAACGAGGCTTTCGCGGTGGTGCCGATGGCCTTCATGGCGCGGCTTGGGGTGCCGCATGAGCGAGTTAACATCCACGGCGGCGCTTGTGCGCTTGGCCACCCGATCGGCGCTTCTGGCGCGCGTATCATCGTGACGCTGTTGCACGCGCTGGAAACCCGCGGGCTCAAGCGTGGCATCGCCGCCATTTGCATCGGCGGTGGCGAGGGTACGGCAATTGCGATTGAGCGGCCTTAGTTCGCCCTTGCTCAGATACCCCGCAGGGGGGTAGGGGCGTGGTAAGCCCAACACTTGCCAGAAAGGCCCTCATGCGCGTCGATTATACGAACCTTGCCGCCACCATTGGTGCCCTTACCCACGGCGAAACCGATGAGGTCGCGCTGATGGCGACGCTCGCCTGCGAAATCCACCACGCCGACGATCGCTTTGACTGGACCGGCTTTTACCGTGTTGTCGCGCCAGAGTTGATGAAGATCGGCCCATATCAGGGTGGTCACGGTTGCCTTGTCATCCCGTTCTCTCGGGGGGTCTGCGGTGCGGTGGCGCGCAGCGGCAAGCCGATGAACGTGCCTGATGTTGCGGCTTTCGCCGACCACATCGCCTGCTCTTCCACCACCCGATCCGAGTTGGTGCTGCCGGTGCACGGCCTTGGTGGAAGGCTGATCGGCGTGCTTGA
>NZ_JBFHIA010000048.1:0-15585 GCF_041596715.1 Phaeovulum sp.
CATGGCGAGGATATCGCCATTGGTCACATCCATGACCACAGCCGAGGCGCTTTCGGTGCCCAGCCGTGTTTGCACGTAGTTCTGCAACCGATAGTCCAGAGTCAGTTGCAGCGTATCGCCCGGCACGCCTTCCTGACGCGAGAGCTCGCGCATTTCGCGCCCAGCCGAGTTTACCTCGACCCGGCGGGTGCCCGCGCGGCCGCGCAATGCCTGCTCCATCTTGGTCTCGATGCCGATCTTGCCGATCTGGAAGCGCGGTATCCGCAAGAGCGGATCGGGGTCTTCGATGCGCCCAAGGTCGTAATCGGAAACTGGGCCGACATAGCCCAGTGAATGTGCAAAATCGCCGCGCCGCGGATAAAACCGCGAAAGGCCCACCTCGGGGGTTACGCCGGGCAGGGCGGGGGCGTTGACGGCGATGCGCGAGAACTCCTCCCAACTCAGCCGGTCGGCGATGGTGAAGGGGGTTAGCGGGCTGCGGCGGCGGATATCGGCCAGCATGGTTTCGGCATCGGCGTCAGAGATGGCGATCAGGCGGCGCAGTTGCGCGAATACGCTGGTCAAGTCGCCCGCATCCTCGCGCGTAATGGTGACGCGATAATTCGATTCGTTGCCCGCCAGCAGATAGCCGTTGCGATCGTGGATCAGCCCGCGGGCGGGCGGGATCAGGCGGATCTTGATCGAGTTGCCCTCTGACAGAAGCCGGTATTCATCGGCGTGGGCCAGCTGCATGCTGCGCATCCGCAGCGTCAGCACCGCCACCGCACCTGCCTGAATTGCGCCCAGCAACACGCCGCGCCGACTGATGCGGCGCGTGCTTTCGGCGGCGTCGCGGGGGGTGCGTCTCATAGCCGCCTCCCGAAGGCGTCAACCTCGCCCGGGGCGGCGCGGCGCAATCCGAAGGCGGCGTAAGAGGCAATCACCACCAGCGGATAGGCGGCCAGCGTGGCCAGATAATACAGCAGCGTCAGCCCAAGTGGGGGTTGCGGCACCATCAGCAGCGACAGCACCAGACGGTCGGCAAGCACCATCACCAGCAGCAGAACGCCCACTGTAATCCATTCGAGCATGAACGACAGGTCGCGTAGGCTGACCTCGCGGGCGCGCAGGAACTCGGTTCCCCCCAGCACGATCAGCGCCCATAGGCCGGGCGGGCGTTGGAACATCAGATCCTCGATCAGCATCACGGCAACCACCAGCACCGCAGGCACAAACTCGGGCCGCCGCAGCAGCCACGCCAGCGTCAGTGCTAGCGTGATGTCTGGTCCTGGCCAGCCCGACGCGCCGCTTGAAAGCGGCAGCAACCGCAAAAACAGCACGACCATTGCGATCGCAAGATACAGCGCGCGGTGCAGCCACAGCTGGCGGGAGATCGGGTCAACCATCGCCACTGGGCCTTTGCAATGCGCTCGGGGTGCTTTGCGGAGCCTCGCTATCTTCTTCGGTGCTCGCCTCGGGCGGCGGCGGGATCAGTGCGCCCACATCCTGCAATTGCTCGATCGGGTGGCCGCGCAGCACGCGCAGAAAGTCGAGCCGTTCATAATCGGCGGCCAAAAGCACGCGCAGACGTTGGTCGCTGCCCTGCGCCAGTTGGCCAACCAGAATACCCGCCGGAAATACCCCGCCATCGCCGGCGCTCACCACGCGATCGCCGGGGCGCACCTGTTCGGGGCTTTCCAGAAACTCGATCAGCGGCAAAGCCGAGTTGTCGCCCGAAAGCAGCGCGCGCTGACCCGAGGGTTCGATCTTCACGGGCACCCGGCTTGACGCATCGGTCAAGAGCACGACGCGCGCGGTGGTCTGCCCCACGCCCGAAATGCGGCCGACCAGCCCGAGCCCGTCCATCGTGGCCCAGCCATCCACCACGCCGTCGCGCAGGCCGACATTGAGCAGCACGGATTTGCGGAACGGAGAGCCGCTATCGGCCAGCACCACGCCGGAAACCGAAGTCAGCTTGGGGTCAAGCCGCACCGCATTTTGCGCCAGAAGCTTGGCGTTTTGCTGTTCCAGCTGCACCGCCGCTTCTTTCCACGCCTTCATCTGCTGCAACTCGCGCCGCAGTTCCTGATTCTGTTCGTAGACGCGGGCGTAGGATTGAAAGCCCTCGACCATGCCAAGCACCTTGGTCACCGGCACCATGGCCCAATCGAAGGTTGGCACGAAGCGGTCGATGAAGGCGGCGCGGAATCGTTCCACCCGCGGGCTGTCAATGCGCCAGACCAGAAAGGTCAGCGCCAGCACGATCGCCATGAGCGCCACGAGAATGCGCCGCACGGGCCGGGCAAAGTCGATGTCGTCGCGGTCTCTTGCCAAGCTGTCCTCGTTTTAGGTGCAGCCCGCGAGCGGGCGCGTGGTGCGCGCGGCGCAGACCGCGCGCTCAGCTGTCGTAGTCGATCACATGGCGGAGCTGTTTTTCAAACTCGAGTGCCTTGCCGGTGCCAAGCGCAACGCAGTTGAGCGGTGCCTCGGCGATCGAGATGGAAAGCCCCGTCTGCTCGCGCAGCGCCAGATCCAGATCGCCCAGAAGGGCGCCGCCCCCGGTCAGCATTACGCCGCGGTCCACGATGTCGGCGGCAAGATCGGGGGGGGTCGCTTCGAGCGCGGTCATCACCGCCTCGCAAATCTGCTGCACAGGTTCGGCAAGCGCCTCGGCGATATGCGCCTGATTGATCTCGATTTCCTTGGGCACACCGTTCAAGAGGTCGCGCCCGCGCACCAGCATACCGATGCCGCGCCCGTCGTCAGGCATACGGGCGTTGCCGATGGCGAGTTTGATCCGCTCGGCGGTGGATTCGCCCACCAGCAGGTTTTGCTGGCGGCGCAGGTAGTTGATGATCGCCTCGTCCATCCGGTCGCCGCCCACCCGCACCGAGCGGGCATAGACGATGTCGCCAAGGCTCAGCACCGCAACCTCGGTGGTGCCGCCGCCGATATCGACAACCATGCTGCCGGTCGGGTCGGTGATCGGCATGCCCGCACCGATGGCGGCTGCAATCGGTTCAGCCAGAAGCCCCGCGCGCCGCGCGCCTGCCGACAGCACCGACTGGCGGATCGCGCGTTTTTCCACCGGGGTGGCCCCATGCGGCACGCAGCAGATGATTTTTGGCTTCGAAAAGGTCGTGCGCTTGGCGACCTTGCGGATGAAATGCTTGATCATTTCTTCGGCGCTGTCGAAATCGGCGATCACGCCGTCGCGCATCGGGCGCACGGCCTCGATGCTGCCGGGGGTGCGGCCAAGCATCAGCTTGGCGTCTTCGCCTACGGCGAGCACCACCTTCTTGCCGTCCTTCACATGATACGCGACCACCGAAGGCTCGTTCAACACGATGCCCTTGCCCTTCACGTAGATGAGCGTGTTCGCGGTGCCGAGGTCAATCGCCATGTCAGACGAAAACAGACCAAACCCTGCCATCTCGAATATCCCGTTTCCCAAAACCCATCTGCCCCCGACTCGGAAGCGCGAGCCTTGGTTGGAACCCCATATAAAACGCCGGGCGCTGAGGCGGAAGGGAAAAGGACGCAAGGGCAGGGGGATGCCCGGCGGTTTACCGCCGGGCAAGCGATCACGAGGGCGTGCTCATGAACACCGTCTTGCGATCTGCGTCGGGCGCGGTCTTGGCGCGGCGCACCCGCAGCCGGTTCAGCGCGCCGACATAGGCCTTGACGCTGGCAAGGATCGTGTCGGTGTCGGCGGCCGATCCGGTGACGATGCGCCCGTCTTCTTCCATGCGCACCGAAACGGTGGCCTGCGCATCGGTGCCTTCGGTTACGGCGTGCACCTGATAGACCTGAAGGCGCGCCTTGTGCGGGTAGATCGTATCCACCGCGCGGAAGGCCGCATCCACCGGCCCGTCGCCCGAGGTGTCTGCGCTATGCTCGACGCCATCGACCAACAGCTTGAGTTCCGCCGACTGGCCTTCAGAGCCGCAGATCACCCGCAGCCATTTCACCTGAAGATAGTCGCTGTCTGTGTTGGCGGCGGTATCGGACATCAGGGCAATCAGGTCGTCGTCATAGACCTCTTTCTTGCGATCAGCCAATGCCTTGAAGCGCACGAACACATCGCCCAGCTGGTTGTCGGCCAGATCAAAGCCCAGATCGGCGAGCTTGGAGCGCAGCGCCGCACGGCCCGAGTGTTTGCCCATGGCGATGTTGGTTTCGGTAATGCCGATGTCGGCGGGGCGCATGATCTCAAACGTCTCGACGTTTTTCAGCACGCCGTCTTGGTGAATGCCGCTTTCGTGCAGAAAGGCGTTCTTGCCCACCACCGCCTTGTTGAACTGCACCGGAAAGCCCGAAACCTGCGAAACGCGGCGCGAGAGGTTCATGATCTTGGTGGTGTCGATGCCGGTGCTGTAGGGCATCAGGTCGCGCCGCACTTTCAGCGCCATCACCACCTCTTCCAACGCGGTATTGCCCGCGCGTTCGCCCAAACCGTTGATCGTGCACTCGATCTGGCGCGCCCCAGCGCTTACCGCCGCTAGCGAGTTCGCGGTCGCCATGCCAAGGTCGTTGTGGCAATGCGTGGCGAATATTACCGAGTCCGCACCCGGCACCCGTTCCAGCAACATGCGGATGATCGCGCCGCTTTCCTCAGGCAGCGTATAGCCCACTGTATCGGGAATGTTGATCGTGCTGGCCCCGGCCTTGATCGCGGTTTCGACCACTTGGCAGAGATAGTCACGCTCGGTGCGGATCGCGTCCATCGCGGACCATTGCACGTTGTCGCAAAGGTTGCGCGCGTGGGTCACCGTGTCATGGATCACCGCCAGCATCGCCTCTTGCCCCAGCTTGGTGATTTCGCGGTGCAGGGGCGAGGTGCCGATAAAGGTGTGAATCCGCGGGCGCGGCGAATGGCGCACCGCATCCCAGCAGCGGTCGATATCTTTTGCGTTGGCGCGTGCGAGGCCGCAAATCACGGCAGATTTCGCGACCTTGGCAATGGCGCTGACAGCTTCGAAATCGCCTTCGGAGGCAATCGGGAAACCGGCCTCGATGATATCGACGCCCATTTCATCAAGCAGCAGCGCGATCTCGAGCTTTTCGGATTGGCTCATTGTGGCGCCGGGCGATTGTTCGCCGTCGCGCAGAGTGGTGTCAAAAATCAGAACGCGGTCGGAGGTCATGATGTCATCTCGGATTTGTCAGAAGGGTTTGGCTGTTTCGGGTGCTGGCCTGTCCGAGCGGTCGCACCCAAAGGCACGCTCAGACGCGACCAAGAAGAAGCAGGCCAATAAGGGGCAGCGCGCAGGACGAGGCGTCATGCGGTGCGGGGCAGGGGGCAATGGGGTGCCGCGTGCGGTTCATGGGGCCGGACTATACGGCGAGTGCGCGAAAAGAAAAGCCAAAATCGAAATACCAAGGGCGGCATCTGCTAGGCCGGGCCCGCCGCCCCGGTTAATCGAGCGTTTGGCGATAGCGCAGCATTGCGAGCAGCACGATCACCGCAAGGATCACCCCAATCGCCGCCATGTCGCCCGTAATGTCGGCCATTGTCGCGCCTTTCAGCATCACTTTGCGCACGATACGCAGATAATGCGTGGCCGGAATCGCGGTGCCGAGGGCTTGCGCCCAGCCGGGCATACCCGCGAAGGGGAACATGAACCCTGACAGCAAGATCGTAGGCAGAATCGTGAAAAAGCTGGCCTGCATCGCCTGCATCTGGGTGCGCACCAGCGTCGAGATCAGGAAACCCAGCGCCAGATTGACGACGATGTAGAGGTTGAAGCCCAGAAAGAACGCCCAGTGCGACCCCAAAAACGGCACGTCGAACAAAAGGTCGGCGGAAATCAGGAACACTGCGGTCTGCACATAGCCCACAAAGACATATGGCAGGATCTTGCCCAACATCACCTCGAACGGGCGCACCGGCGTGGCGATCAGCGATTCCATAGTGCCACGTTCGGTTTCTCGCACGATTGCCACGGCGGTGATCAGCACCATGGTCATCGCCAGAATCACCGCCAGAAGGCCCGGAACGGTATTCACCGAACTCAGTTGTTCGGGGTTGAACTGGCGGTGCAGCGTTAACGAAAACGCAGCCGGGCTGGCTGAGGCCGTGGCCAGCGGCCCGGTTAGCGTTTGCTCGATGGCGCGTTCGAGTATGCCTGACAGCGCGCTCATCGCGCTGCCCACTGCCACCGGGTCCGATGCGTCGGCGGAGACGAGGATTTCGGGGCTGCGCCCGCGCACGACATCACGTTCGAATCCCTGCGGCACGACGACCACGAAATTGGCGGTGCCATCGCGCAGCGCGCGTTCGCCCGCCTCGATACCGTCAACCCGGCCGATGAACTGGAAATACTCCGAGGTTTCCATGCCAGCCAGAACGGCGCGCGTAATGGGCCCGTCATCGGCAATTTCGACCAGTGTTGGCAGATGGTGCGGATCGGTGTTGATCGCAAAGCCGAACAACAGCAGTTGCAATATCGGAATCCCTACCATCATTCCAAAGGTCAGCCGGTCGCGCCGCATCTGCACGAACTCTTTGGCAAGCACTGCCCAGAAGCGGCCAAGCGAAAACCCGATCATGCCGCAGCCCCTGCCTTGACCGCGGGCGCGTCGTCGCGGCTGAAATTGTCAGAGGCCGAGGCCATCAGATAGATGAACGCCTCTTCCAGCTCGGCGTCCTTTTTTTGCCATCGGTGCAGGCCGCGCGCCATGCCGGCCTTTGCCACGGCATCGAGCGCCGCCGTATCGGTGCCGGAAACATGCAGCACCGCGCCGAAACGCGCCACCTGCCCGACGCCGGGGGTGGCGCGCAGCTCGGTCTCGAGCGCGCTGATATCGGGGCCTTGCACGCGCCATGTGTGCAATCCGATCATCGCCGGTATTTCGTGCGACGGCCCGGCGATCAGCTTTTTGCCATAGGCGATATAGGCGATGTAGTCGCACTGCACCGCCTCATCCATGTAATGGGTGGAAACCAGAACCGTCACGCCTGCCGCTGAAAGCCGCCGGATCTCATCCCAGAAATCGCGGCGCGCTTTGGGGTCAACGCCTGCGGTCGGCTCATCAAGCAGAAGCAAGGCAGGCTTATGCAACATGCAGGCTGCCAGTGCGAGGCGCTGCTTCCAGCCGCCCGAAAGGGTGCCCGCCAGTTGCCCGGCACGGTCGGCAAGGCCAAGGTCGTCAAGCGCGTGGTTTACCGCGGCTCGCCGCCCCTTCATGCGATACATGCGGGCCACGAAGTCGAGGTTTTCGCGGATGGTCAGGTCTTCATACAGCGAAAAGCGCTGCGTCATGTAGCCGACGTTTTCCTTGATCTGCCCGGATTGGGTGCGAATATCGTAGCCAAGGCAGGTGCCGTCGCCGCCATCGGCGGTAAGCAGGCCGCACATGATGCGGATCGTGGTGGTCTTGCCCGAGCCGTTCGGGCCGAGGAAGCCGTAGATCGAACCGCGCGGCACATCCATGTCGAAATTGTCCACCACGGTGCGCGCGCCAAAGCGCTTGGTGATGCCGCGCACCGAGATTGCGAAATCGTCGCTCATGGCCAGAACACAAGGCTGACCGGCTGGCCCGGCAACAGCCCGGCCTCTGCTTCAATCTTTGCCTCGGCGCGGTAGACAAGCCGCGTGCGCTGTTCGCGCGAATAGATGATTGGCGGGGTGAACTGCGGGTCGGCGGCAAGGCGGGTGAGGGTGGCGGTCAGCCCCGGTGCGCAGGTATCGCACGAAAGCCGAAAGCGCGCGCCGGGTGCAAGTTTCGGGCGGTCGGACTCGGGCACGAAGAACAATACCGTCATCGGGCCTTCGCGCAGGATCGACAGCACCGGGGTGCCTGCGCCCGCGACTTCGCCGGGGTCGAAAAAAAGCTTTTCCACGCGGCCAGCGGCGGGGGCCGCTACCTGCCGTTCGGATAGCGCGGTGCGGGCGCGTTCGGCTTCGGCCTCGGCGGCATGCAGCGCGGCCTCGGCGGCGCTGCGCTGCGCCGCGCGGGCCGGCAGTTCTGCAACCGCAAGCTGCGCGCGCGCTTGCGCAACCTGCGCCGTGGCGGTGGCCAGTGCGGCGCGCTGCGAATCGAGTTGCGCCACCGTGGCGGTGCCGCTGACACTGAGCTGCTCGGATCGATCAAGCGTGCTTTGCGCCAGTTTCTGCTGCGATTCTGCCTGTGCCAGTGCAGCGCGAAGCACCTCGATTTCTTCGGGGCGCGCGCCGGTTTGCAGGTTGTCGAGGTTGGCCTCCGCTGCCGCCACCTGCGCCTCGGCTGCTGCCAGCGCCGCCGCCTGCGTGCTGTCTTCCAGCCGGAACAGCGGTTGCCCCGCCACAACTGACATACCTTCAATCGCGGTGATCTCGCTCAGTCGTCCGGCACCGGTGGCCGACACATAAATGTAATCGGCCTCGATATAGCCGGAATAGCCGGCTTCGGGTTCGGCCCCGAACCCCGGCCAGATAACGGCGATCAAGCCGACGAGAAAGCCTGGCATGGCGCTCATTTTGGCGTCTCCGTTTCAGGGTCAAGTCCGGCCAAGAGTATGGCCAGATGCGTTTCTACCAGTCGCTCGATCGCCAGCCCGTCGGCCGGGGTGACGCCGAACACCTCTGAAAGCATCACATGCGCAACCAGCGGCCCGATCACGCATCGCACCGCCATTTCGGGGTCAATCGGGCGGATGTAGCCGCCAGCCACGCCTGCCGCGATCAACCGCTGCAGCGCCGGGATCGCATTGGCCAGCACCTCGTCATGGTAAAGTTTTGCAATTTCGGGCGCGGCAATAGCCTCGCGGATCACCAGTTTGGGCACCGAAAGCGTGTGTGGATCGCTAAGCGCCTTTGCCACCAGCCGCAGAAATCGGGCAATCAGTGGCCTTGGGTCGCCCTGCTCGGCACCGACGACGCCTTGTGCAAAGACCGCTACGGGGCTGATCGCGCGGCGCACCAGACCTTCGAGAAGAGCCTTCTTCGAAGGGAAGTAAAGATAGACCGCGCCTTTGGAAATACCGGCGCGGCGGGCGATCTGATCGACTGTGGTGTGGGTGTAACCCTTTGCCACAAACAGCGCCAAGGCGGCGTCGAGCACCTCGTCGGGGCGCGCTTCGGCGCGGCGGCGGAACTTGGGGCCGGCGGCGGTGCCGGGCGGGGTGGGAGTGGTGCTGTTCATGCGATATTACTAACTGACTGGTCAGTTAGTTGCAATACCAGGCATGGCGGCGCGATATTTTCGGCTGGGTGAACATAGTGGAAGTGCTGCTGTGGCACCTGGCGAGCATGAAGAAAAACATGAGAAGGCAAAGCCTTGCGCGCACGTGCGGCTTTTGCCTCTGTGGCAGCTTTGCCGCAGGTGCCTATGGGCAATAAGGCCGCGTTGGCACGCTGCTTGGGGGGGCGTCTGGTGCCGCGCCAGAGCGCAGGCACCGGCGCGTTGGCCGCCCTTGGCTTAGTTTGCCGGGGCTGGCTCTGCGGGTTCGTCCGTTTCAGGCTCGGTTGCAGCAGGCGCCGAGGCTGGAACGTCGGGGGCGGCCTCTAGCGGCAGATCCTGACGCCATTCTGCGTCGATTACCCCACCGCTGGCATAAACCATTACACCGCGACCTTGGCGCTTGCCGGCGACAAAGCCACCCTCGTAGACATCGCCGGTGGGGTAACTGGCAACGCCTTGCCCTTCGGCCTCGCCCGCCCGCCATTCGCCGTCGTAGCGATAGCCTGCGGGTGTGGTCAGCACGCCTTTGCCTTCGCGCAGCCCTTGCACGAAATTGCCCTCGTAGATCGAGCCGTCTGCATAAACGGCACGCCCTTGGCCGTGCCGCAAGCCATCTTCCCACGCGCCTTCATAGACATAGCCGTCGGGATAGCTCATGCGGCCTTGGCCGTGGTTGCGGCCGGCCAGAAAATCGCCTTCGTAGACCATGCCATTGGCATAGCTTGCCACGCCCCGGCCCTCGATCAAGCCACCCGCCCATCCGCCTTCGTAGCTGGAGCCATCGGGGTAGGTGATGCGTCCTTGGCCATCGGGCTGATCGGCAACAAAGCCGCCCTCGTAGATCGTGCCATCGGGGTAGACCACGCGACCTTCGCCCTCGATCCGGCCAGCGACCCAAGTGCCATCGTAAATATAGCCATCGGCACCGCGAAAGCTGCCCTGCCCGTCGCGGCGATCTTCGACAAAACCGCCTTCGTAGATGTCGCCGTTGGCGTAGGTGACGGTGCCCATGCCGTGCCGTTTGCCATCGAGGAAGGTGCCTTCAAAGACATCGCCTCCGGGTTGCTCCAGCCGCCCGGCACCGCTCATTTTTCCGGCAAGCCAGCTTCCGTCATAGATCATGCCATCGGGCGTGGTCAGTTTGCCCAGCCCTTCGCGCTGGCCGCCCAGCATCTGGCCTTCGTAGGTCGAGCCATCGGCATAGGTGATGCGACCGTTGCCTTCCTTGACGCCCATTACCCAATCGCCGGAATAGATGTAGCCATCGGCACCCTGCATCTCGCCCTTGCCGTTGTGCACGGCGTTCACGAAACCGCCCGTGTAGCGGGTGCCGTTGGCATAGACTGCGATGCCCTCGCCGGTCATCTCGCCCGCGACCCAGTCGCCATCGTAACTGGCACCGTCTGCAAAGACGATGCGGCCCTTGCCCTGCGGCTGGCCCGCGACAAAGCTGCCTTCATAAACCGAGCCATTGGGAAAGCGCGCGCGACCTTCGCCCTCGATCACACCATCGACCCAGTTGCCGACGTATTCGTAGCCGTCGGTGGTGCGATAGGTGCCAAAGCCGTGCTGGCGGCCATCCTTGAAGCTGCCTTCGTAGAAACCGCCGTCCTCGTATTGCTTGGTCGTTACCTGCTGCGCCAGCGCAGAACCCGACGTCAGCGCCAGCACCAACGCCAGCCCGAACCCCGCCCGAAGCATGCCCGCCATCTGCCAACCCCCGTTCGCGACCCCGCCCACGCTTGCGCGCGATATCTGCGTGCAAACCTAAGCCGCTGATCCGGCGCTGACAAGCCGCGGGCAGGGCGGGGGGCGCGCGGGCAGGGTGCACGCGCGCACTTTCGCTTGCGCCTCGTTCTGCTAAACCGGGGGGGACGCCTAGTGGAGCCTGCCTTGACCGACCGTTTTCGCCTGACCATCGCGCAACTGAACCCGACAGTGGGCGCTTTTGCCGCCAATGCCGCCAAGGCCGAGCAGGCGTGGAAATCCGCGCGCGAGGCGGGGGCCGATATGGTGGCGCTGCCCGAAATGTTCCTGACTGGCTATCAGACGCAGGATCTGGTGCTGAAACCCGCCTTTGTGGCCGAAGCGATGGCGGCGATGGAGCAGTTGGCGGCGGCCTGTGCAGATGGCCCGGCGCTGGGCATCGGTGGGCCCTATGCCGACGACAGCGGCCTTTATAACGCATGGTGGGTGCTACAGGGCGGCAAGGTCGTGGCGCGGATGCTCAAGCATCATCGGCCCAACGACGATGTTTTTGACGAAGTGCGGCTGTTCGATCAGGGCCCGATTTCAGGCCCTTACCGAATCGGCCCGCTGCGGATCGGCACCCCGGTTTGCGAGGATGCATGGCATGAGGACGTGCCCGAGGCGCTGGCCGAAACCGGTGCCGAGGTGCTGCTGGTGCCGAACGGGTCGCCCTATCGGCGCGGCAAACTTGACTTGCGTATGCAGGTGACGGTGGCGCGGGTGGTCGAAACCGGGTTGCCGCTGATCTACCTCAATGCAGTCGGCGGGCAGGACGATCAACTGTTCGACGGTGCGAGCTTTGCGCTGAATCCCGGTGGGGAACTGGCGCTGCAACTTCCGCCCTTCGACGAGGTGATCGAGCATGTCGATCTTGCGCGCGGGCCGGACGGCTGGCGCGTGCTGCAAGGGTCGCTTGCCCCGCAGCCCGATACTTGGGAACAGGACTATCGCGCGATGGTGCTGGGCTTGAAGGACTACCTTGGAAAATCAGGGTTTTCCAAAGTGCTGCTTGGGCTTTCGGGGGGCGTTGACTCGGCGCTGGTCGCAACCATTGCTGCCGATGCTTTGGGCCCGGAAAATGTGCGCTGCGTCATGCTGCCTTCCGAGTTCACCTCGCAAGCCTCGCTTGACGATGCCGCAGATGTCGCCCACCGCCTCGGGTGCCGCCTTGATACAGTGCCGATCGAAGGTGCTCGTGCGGCGGTAGCGCAGGCGCTTTCGGGCGTGATGGCGGGCACCGCGCCCGATGTCACCGAAGAAAACATCCAATCCCGGCTGCGCGCGCTGATGTTGATGGGGATATCCAACAAGCATGGCGAAATGCTGTTGACCACGGGCAACAAATCCGAGGTAGCGGTGGGCTACTGCACCATCTATGGCGATATGGCGGGGGGCTATAACCCGCTGAAAGACCTTTATAAAACAAGGGTTTTTGAAACCTGCCGCTGGCGGAACGCGAACCACCGCGACTGGATGGCTGGCCCCGCGGGCGAGGTTATTCCGCCCGGGGTGATCGACAAGCCGCCTACCGCAGAGCTGCGCGCCGACCAGAAGGATCAGGACAGTCTGCCCCCCTACGAGGTGCTCGATGCAATCCTCGAGCGGCTGGTCGAAGGCGACCAGTCTGTGGCCGAGGTGGTGGCGGCAGGGTTTGACCGCGCCACGGTGAAGCGGGTGGAGCATCTGCTCTACATATCGGAATGGAAGCGCTTTCAATCCGCCCCCGGCCCGCGGTTATCGACCCGCGCCTTTTGGCTTGATCGCCGCTATCCAATAGTGAACCGGTGGCGCGACCAAAGCTGAAAACGCATAACCGTTATGCATCGCAGAATTGACTTGTATCAGTGCAAAGGGCACCGTTCTTCTGCAGTGCTGAGGTGCGGCCGCAGAACCGGCGCGCAGGCTCCGATTCTGCAGAGGTAGCAGGTTTGACCGTCATTTAACGGTCGATCGTAAATCAAGGAGACGAGAGATGCAGCAGATCATGACCCAAAGCGCACCGAGCCAGCGTTCCTTGCTGTCGGCCGGGCTTTGGGCGGGCCTCGCGGGGGGTGCCGCCGAAATAGCGTGGATTGCAATTTATCGTGGACTCGTAGGTTCCGGCAGCGCCGATGTGGCGCGTGGAATTACGGAAACCGTGTTTCCTTCGCTGGCGAACGCCTCTTATTCAGTGGCGCTTGGGCTGGTAATTCATATGGTCTTGGCTATTGGTTTGGGTATTGCTGCGGCGTATTTTGTTGCCCGCGTATTCCCCCGCTTGGCCGGAAGCTGGGCCGAATTTGCGATGATTCTGGGTATTCTGGTCTGCGTCTGGAGCATGAACTTCTTTGTGATCCTGCCGATTGTTAACCCGGCCTTCGTCACGATCGTGCCTTACGGTGCAAGCTTCGTTTCGAAAACCCTGTTCGGCTTGTTCGCGGCGCTGGTGTTCCGCCGCGCAGCGCGCGCCTGAAAGGCTGGACCCCGGCGGCGGTAACGCCGCCGGACCACTAGACCCTACTGAGTGTGCAAAGCGGCGTCAGGTGCCGCACTTCGGCGGCGCGGCAGAGTTGCGTCGCCGCCGTTGTAACAGCCGAGCTTGCCGCCGCCGCGCCTTTTTGCAGCGCGCGCTCTGGCGGCTCACCCCGGCTTAGCGCCAGCACGAAGGCACCAACGAAACTGTCGCCCGCTCCGGTCTTGGAAACCACCTCGACCTTGGCTGCGGCGGCATGCCATCGCCCCTCGGACGTGGCCAGCACCGAGCCATCGGCACCGCGCGCCACGATCACCATTTCCGCCAACCGCTGTTCTACCAGTTGCTGCGCAAAATCGGCGCTGTCCTTGCGGCTGGGCAGGGTGCGGCCTGCCAGTTCTTCGGCTTCTTCGCCGTCCATCCGCAGCAGATAGACCGGGGCCGTAGCCGCCTTGAGCAGATGGTGCAGCGGCTTGCCCGAGGTATCTAGCACCAGCCGCGCCCCGGTGCGCCGTATACGCGCTGCAAGACGCGCGGGGAAATCGGCTGGCACACCCGGCGGTTGGCTGCCCGACAGCACCACCAAACCACCGCGCGGTGCGGCGCGCGAGATCCGCGCCAAGGCTGCATTCACCGATTTCAGCGGCCAGTCTGGCCCGGGCGTCACAAACCGAAACTGATGCCCGCTGGCCTTTTCATGCACCGAAAAGCTTAGCCGGGTTTCGCCCGGTGCCGGAAACGGGGCAAGGCCGATGCCAGCGTCGGTCAGAAGATGCACGAGCTTGTCACCCATCGGCCCGCCCACTGCTACGAAGGCGGTAGAATGGCCGCCCAGAATGGTGATGGCGCGACTGACGTTGATGCCACCGCCACCGGGGTCGGTGTCGGGGCTGGTAGAGCGCAGCTTGCGGTCGGGCTCTACCGCGTCGGTCGTTGTCGAATAATCAACCGTCGGGTTCAGCGTCACGGTCAGGATCGGGTTCATCGGTAGCCTCGTCTGATGCGGGCATACACTGCCACCTTCGCGCGCGTAATTCCAGTGGTTGCGCTAACAAAGGTTTCGCTGCGACGCTTTCGCCGCAGCGAGTTTTTTTAAAGTGACAGTTGGTAAGATGCCGGAACATAGCGCCAGCCCGCGCCCTTGGCTTCTAGGTAGCCGACTGCGGGGAACGGCATGTGATAGCCGGCAAAAGGCAACCTATCGGCCGCGATCATGCCCAGAAGGTTGCGCCTTGTGGCGGCGGCCTGCGCCTTGTCGGCGTCAAAGCGCACCTCCCAGTCGGGTTGTTCAAGCGACCAGACGTAGTGGTTTGCCGCATCGGCAATCAGCACCATGTTTTGCCCGCTGCTTTCAAGCATATAGGCCATGTGGCCGGGGGTGTGGCCTGGTGCGTCGAGCGCGGTGATACCGGGCACGGGGCTGGTGCCGGGTTCGATAAAGCTCATGCGCTCGTTCAGTGGGCGCACCTTGGCGTCGAAGCCCGCATTGCCCGCCGCAGACCAGAAATTGTGCTCGACGCTGCCGGTTACATAGCGGGCATTGGCGAAGGTGGCAGTTTCACCCTCCATCAAGCCGCCGATATGGTCGCCGTGCATGTGGGTGATGACCACGGTATCAACCTGATCCGGGGTAACGCCCGCCGCCGCCAGCGCGGCGACGATTTCGGAAGAGGAATTGCCGGTGTCGAACAGCACCAACTCTGCCCCGGCGTTGACCAGAACCGGGGTGAAGTAGAATCGCGTCTTGTCCGCCGGAATGAAGGCTGCGGTGGCGGCGGCGGCGAAATCGGCGTCAGAGGCGTTGGTGCCAAAAATAGTATGCGGGTCTTCCACGATGCGGGTGCCCGAAAGCAGCGTTGTCACCTCGAAATCGCCAACGGCGACGCGGTGGAAAGGCGCAATTGCTAAGCCCTGCATCGGCGCGCTTGCGCGCGCGGTGCGGGGCAGGGCAGCCGCGAATGGCAATGATGCGGCGGCCAGAAGCGCGCTTCGGCGGGTAATAGGTGCGTGCATGGTGGACTCCTTTGGGTTGTAAAAAGTCCGACCAGAGTGCCACGAGAACGGCCCGCGCCAAAGCCCGGACTATTCCCACCAGCGGTCTATCACCGCAATGTCATCATCCGACCAGCCAAAGTGGTGCGCCATTTCATGCACCATCACATGCGCAACCAAGGTGCCCAAGGCCACATCGCCGCGCGCGATCCACTCATCAAGAATCGGGCGGCGGAAAAGCCAGATCA
>NZ_JBFHIA010000049.1:0-15415 GCF_041596715.1 Phaeovulum sp.
AAGTGGCCAGAAGGCGCGCAGGCCGCGTTCAAGCGCAAGCCCCGCCCAAGTCAAGGCAAGCGGAAGCCGCAACCGCCGCAACGCCTGTTCTACCGGGCTGCGGGTTTGCCTCATCTCACTCTCCGCTGGCGCGCCTTTGTCTCAAAGCCATTCGGGAATACTATCGCGGCCCAGCATTTCCTCATAGCTTGGCCTTGCCCTGATGACAGCGAAGTGATCCCCCTGCACCAGCACCTCGGGCACAAGGGGGCGGGCGTTGTATTCCGACGCCATCGCCGCGCCATAGGCCCCGGCAGAGCGGAAGGCCACCAGATCGCCCTCGGCCAGCGCAGGCAGAGGGCGCGCCTTGGCAAAGGTGTCGCCAGTTTCGCAAACCGGCCCGACCACGTCGAAATCCGCAATCTCGGCACCTGCCGCAGGTTCGATAACGGGCACGATGTCGTGGTGCGCGCCATACATCGAGGGCCGCGCAAGATCGTTCATCGCCGCATCTACGATCAGAAACCGCCTGCCCTCGCCCTGTTTCAGCCAGATCACCGAAGCAACCAGCAGCCCCGCATTGCCCGCGATCAGCCGCCCCGGCTCTATCTCGATCTCGCAGCCAAGATCCCCCACGGTCTCGCGAATCACTTGCCCATAGTCGAGCGGCAGCGGTGGTGCTTCGTTCGAGCGGGTGTAGGGAATCCCAAGCCCGCCGCCCAAATCGACGCGCGTAATGGTATGGCCATCGGCCCGCAGCGCGCGCACGAGGTCGGCCAGCTTGCCAAAGGCTTGGCGAAAGGGTTCCAACTCGGTCAACTGACTGCCAATGTGCACATCTACCCCGACCACATTGATGCCCGGCAGCGCCGCCGCCTCGGCATAAACCGCCCGCGCGCGGGCAATCGGGATGCCGAACTTGTTTTCGGATTTGCCGGTGGCGATCTTTTCATGGGTGCGGGCATCGACATCGGGGTTGACCCGCAGCGCCACCGGTGCGCGAAGGCCCATGCTGGCAGCTATCGCGGAAAGCGCGTGCAACTCTGGCTCGCTTTCCACGTTGAACTGCCGGATGCCGCCTTCAAGCGCCAGCCGCAATTCATCGCGCGTCTTGCCGACACCGGAAAACACGATGCGATCACCCGGCACGCCAGCGGCGCGTGCGCGCAGGTATTCGCCGCCCGACACCACGTCCATGCCCGCGCCCAGATCTCCCAGAAGCTTCAGCACGGCAAGATTGCCGTTGGCCTTTACCGCAAAGCAGATGAGGTGCGGCATCCCCGCCAGCGCCTCGGAAAACAGGCGGTAATGGCGCGTCAGCGTGGCCGCGGAATAGACATAGAATGGCGTGCCAACCGCCGCCGCGATGTCTGGAATAGCGACATCTTCAGCGTGCAGCACGCCTTCGCGAAAGAGAAAATGGTCCATCAGCGCACCCTTCTGAGGGTGGCCGGAAATCGGCTAATCGGTTGGGCGGGCGGCATGAAAGCTCCGTTTATCACTTGGAAATGGCGGCGGCGGCGACTGTTCCGGGCGGCTGCGGCGCGCCATCGACACCGCAGGCGGCTTGCACCAACACCAAAACAGCCAGCAACACGATCCGCCTCATGGCACGAAACCCACGGTCAGTGCGCCGACTTGTCCTGTCAGTTCTGGCTGGATCCGCGCGCCGTCAGCATCCATTTCGATGCGCGCGTGCAGCGCAGGGTCAGTGCACCCCGCCAGCAGCACAAGCAGCAGCGGGGGGCGAAGCAACCTTTTCATCCCAACACCTCTTGCCAGCGCGCCACCTGCGCGCGCACCTGATCGGGTGCGGTGCCACCATAGCTGCGCCGCGACGCAACCGAATTGTGCACCCCCAGCACCTCAAAGACCGATTCGGTGATCGCCGGATGCACCGCCTGCATGTCGCCAAGGCTAAGCGCGGGCAGATCGCAGCCCCGCGACTCGGCCAGCGCCACAAGCGTGCCGGTAACATGGTGCGCATCGCGAAATGGCAGCCCCGCCTCGCGCACCAGCCAATCGGCCAGATCCGTGGCGGTGGAAAATCCGCTGGAAGCCGCGCCTTCCAGATTGGCGCGGTTGACGGTCAGATCACCCAGCATCCCCTCCATTGCCGCCAAAGCCAACATCAGCGTATCGGCGGCGTCAAAGACCTGCTCTTTATCTTCCTGCATGTCCTTGGAATAGGCCAGCGGAAGCCCCTTCATCACGGTGAACAACGCCACCGTCGCCCCCAAGATCCGCCCGATCTTGGCGCGGATCAGCTCGGCCGCGTCAGGGTTACGCTTTTGCGGCATGATCGACGACCCGGTGGACCAGCGGTCAGACAGCGCCACAAAGCGGAACTGCGCCGAAGACCAGATCACCAACTCTTCGGCCAGCCGCGACAGGTGCATCGCGCAGATCGACGCGGCCGCCAGAAACTCCAAAGCGAAATCGCGGTCGGATACCGCATCAAGGCTGTTGGCCATAGGCCTATCGAAGCCCAGCGCCGCTGCGGTTGCCTGCCGGTCGATCGGGAACGAGGTCCCCGCCAGCGCTGCGGCCCCCAGCGGGCATTCATTCATCCGCGCGCGCGCGTCGATAAAACGGCTACGGTCGCGCGCGAACATCTCGACATAGGCGAGCATGTGGTGGCCCCATGTCACCGGTTGTGCGGTCTGCAAATGCGTGAAGCCCGGCATCACCCAGCCCGCCCCCGCCTCTGCCTGCACCAGAGCGGCGCGCATCAGCGCCTCTAGCCCCTTGATCGCCGCATCGCACTGATCGCGCACCCAAAGGCGAAAGTCGGTTGCGACCTGATCGTTGCGGCTGCGCGCCGTATGCAGCCGCCCGGCAGGTTCGCCAATTATCTCTTTCAGCCGCGCCTCGACGTTCATGTGAATGTCTTCAAGTGCAACGCGGAAAGGAAACGCGCCTGCCTCGATCTCGCTCAGCACATTCAGCAGCCCATCCCGAATCGCCTCGGCATCGGCGGCTGAAATGATCCCCTGCGCCGCCAGCATGGCCGCGTGAGCGCGGCTTCCCTGAATATCCTGCGCATAAAGGCGTTGGTCAAAGCCGATCGAGGCGTTGATCGCCTCCATGATCGCATCTGGTCCGGCGGAAAAGCGCCCGCCCCACATGGCGTTCGATTGGGTTTCGGCGGAATCGGTCATCGGTGGGGCCTCGGCGCAATATCTGATGCGCCGAGGCATACACGGCGCGGGCCGCACGCGCAAATCCCGCGCGACTGTTTGTGCTAGGCGCGCGCAGACAAGGCGCGGATCAGCGCCAACGCCTCGGGCGGCGGGCGCTGTTCTACCCGCCGATAGTCCGTGCAATCGGGTTTGCGCGTCAGCATTTTTTCACCGACCATGGTGCGGCGCACCTGCGCGGCATCGCCGAACAGGTGCCACGCGTTAAGCCTTTCGCTGACCTCGCGCTCGGTCATCGAAATCTCGGCGGGCAGCTTTGCCCAAAGTGGCCAGAGGCATAGCGCAACCTGACTGGTGCGCGAAGGCCAACGGATCAACCGCCCCGCAGGGTCAAACTGCCGCAGGGCGCGCTCAACTTGCGTGAAATCAGCGGCATCGCTTTCAGCGGGTGTGGCAAGCGATGCCTCTGCACTTTGGCTGGCGCGAAAGTGCTGATAGTTGCGCCAGCCCGCACCGCGCGCCAGCATGTTGAGCATCGTCAGATGGCCGGGTGGCTCGGCTGATTCCGATAGCTGCCGCACCAGCGCCTTTGCCAATGCAGAAATATCTGCAACTTCAAATGGATATGCAGTTCGTGTCATTTCGGTCCTCGTCTCGTGCCGGGGCCTCAGGGTCGATGGTCACCGGCTTTCGACGCGGCACGGGGGGACAAAGATGACCCTTGTGCAAAAGCGCAGGTTTAGCTGACCATTTGGCCCGGTGACGCCTGGGTGAACTGCTGACCCTGTGCGCAAATTGCCGCAAAACGCCGCCCTTCTCAAGCCCCTCGCTGCTGCGCACGAGTTGGTGAGGTGGCTATCGCCGCTGGGTCAGACGGGTTAAATCCTTGAGTGTCCGCCCCAAGGAGAATGCCATGTCCCTGCTTCGCTACTTTGCCATCGCCGCGCTGTCGCTAACCGCAAGCGGTGCCTTTGCGCTTGACCTCGAACCGCTCCGGCAGGGTGACATGAAAAAGCTAGCGATTACCGCGCCTGCTGTTCTTTTGCCCGAGGCGGAACTTCTGGACGATACCGGTGCCAAGCGCAGCATCGCAGAATGGCACGGCAAGGTGCTGGTGGTGAACTTCTGGGCGACATGGTGCACTAGCTGCCGTGTCGAGATGCCTTCGCTGGACCGGTTGCAGGGCGCGATGGGCAGCGACGATTTTCAGGTGCTAACGGTGGCCACCGGGCGCAACTCGATGCCCGCGATCGAAAAGTTCTTTGCGGAAGCGAACGTGACGCAACTTCAGATTTTGCGCGATGAGCGCCAGAGGCTTTCGCGCGAGTTGGGTATCATGGGCTTGCCAGTGACGCTGATTATCGACCGCGAAGGGCGCGAGATCGGGCGAATGATCGGCGATGCCGAATGGGATGGCCCCGAGGCACAGGCGCTGCTGGCCGCACTCGTAGCCGAGGGCAAGCCCGCGCCCACCAACTAATTCGGCGCGCCAAACCCGAACCCACGGCCAGAACCCCGCGCCAGCACCCGCGCGCAGGGTTATTTTGCGCAGGGCGAAAGCCCGCGCTCCGCAAGTTCTGTGCAATTTGAAGTAATCGCGCTTTTTTACCTGTTCTTAGCGGCTTCGCGGCGAAATTGCGGCGAAGCACGAAGGAGGCGGTCATGTATCAGCGCGATCTTCCACCGGCTGAGCCGGTCGAGCCGGGTCTGGTCAGCCCACTCGACCACGCGGTTGCGCTCCGTGATCGTGAAACCATGTCCATGGTGCGCCGGGCGGTTGAGCGGCGCGATGTCGTGCTGGCGTTCCAGCCCATCGTGCAATCGTCGCGCCCTGATCGCCCGGCGTTCTACGAAGGGCTGATTCGGCTGCTTGATGAAACTGGGCGGATCATTCCGGCCAGAGATTTCATCGAAACGATCGAAACAACTGAACTTGGCCGCAAGATTGATTGCCTGTCGCTGGAAATGGGGCTGATCGCGCTGGCCGAAGACCCCGGTATTCGGCTGGCCATCAACATGTCGGCGCGTTCAATTGGATATCCGAACTGGATGAAAACGCTTAACCGCGGGCTTCAGCTAGACGATACCGCAGCGGAGCGGTTAATTCTGGAAATCACCGAAAGTTCGGCAATGGTGATGCCAGATCTCGTCACAGTCTTCATGCAAGACCTGCAACAGCGCGGCGTTTCCTTTGCGCTTGATGATTTCGGCGCGGGCTTCACCTCGTTTCGATACCTGCGCGAGTTTTTCTTCGACATCATAAAGATCGATGGCCAGTTCATTCGTGGCATCGCCGACAATGCAGACAATCAGGTACTGACACAGGCGCTGATGTCTATCGCGCGGCATTTCGATATGTTCACGGTCGCGGAATCCGTTGAAAGCGCGCGCGATGCGGCGTTTCTGCAAAGCCTCGGCATCGACTGCATGCAGGGCTACTATTTTGGCGCACCAACCATCGTGCCGCCGTGGAAAGCGCCAGTTGCAGAAATGCGCGCCTAAGGCGGGAAGCCGCGCAAGATTATTGCGCAAGGCGGCGCGCGCACCACCATTAGGCTTGACCCGCCCATATCTTTGCGCATGCTGCACAGCGGCAAAGGGGCCTGCCAGACACAGCGTGCCCCACAATCGGTTATCTGCAATCGAGGGGGGATTCATGACCAATGTCGTAATCGTTTCGGCGGCTCGCACAGCCGTTGGCAGCTTCAACGGCGCATTCGCCAACACGCCCGCACATGACCTAGGTGCCGCCGTGCTGACCGAGGTGGTGGCCCGCGCCGGGATCGACAAGGCCGAGGTCAGCGAAACGATCCTTGGTCAGGTGCTAGGCGCTGGCCAAGGCCAAAACCCGGCGCGCCAAGCGCATATCAAGGCGGGCCTTCCGATCGAGTCGGCGGCGTGGGGCATCAACCAGGTTTGCGGTTCGGGCCTGCGCGCCGTGGCGCTGGCGGCCCAGCACGTGCAATTGGGCGATGCCAGCATCGTGATTGCGGGCGGGCAGGAAAACATGTCGCTTTCGCCCCATGTCGCGCATCTACGCGCCGGGCAGAAAATGGGCGATCTGAACTTCATCGACTCGATGATCCGGGACGGGCTTTGGGATGCCTTCAACGGCTATCACATGGGCCAAACAGCCGAAAACGTAGCGCGTCAGTGGCAGATCGGCCGTGATGAGCAGGACGCCTTCGCGCTGGCCAGCCAGAACAAGGCCGAAGCCGCGCAAAAAGCAGGCAAGTTCGCCGATGAGATCACGCCCTTCACGGTTAAGACCCGCAAGGGCGATATCGTGGTCAGCGCCGATGAATACATCCGCCACGGTGCCACGCTCGAATCGATGCAAAAGCTTCGCTCCGCGTTCATCAAGGAAGGCACGGTCACCGCTGGCAACGCGTCGGGCATCAACGATGGGGCCGCTGCGGTGCTGCTCATGAGCGAGGCCGAGGCGCTGCGGCGCGGGCTGAAACCGCTGGCGCGCATCGCGTCCTACGCCACCGCCGGGGTTGACCCCTCGATCATGGGCGTCGGCCCGATCTTTGCCTCGCGCAAGGCGCTGGAAAAGGCAGGCTGGAAAGCCGCCGACCTCGACCTGATCGAAGCGAACGAGGCCTTTGCAGCACAGGCCTGCGCGGTGAACAAGGACATGGGCTGGGATACCGCCAAGGTCAACGTGAACGGCGGCGCCATCGCCATCGGCCACCCGATCGGTGCCTCGGGCGCGCGCATCCTCAACACGCTTCTGTTCGAAATGCAGCGTTCCGGCGCGAACAAGGGCCTCGCCACGCTTTGCATTGGCGGCGGCATGGGTGTTGCGATGTGCCTTGAACGGGCCTGACATTTCGCCAAATGCTTCAAGGGCGCGCGCAACAATGTTGCGCGCCCCCTTTATTTTCGGTAACAGGATTTCAACAGGGATCGTTTTCTGGAGGGAAAATGTCGAGAGTAGCATTGGTGACGGGCGGCACGCGCGGAATCGGCGCAGCCATTTCGGTGGCGCTGAAAGCCGCAGGCTACGAGGTGGCCGCCAATTACGCAGGCAATGACGAAGCGGCGGCCAAGTTTACCGCCGAAACCGGCATTCCTGCCTACAAATGGTCGGTCGCCGATTACGCAGCTTGTGCCGCAGGCATTGCCCGGGTCGAGGCTGACCTCGGCCCGATTGACGTATTGGTCAACAATGCAGGCATCACCCGCGATGCGATGTTTCACAAGATGACACCCGAGATGTGGAAAGAGGTGATGGACACCAACCTTTCGGGCCTTTTCAACATGACCCATCCAGTCTGGAACGGTATGCGCGATCGCAAGTTTGGCCGCGTCATCAACATCTCGTCGATCAACGGCCAAAAGGGCCAAGCCGGGCAGGCCAACTATTCCGCCGCCAAGGCAGGTGATCTTGGTTTTACCAAGGCGCTTGCACAAGAAGGCGCGCGCGCGGGCATCACCGTAAACGCGATCTGCCCGGGCTACATCGGCACCGAAATGGTGCGCGCCATCGACCCCAAGGTTCTGGCCGAGCGGATCATTCCGCAGATTCCCGTTGGTCGGCTGGGCGAACCAGAGGAAATCGCGCGCTGCGTAGTGTTTCTGGCCGCCGATGATGCGGGTTTCATCACCGGCTCCACGCTTACCGCCAACGGCGGGCAATTCGTCGTCTGATTCCGCTTGGCAAGAAATGCAAAGGCCCGCATCTTGCGGGCCTTTCGCATGGGGCAAGGCATGACGCGCAATCAGGCAACGGCAACCGGGTTTTCAGCAGTCGTGCTCTGGTCGCTGCTTGCGCTGTTCACGGTCGGCACCGCACCGGTTCCACCGCTTTTGCTCAATGCGCTCTGCTTTGGCATCGGTGGTGGCGCCGGGCTGATCTGGCTGCTGGCGACAGGCCGGATCGGCCAACTGGGCAAGGTGCCGCTACGGGTCTATGCCTTCGGCACCGCGGGGCTTTTTGGCTATCATTTTCTCTACTTCAGCGCCCTGCGCGCAGCACCCCCCGCCGAGGCCGGGCTGATTGCCTACCTCTGGCCGCTTCTGATCGTGCTGCTATCCGCGCTTTTGCCCGGTGAGCGGCTGGCGCGCGGGCATGTGGCGGGCGCGGTGCTGGCATTCGGCGGTGCCGCGCTGATCGTGGCGGCAGGGCGGGGCGTAGGCGGGGCGCTGCAAGCCGGGCACATTCTGGCGTTGCTCTGCGCCTTTACGTGGTCAGGCTATTCGCTGATCTCGCGGCGGTTGGGCGCGGTGCCAACAGCGGCAGTTGTGGTGTTCTGCCTTGCCTCGGCGACGCTGTCGCTGCCAGCGCATCTGCTGCTGGAAACCACCCGTTGGCCAGCGGATGCGGCGGGTTGGGCAGCGATTGCGGCGCTTGGCCTTGGGCCTGTGGGGCTTGCGTTTTACACGTGGGATATCGGGGTCAAGCGCGGCGATATCCAGCTTTTGGGAACCGCCGCCTATGCGGCTCCGCTGCTTTCGACACTGGCGCTGGTGCTTGCTGGAGTAGCCGAGGCGCAAGCCACGCTGATCATCGCTGCGGGGTTGATCGCAGGCGGCGCGGCACTGGCTGCGCGCGCCGCCCGCAATTAGCGCTTATTCATGCGTAAGGCGCTGTATTTCTTCCTTTAATTTCAGTTTTTGCTTTTTCAGTTCGGCGATTTCAAGATCGCTGGAGCCCGGGTGGCGCTGCGCGTCTTCGACCTCTGCCGAAAGCGCTTCGTGCTTCTTGCGCAGCTCTTCGATATGGGCATCGACTGTCATGGCCGTCTCCTTCTTCTGCTGGTCTTTAAACCGATAGCATCACATTCCTGCGGCGCTGTCACGCCCTGCCGCCAACGCCACGTCACGTTTTCATGATCGCCCACCCGGCGTCGGCCAATCCAGCGACATACCGTCGCGCAGGATCGCGCGGGCGGCGGGTGTCAGGTCTTCGCCGTCGCGCAAATGCTGCGGTGCCGCATGTAATTGAAAAGGCGAAAGCAGTCTGAAACGGGCGCGTCCGCACTTGCGAAACTGCACTAGAACCCGCCCCGCCTCGCGCCCTTCGCGCGCGATGATCGGGCGAACCATAACGCTGCCCGCCTCGGGCGGAAGCGCCGCAAGCGCATCAGGCAAGCGGTCTGCGCGTAAGATCACCGTCATCTGGCCGCCATCCAGCAAACGCTTGCGCCCAGTTTGCAGCCAAACCGCCAAGGGCGTTGCCGCTTCGCGCTGCGCCGTTTCGCGCCCCGCATCAGCGGCGGCAGCGCCGGGGTGGGCAAAGTAGGGCGGATTGGCGAGCACATGGTCAAAGCGGCGCGCACGCACCTGCGCAGGCAGCGCGGCCAGATCAGCTTCGATAATCTCAAACTCCTGCCCCGAACGCGCAGCGTTCTGCCGCGCAAGCGCCGCGTAATCGGATTGCAATTCCAACCCGGTCAGCCGCAACCCCGGCACCCGCGCCCCAAGGCACAGGCTGGCCGCGCCCGCGCCACAGCCCAGCTCTAGCACCGATTGGCCGGGCACCGCCGGGCAGGCCGCAGCCAGCAAGACCGCATCCATCGCCGCCCGAAATCCGAAGCGCGGCTGCAAGATGCTTAACTTGCCCCCCAAAAACGCATCGTCAGAAAGCGCATCGGCCGCAAACATCAGCTGTCACCGATCTCGTTGTCGGTCAAAACCTTGCGCGCTTTGTCCAGATCCGAGTCGGCAACCATCAGGCGGCGCGGCAATATGCCAATACTGCCTTCCAATACGCTCATGTGGACGTCTATCTGAAACGCAGCTATACCCTCGCCGTCGAGTAGGGCAGAAGCGATAGCAAGTTTCACCGGGTCAGTGGTGCGCATAAGCTCTTTCATGCATACAGACTTAGGTACGAATCCTCGCCCTGTCGAGGCTGACCGGAATAAGGGGCGCTAATGCAGCAGACGCAAAAGGCAGCAAAGCCGCACGACCGGCTGGCCGTAGCACTGGCCGAAGACATGAACGCGGTAAATCTGCTGATCCGCGAGCGTATGGCAAGCCAGCACGCGCCGCGCATCCCAGAGGTGACCGCGCATCTGGTCGAGGCGGGGGGCAAGCGTTTGCGCCCGATGCTTACGCTCGCAGCGGCACGGCTTTGCGGCTATGAAGGCCCCTATCATCTGCACTTGGCCGCGACAGTCGAGTTCATCCACACCGCCACACTTCTGCACGATGACGTGGTCGATGAAAGCCGCCAGCGCCGTGGCCGCCCGACCGCCAACCTGCTTTGGGATAACAAGTCGAGCGTGCTGGTGGGGGATTACCTCTTTGCCCGTTCGTTCCAGTTGATGACCGAAACGGGCAACATGCGCGTGCTCGACATTCTCGCCAATGCCTCGGCGGTGATCGCCGAAGGCGAGGTGCTGCAACTGACCGCAGCACAGGATTTGCGCACGACGGTGGATACCTATCTTCAGGTAATCCGCGGCAAGACCGCCGCGCTTTTTTCTGCTGCAACCGAGGTGGGCGGAGTGATCGCGGGGGCAAGTGCCGCCCAGATCAGCGCGCTGTTCACCTATGGCGATGCGCTTGGCGTGGCCTTTCAGATGGTCGATGACTATCTCGATTACGCAGGCGAAGCGGGCGTGATCGGCAAGAACACGGGCGATGACTTCCGCGAGCGCAAGCTGACGCTGCCGGTCATTCTGGCGGTTGCCAAGGCCGATGCGACCGAACGCGAGTTCTGGGCGCGGGTCATCGAGAAGGGCGTTCAGCGCGAGGGCGATCTTGACCACGCAATGGCGCTAATGGCGCGGCATGACACGCTTGCCGCCACCCGCGCCGAGGCGCAGCGCTATGCCAGTAACGCACGCGACGCGCTTGCAGCACTCCCCCCGCATCCCTTGCGCGAGATGCTGGCGGATCTGGCCGACTACGTGGTCGCGCGCACCGCCTAAGTGGCAAGCGCCGTATCGCGCACCCACCAGGCCGGATGCGCGGCAGAAATGGCACGCGCCGCGGCCGCTGCGTGCAGCGGGTCTGCGAACAGGCCAAAGCAACTGGCACCCGACCCAGACATTCGCGCGATCAGGCAACCCGATTGCGCCGCCAGCGCCCCCAGCACCGTGCCGATCACCGGCGCGAGTTGCTGCGCCGGGGCTTCGAGGTCATTGCGCTGCATCCTCAGAAACGTCGCCAGTTCCGCAGCCGAGCCACAGCGCGGCAGAGCCGCGGGCATCGCGCGCCCGGTCTTTTCGGCCAGCGCCGCAAAAACTGCCGCAGTGGCCAGCCCTACGCCTGGGTTTGCCAGCACCAGCCACAGCGGAGGCAAGGGGGGGGCCGGCGAAAGCACCTCGCCAATGCCCTGCACGCGCTGCGGGCGTGGATCTAGGCAGACCGGCAAGTCAGCGCCCAGCCGCGCCACAGTGCCTACTGCGGGCAAAGCCCGGCCCCATAGCCGCGCAAGGCCGCGCATGGCCGCCGCGGCGTCAGACGAGCCGCCACCCAGCCCCGCAGCCATCGGTAAATGTTTTTCCAGCGTGATCGCGACCCCGCCGCCGCCCAAGGCCGCCGCCGCCCGCAGCACAAGGTTGTCGCCCGCCGTGGGCACGCCCGCCGCCAGCGGCCCGCTGATCGCAAGGCTAAGATCATCAGAGGGCGCAAACGTCAGCCGGTCGCCAACCTCGGCAAAGACCACCAGCGAGTCGAGTAGATGATAGCCGTCAGCACGCTGCCCGGTGATGTGCAGCGTCAGATTGACCTTGGCGGGGGCAGCTTCTTCAATTGCCATTTGCGGCGGTCACGGCGCGTAGGGGCGGGGCGCCCTCTTCGGCAAGCACTGCATCCAACCCGACTTCAAGCTTGCGGCGGATACGCTCGGCTTCGGCCTCGGTATCGGGCTCGAAGGAAAGCGCACGACGCCACTGGAACTCTGCCTCGCGCTGGCGGCCGACGGCCCAATAGACATCGCCCAGATGGTCGTTGATCAGCGAATCCACCGGCATAAGCTGGGTCGCCTTTTCCATCGGTGCCACGGCCTCTTCATAGCGGCCAAGCCGATAGAGCGCCCAGCCAAGACTATCCACGATCGCACCGTCCTCAGGCACAGCCGCCACCGCGCGCTCGATCATCGCCAGCGCCTCGTCAAGGTTCTCGTTGCGATCGACATAAGAATAGCCAAGGTAGTTCAGCACTTGCGGCTGATCGGGGCTAAGATTCAGTGCTTCGCGAAAATCGGCCTCGGCACCCGCCCAGTTGCCTGCTCGCTCATTGGCCATTCCGCGCGCGTAGTAGAGAAACCACTGATCGGGCTGCGGTTCGCCCAAGAGAGCCAGCGCCTTGTCATAAGAGACCGCCGCATCCTCGAACTGTTGCAGCCGACGCTGCATGTCACCAAGCTTGCTCCAGATCGCAGCGATTTCGGGATATTCGCTCGAAAGCGCAACAAGCGCCGCGACCGCCTCATCACTTTGATCGGCCGCAAAAAGGGCTGCGGCGCGGCCCGCCTCGGCGGCAACATAGGCCGGATCATCGCGCGAGATCTGGGCGTAGACGGTGCTGGCAAGCGCAGGTTGGTTCAATGCCTCCAGCAAGCCCGCCACCAATAGCACCGTATCGGAAACATCGGGGCGCATGTGAAGCGCGAGCCGCGCATAAGACAGCGCGTAAATGTCAGTGTTTTCAGCACCAAGCGCTGCGCCAACGCTGCTGAACACTTCCGCCAACCCGTCTTGCGCCGATTCAATCTGCGTGAAACGCAGCGTCTCGCCTGCCTCAAGCCGCGCCCGCAGGGCGGCAAGCTCGGGGTCAGGGTCGGGGCCGAACAGAGCCAAGATCATCTCCAGCGCGTCGGCGTTGCGGTCTAGCTGGCTAAGCACCTGAAGCTGCGCGATGACCATGCGGCGCGTCGCTTGCAGCGGCCCCGCCTCCGCACCCGACAAGATCGCATCGGCCCCCTCGAAATCGCCCACGCTCGCAAGCGCCAACGCCTTGTGGTAAAGCCCGAAGGCCGCGTAGCTGTCATTCGCGATCAGCGCATCGAACCCTTCCAGCGCCGCACCCACCTGCCCGCTGCCGACATAGGCCCAGGATTGAATCAACCCATCAAGCAGTGGCCCGGTGTTGGTGCCCGCAGCCACCAGCGCCTGCACGCCTGCATAATCGGCGCGCGCCGCGGCATCGGCCAATAGCACCAACGAGGCAATCTGGCTGCCATGCGCCTCGGCCTGCATGGACTTCGCCAGCGGCAGCGCCGTCTCCATATTTCCCATCGCCACCTGCGAAAGCAGCGCATCTTCCTGCAAGAACAGGTTTTCAGGGTCGGCGTTCAGTGCCAGCAGCGAATATTTAGCGGCAGCGGCAAAATCGCCTGCGGATTCGGCTGCGCGCGCGGCCAGAAAAGGCCCGGCGAAATCGACGCTGGCTTGCGCCGTGGCTGACTGTGGCGATGTGGCAAGACAAAGCGCAAGCAGCGCTGGCAGAAAGCGGTCGGCGAAACGGGGCAAAATGCGGCTCCTCTGAGGCATGAGGGCAAGCCTAACGGTGGCACGGCATCCGCGCAATGCACGGCGCGCGGCTGGGCCGCGCGCCTCGCGCAAGCGTTACATGTTCGGGTAGTTCGGCCCGTCGCCACCTTGCGGCGTTGTCCAAGTGATGTTCTCGCTCGGATCCTTGATGTCGCAAGTCTTGCAGTGCACGCAGTTCTGGAAATTGATCTGGAAGCGCGGCCCGTCTTCGGCCTCGATCACCTCGTAGACCCCCGCCGGGCAATACCGTTGCGCAGGCTCAGCATAGGTCGGCAGGTTCACCTCGATCGGCACCGCCGGATCGGCCAGATGCAGATGGCAAGGCTGGCTTTCCTCGTGGTTGGTGCCCGAAAAGGCGACGTTGGTCAGCCGGTCAAAGCTCAGCTTGCCATCAGGCTTTGGATATTCGATCTGAGCATAGTTGCCCGCCACCCCGGTTGTTGCCGCGTCGTTCTTGCGATGCCGAACAGAGCCAAGCGGGTTCCAGCCGGTCAGGTTGGCCACCCACATGTCAATTCCGCCCAGCCCAAGGCCCGCCAACATGCCGAACTTGCCCCAAAGCGGCTTCATGTTGCGCGCGCGCTTGAGGTCGCGGGCCACCGGACCGCTGCGCAGCGTGGCGTCGTAAGCCACAAGCTCGTCGCCCGCACGCCCGGCCGCAATCGCCTCCGCCACGGCCTCTGCCGCTTCGATGCCCGAAAGCATCGCGTTGTGGTTGCCCTTGATGCGCGGCACGTTCACAAGCCCCGCCGAACATCCCAATAGTGCCCCGCCGGGGAAACTTACCTTGGGGATCGATTGCCAGCCGCCCTCGCTGATTGCGCGCGCGCCATAGGCCACGCGCTTGCCGCCCTCCAGCAGCTCGGCAATCATCGGATGGTGCTTCATCCGCTGAAACTCCATGTAGGGGTAAACCCACGGATTTGCGTAGTTCAGGTGCACCACAAACCCGATATAAATCTGGTTGTCTTCGGCGTGGTAGATAAAGCCGCCGCCACCTGCGTTACCACCCAGCGGCCAGCCCATCGTGTGGGTGACGCGGCCCAACTGGTGCTTGGCCGGGTCGATCTCCCAGATCTCTTTCATGCCAAGGCCAAACTTCTGCGGCTCGTGCCCGGCGGACAGATCGTATTTTTCGATCACCTGCTTGGCGAGGCTGCCACGCACACCTTCGGCCAGCAGAACGTATTTGCCGCGCAGCTCCATGCCGGGCTCGTAGCTTGCACCAATGCTGCCGTCGGCCTCGCGGCCAAACTCGCCCGCGACCACGCCAGCGACGCGCTCGCCCTCCATCACCAGTTGGCTTGCCGCCATGCCGGGGAAAATCTCGACGCCCAGCGCCTCGGCCTCGCTTGCCAGCCAGCGGCAGACATTGCCCATCGAGACAATGTAGGTGCCGTGGTTTGACATCAGCGGCGGCAACGTCCAGTTCGGGATGCGCATCTGGCCTGCGGGGCCAAGCAGCAGAAAATCGTCGCGCGTGACGCGGGTTTTCACCGGTGCGCCGCGCTCTGCCCAGTCGGGGATCAGCGTATCAAGCCCGCTGGTGTCAAGCACTGCGCCCGAAAGGATATGCGCGCCAACCTCGGAGCCTTTTTCCAACACCACGACGCTAAGATCGCGGTCGATCTGCTTCAACCGGATCGCGGCCGAAAGGCCAGAGGGCCCTGCGCCAACGATTACCACGTCGTATTCCATCGACTCGCGTTCAATTGTCGTCATGGCTGGCTCCTTCCGGCATATCGTGCGGACTGTACTTATGCGTACTTGCCTAGCTTACCTGACAGGCCCAAGCAATCGAGACCAAACGGAAGCGCCGCGCAAAATCAGCGCAGTCGGGTG
>NZ_JBFHIA010000050.1:0-15413 GCF_041596715.1 Phaeovulum sp.
CAACGTGGCCACCATCGTCGTGGTGGTGGTCTTGCCATGTGTGCCTGCCACGGCGACGTTCGACTTTAGCCGCATCAGTTCGGCCAGCATCTCGGCGCGGCGCACCACCGGCAGGCCGCGAAGCCGCGCCTCTTCAAGCTCGGGGTTGCCCTTCTTGATCGCAGAGGAAATCACCACCACCGCCGCCTCGCCGATATTTTCGGCGCGTTGGCCTTCGAAAAAGGTGGCACCAAGACCCACGAGGCGTTCGGTGATCTTGCTGGCCTTGGCATCCGACCCCTGCACCCGGTAGCCCAGCGTCATCAGCACCTCGGCAATGCCCGACATGCCAATGCCGCCGATACCGACGAAATGGATCGGGCCAAGCGCGCCGGGTAGTTTGGTTGCCACGTTCATGCCTTTGCCCCCGCCACGCTTTCTACAAGTTCCACCAGCCGCTCTGTCGCATCCGGGCGCCCATAGGCCAGTGCGGCGCTGGCCATGCGCACTGCGCCCTCTGGGTTGCCAAGCACCAGCGCCACCTGTTCTGCCAGATTTGCCACATCAAAATGCGATTCAGGGATCAGAATCGCGGCACCCGCATTTAGCAGCCCACGTGCGTTTGCGCTTTGATGATCGCCAGTTGCGGCGGCATAGGGCACCAAAATTGACGGGCGTCCGACCACGCTCAACTCGGCCACGGTGCTCGCACCTGCGCGCGCGATGACCAGTTGCGCCTCTGAAAGGCGGCGCGGCACATCGGTGAAAAAGCTCTGAACTTCGGCCGATATACCTGCGTCGGAATAGGCCGCGATAACTGCGGCACGATCTTCTTCGCGCGCTTGATGCGCGATACGAAGCTGGGCACGCAATTCAACGGGCAGGCTTGCCAGCGCCGCCGGAACAACCTGCGAAAGCACCCGCGCGCCTTGGCTGCCACCCAGCACCACTAGGCTTAACGGATAGTCGCCGGGCGGAATATAGGGCGCGCCTGCACGGTCCAGCACTGCGGCGCGCACCGGGTTGCCGGTATGCGTGCCCTCTACGCCCTTGGGCAGATCTGTCGGCCAAGTGCCGCAGGCAAAGGCCTGAACGCGGCGCGCGAAAAGCCGGTTGACCCGGCCCAACACGCCGTTTTGTTCGTGGATCGCCCTCGGCACGCCCAAAATCCGCGCCGCCGTCAGCGCCGGGATCGTGGGATAGCCGCCAAAGCCCACCACCACCGCTGGCCGATCGCGCCGCAAGGCACGGACCGCGGCCAGCACGCCAGCGG
Source organism: Phaeovulum sp. (assembly GCF_041596715.1). GTDB lineage: Bacteria > Pseudomonadota > Alphaproteobacteria > Rhodobacterales > Rhodobacteraceae > UBA6213. Next base: position 1,253 of record NZ_JBFHIA010000050.1, read on the forward strand.
CAATGCGCATCGGCACCATCAGCTTGGCCGCCAGACCGCCCTGTGCAAAGGTGGCCGAAGCAACCTGTTCAACGGCAACCACATGCGGAAAGCCGCCGGTATAGCGCGCACCGCGGCTATCGGTAGAAAGCTTGACCCGCCAGCCGCGCCGCACCATCGCCTCGGCAAGCGCCTGCGCGGGAAACATGTGCCCGCCGGTGCCGCCCGCGGCAATCAGGATCAGCCGCCCGGTCATCTGCCCCTCCGCGCCAGCAGATCAGATAGTTGCCCCTGCGGGCGAGTTCGCGTCAGCGCCAGCAACATGCCCATGGCGATGCCAGAGGCGATCACAGAACTGCCGCCGTAGCTGACGAAAGGCAGCGTCATGCCCTTGGCTGGCAACAGCCGCACCGCCACCCCCATGTTGATGAACGCCTGCACACCAAAGGCGCAAGCAAGCCCCGTCCCGGCGAGGCGGATGAAGATATCGCGCTCTTGCCGCAGGCGATTCAGCGACAGCGCCACCACGGCGGTGAAAAGCGCGATGATAATCAGCACCAGAATCAACCCGTATTCCTCGGCCGCCACGGCGATGATGAAATCGGTATGCGCGTCGGGCAACTGCCACTTGACCGTTCCTTCGCCCACGCCGACGCCCAGCAGCCCGCCTTCCTGAATCGCGTTTGTCGCATAGCCAATCTGCGTGCGCGGGTCGATTTCGCTGGAAAGATAGCCGTCGATCCGGCGCGCGAAATGCTCTGAACTGTTATAGGCACCGAAACCGCCCAAAACGGTCAGCCCCGCCAACCCGACCAGCAGCACGAAAGGCGCACCGGCGACAAAGTAGATCACGCACCAGATGAAAAGCACCAGCGCCGCCTGCCCGAAATCGGGCTGCAAGGCCAATAGCCCAACCACCACCAGCGCCATGAACAGCGAATACCGCTTGCCGGGCGGCCCACCCACATCAAGCGATGCGGCCATCAGCCATGCCACGGTCACTGCAAAACCAGGCTTTAGAAACTCGGAAGGTTGCACGCTGGCAAAACCAAAGCTGAACCAGCGCACCGCGCCCTTGCCGAAATCGGTGCCGAACAGCGGCAGCAACGTCAGCGCCAGAAACGAAAGCAGAAAACCCAGCACCCCAAGGCGGCGCACCTGCGTCGGGGACAGCATCGAAAAGCCGAGCATGACCGCCAATCCGATGCCGCCAAACTCGAGCTGCCGCGTGACATAGTAGAAGGTCGGCAGGCCGTTGCGTTCGGCCAGCGGTACCGAGGCCGCAAGCCCCAGCAGGATACCGATGGCAAATAGCCCCAGCACTGCCACGAGCGACCATTTATCAAGCGTGCGCCACCAACGCGGCAACACCGGTTCGCCTACCCTTTTGGGTATGGCGCTGAACACCATTTCAGTCATGCTTCACCGCTGTCCTGCCTCGGATCGCCCGGTTTTCCGGGTCTCGAGTCAAAGTGTAGCCGCAAATCTACGCTCTTGCCAGCAGAACATGCCCAAAGGCGCGCTCATCCCGCGTGCAATTTGACCCGGCGCACAAGGGTTTCAGGCGTGCAAAATACCGCCACGGCGCAAGGATAAGGGCATCACAAACGATGGCGGGCGCGGCTGCATCACACCCGCCCCAACTGCGCCTTCACCAAGGCCGTGAAATGCTCGCCACGCTCTTCGAAATTGGCGTATTGATCAAAACTCGCCGCCGCCGGGGCCAGCAGAACAACCTCGCCCGGCACCGCTTCCTTGGCGGCCAGTGCCACCGCGCGGTCCATCGTTTCGCAGATTTCCTGCGGTAGATCGCCCAATTGCTGCGCAAAATCCTGCGCCGAGTGGCCGATGAGATAGGCTTTCACCACAGCGCCCAGATGGGGTTTCAGCGCCGCGATCCCGCCCTCTTTGGCCTGCCCTCCGACAATCCAGCGGATGCGCGGAAATGCCTGTAATGCCTTGGCGGCGCTGTCAACATTGGTTGCCTTGGAGTCGTTCACAAAGCGCACACCACCCGCCTCGGCCACCGTCTGACTGCGATGCGGCAGGCCCGCGAAGCTTGCCAGTGCGGCCTCAACCTCGCGCGGCGGCACACCCAGCGTTCGCACCGCGGCCCATGCGGCGCAGGCGTTCTGGTGGTTATGCGCGCCGGGCAGACCGGGCATCGCGCGCAGATCGACCGAGGCTACCTGCCGCCCCTTGCGCCATTCCGCAAGAAACCCTTTGCGTGCAAAAACAGACCAGCCAAACCCGCCGAGCTTTTGGCCCGCAGAGATGCGGATCACCCGGTCATCTTCGCGCCCCGTGGCGATCTGATCGGCCAGAAACACACCTTCGGGTTCATCCACGCCGATCACCGCGCGGTCTGGCCCGCCTTCGGCAAAAAGCCGCCGCTTGGCTGCAAAATAGCCACCAAGGCCGCCGTGCCTATCTAGATGGTCGGGGCTGAGATTGGTGAAAACCGCCACATCTGGGGTAAGCGCGCGGGCGAGTTCGGTTTGGTACGACGAAAGTTCCAGCACCACCACCTCGGCCTCTACGGCGGGGGTAAGATCAAGCACTCCGCGCCCGATGTTGCCGCCCATCTGCGTCGGTCGCCCGGCTGATTTGAGGATGTGGTGGATCAGCGCGGTGGTGGTCGATTTGCCGTTCGATCCTGTCACCGCCACGCATTTCGGCGTGACCTCGAACCCATCCCAATCTTCGGTCGCCCAAGACCGGAAAAACAGGCCGATATCGTTATCGACCGCAACGCCTTCGGCCATCGCCCGCGCAATCAGCTTGTGCGGCGCGGGGTATAGGTGCGGGATACCGGGGCTGACGATCAGCGCGACCACGCCATGCCACGCGTCCGCCCGGCCCAGATCGTGGATCAAATAGCCCGCAGCTTCGGCCTTGGCGCGCGCCTCGGGGTTGTCGTCCCAGCAAAGCGGCTCGGCACCGCCCGCTGCAAGCGCCGCCGCCGTGGCCAAGCCAGAGCGCCCGAGGCCTAGCACGGCGACCTTGTGGCCTTCATACCCAACAACCGGAATCATTGCCGCCCCCTATCGCGCGCAGGGGCCCGCCCCCGCATCTTGCGCCTTTCCGGGGTAGTGGCAAAAGGCGAAATGCGAAAGGGGTTGGCGCGCGCTTCGGCAGGATTTTCCGCGCTCAGCCCGCCGCGCCAAGCGATTGCAGCGTGTCGGCATGGGCCACCAGCGCCTCGGCACCTTTTGGGGTAAGCGCATAGTGCCCGCGCGCGGGGCGCTCGAACCAGCCATAATGGTCGGCATGCATCAACGCCTGCGCCCGCACGACGCCGGTGGCGCGGGCAACCTCGGCGGGTTTGCAGATGCCGTTCGCACCAAGATGCCGCGCGCAACGCAGCGCATCTTGCCGATAGGCGGTCATCCGCTTTGCGCCTGTGGTTCCGCCGATATTGGGGTCGCCCACGCGCCGCTCAAACTCTCGCAACAACTTGCCCGCGCGTTTGGTGTTCTTGCGCGGCGCATAGGGCGCGGGGTCAAGATGCGCCTCGACCTGCGCGCTGGCCCCGATGCGCACCGCCAGCAGGCCCAGACCAAGGCGGCGGCAAAGCCGGATGATGTCTGCGTAGCGCAGCGACCAGCCACGCGCACCCGACACCGGCACCGCCAGATAGACCGTGTCAAACAACGTCTGACGCGCGACACCTTGCAGTACCAGCGCCAGCGAAAAGCTGACCTTGAGTTCCACCACCACCGGCGGTTCATCGCCGCGCCGCGCCAGCACGTCGCAATCGCCGATTTCGCTTTTGACGGTGTAGCCCTGCGCTTCAAGATAGGCCTTTACGGGGATGTAAAGGTCGGCCTCTCGCATCGGTCAGCGCAGTTTCAGCGTGGCCAGACCGATCAGCGCAAGGATCAGGCTGATGATCCAGAAACGGATCACGATCTGCGGCTCGGCCCAGCCCTTCTTCTCGAAGTGGTGGTGGATTGGCGCCATCAGAAACACCCGCCGCCCTGTGCGCTTGAAATACAGCACCTGAATGATAACGCTAAGCGCCTCGACCACGAACAGGCCGCCGACGATGGCCAACACGATCTCGTGCTTGGTGCACACCGCAACCGCGCCCAGCGCGCCGCCCAGCGCAAGGCTGCCGGTATCGCCCATGAACACCGCCGCAGGCGGCGCGTTATACCACAGAAACCCAAGCCCGCCCCCGATCAAGGCCGCCGTAAAGATGAACAATTCGCCCGCGCCGGGCACGAAATGCACGCCCAGATAGGCAGAAAAGTCGAACCGTCCGACAAAATAGGCGATCAGCCCCAAGGTTCCCGCAGCGATCATCACCGGCATCACCGCCAGCCCATCAAGCCCGTCGGTCAGGTTTACCGCATTGGCAGCACCCACGATCACCACCATCGAAAACGGCACGAAGAACCAACCGAGGTTGATCAGCACATCCTTGAACACCGGCAGCGCCAACTGGTTCGACAGTCCCTCGGGGTGCAGATGTGCCGCGAACGCAGCCGCCACGGCAGCCAACCCCAGCCCCAAAAGAAACCGGACCCGCGACGAAACACCCTTGCTCGATTGCTTGGTGACTTTCGCGTAATCGTCAGCAAAACCGATCAGTCCGAAGCCGATGGTGACACCCATGACGATCCAGACATAGCCATTGTCAAGCCGCGCCCAGAGCAGCGTCGAAACCATCAGCGCCGAAAGAATCAGCAGCCCCCCCATGGTCGGGGTTCCGGCCTTGGCCAGATGGCTGGCCGGGCCGTCGTTGCGGATCGGCTGGCCCTTGCCTTGGCGCCGGCGCAGCAGATCAATCAGCGGGCGGCCAAACAGAAAGCCGAACACGAGCGCGGTAAAGAATGCGCCTCCAGCGCGAAACGTGATGTAGCGAAACAGGTTGAACACGTCGCCACCATCGGAAAGCCCGGTCAACCAATACAGCATCAGTTCGTCCCCTTTTCCACCGCCTGAGCCTCGGCGGCGCCCGCCTGCCCGAGTTTTCGCAGAGCGTCAACCACCAGACTGACGCGCGAGCCCTTGGAGCCTTTGACCAGCACCACATCGCCCGCGTCCGCAAGATGATGCGCGCGCTTTGCCAGCTCTTGTGCGGTTTCGTGCCACTCCCCGCGTTTGGCCAATGGCAATACCTGCCAAAGCGCCTGCATCCGCGGCCCGACGCAATGCACCAGATGCACGTTGGCCATCGCGGGAAGCTCTGCAATCGCCGCATGAAGTTCGGCCTCGGTTTTGCCGAGTTCGAGCATGTCGCCCAGAATTGCGATCCGGCGCCCCCTGCGCACGCGGCCCACGTCATCGCGTGGGGTTGCGGCGGCCAGCACCTCAAACGCCGCCGCCATCGAGGCGGGATTTGCATTATAGGCGTCGTCGATCAGCTCGAAACTTTTTTCATCGTCCACGATATCGAGGTAGATGCGGGTGCGGCTGCCGCGCCCTTCAGGAGGCAGCCATTGCCCCAGATCAAGCGCCGCCAGCGCGGGGTCCACACCCACCGCCTCGGCCATCGCCAGCACGCCAAGCGCATTCAGCGCGAAATGCCGCCCCGCCGAGCGCACCTTGAACAGCAGTGCCCTGCCGCCCACCGCCGCTTGCGCGATCGTCACGTCTTCGACAAGACGGGTCGAGATCAGCCGAAAATCATCGCCGGGCTCTGCACCGAAGCGCACCAGCCTTGCGCCCGCGGCCTGCGCCGCATCGACAAGTATCTTCGTGACCGTCAATCCCGAAGGGATCACCGCCACTCCGCCCGGTTCTAACCCCTCGAAAACCGCCGCCTTTTCTTGCGCTATCGCCGCAAGATCGCCAAACGCTTCCAGATGCGCAGCGGCAACGGTGGTTATCAATGCCGCATGGGGCCGCGTCAGCCGCGCGAGCGGCGCGATTTCGCCTGCGTGGTTCATGCCGATCTCGACGACTGCAAACGCAGCCTCACGCGGCAAGCGTGCCAGCGTCAGCGGCACGCCCCATTGGTTATTGAAGCTCGCCTCGGCCGCGTGCACCATGCCTTGCGCGGCCAGCACCGCGCGCAGCATCTCTTTGCTCGAAGTCTTGCCGACCGAGCCTGTCACGGCGATCACCTGCGCCGTACTCCGCGCGCGCCCGGCCTGACCAAGCGCTGTCAACGCGGCCAACACATCGGGCACGATCAGCAGCGGGTCGGCCTCTGAACAGCCCTGTGGAATCTGGCTGACCAGCGCCGCGGCGGCCCCTCGTTCCAGCGCTGCGGCAACAAAATCATGCCCGTCGCGCACATCCTTCAGCGCCACGAAAAGATCGCCAGGGGCAAGGCTGCGGCTGTCGATCGACACGCCGCTCGCCTCGAAGGCGCGGGTGAGCTTGCCGCCAGTTGCGGCCTGCGCCTCGTCAGAGGTCCAGAGCGCGGGCATCAGATCTTTCCATCCAGCGCGGCCACCGCAACGCTCGCCTGCTCGGCGTCATCGAAGGGGTACACGGTATCGCCCACCACCTGCCCCGCCTCATGCCCCTTGCCCGCGATCAACAGCGCATCGCCCGGCCCCAGCGCATCGACCCCGCGCAAAATCGCCTCGGCGCGGTCGCCCACCTCGGTCGCCTCGGGGGCCGCGGCCAGCACCGCGGCGCGGATGGTCGCGGGGTCTTCAGAGCGCGGGTTATCGTCGGTCACAATCACCACGTCGGCGTGGGTCGCCGCCGCGGCCCCCATCAGCGGGCGCTTGCCGCGATCCCGGTCGCCGCCCGCGCCCAACACCACGATGATACGGCCCAGCACATGCGGGCGCAGCGCGCGCAGCGCGGTTTCCACAGCATCAGGCGTATGCGCGTAATCTACAAAGACCGTCGCGCCATTCTCGCGCGTGGCTGCCAGTTGCATACGGCCGCGCACCGTGGTCAGGCGCGGCAGAACCGCAAACACCGCGTCGGGCACGATACCGCTGGCAATGGCCAGCCCAGCCGCCGCAAGCACGTTGGCCGCCTGAAAACCGCCGATCAGTGGCAAGCGCGCCATCTGCACCGCCCCGCGCCACGAAAAGCGCAGATCCTGCCCAGTGGCGTCAAACCGCTGGCCGAGAATACGCAAATCCGCCGCAGCATCCTTGCCAACCGTCAATATCGCCTGCCCGCGCGCCTTGACCAGCGCATGCAGCTCGCCTCCGCGCGGATCGTCGATGTTCAGCACCGCCACACCCTCGGGCGGCATCACGCGGGTGAACAGGCCTGCCTTGGCCTCGAAATATTCCTCGAACGTGTGGTGATAATCGAGATGGTCTTGCGTGAAATTGGTGAAAGCCGCTGCGGTCAGGCGCACGCCGTCAAGCCTACGCTGCGCAAGCCCGTGGCTCGAAGCCTCCATCGCAACATGCGTGACCCCCGCCGTGGCCATATCGGCCAGCAGGCGGTGCAGGGTCAGCGGCTCGGGCGTTGTGTGGGCCGAGGGCGCGCTGAAGCTGCCTTCAACGCCAGTGGTGCCGATATTTGCGGCGTCATAGCCAAGCGCCGCCCATATCTGGCGGGTGAATGTAGCGACCGAGGTCTTGCCGTTGGTGCCTGTTACCGCCACCACACATTCCGGCTGACGCCCGAACCAAAGCGCCGCGGCAAAGGCCAGCGTCTGTCGCGGGTCTTCGGCCAGCACCAGCGCCGCGTCTGCGCCTGCAAGTTCGGTGGCTGCGATCTCGGCACCTGCTCGGTCGGTCAGCACTGCGCTGGCACCCATCCGCAAAGCGTAGCCGATAAACTCGGCCCCGTGCATCTTGGCCCCCGGAAGGGCCGCAAAAAGAAAGCCGGGGCGCACCGCCCGGCTGTCAACCGCCAGCCCAGTGATCGTGGCCTCGCGGCCGCCCTGGGCGTGCAAGCCCATATCTGCCAGCGATTTCATCTGCCCGCCCATATCTTGCGCCCCCTGCCTGCCAGTCGCATTTACGCCCGCTCTGCGCGGCGCGTCAATTGCGCGCCAAGGAAAGCGTCGGCGTGTCTTGCGGCCCCCAGATCGGGCGCAGACCCAGCAAAGGCGCAGCGCGGCGGATCACTTCGGCCCCCACCGGCACGGCAGTCCAGCCAGCGGTTCGGCGGTCTTCGGACCCTGAATCCTCGACCGGTTCGTCTAGGGTCAGCACCAGAACGTATTGCGGATCGTTGACAGGGAAAACCGCGGCAAAGGTAGCCAGCACTTTGTCCTCATAGTAGCCACCACTCGGCTTCAGCTTGTCGGCGGTGCCGGTCTTGCCACCGACGGCGTAACCCGGCACTTCGGCAAAGCTGGCGGTGCCGCGTGTCACCACATCGCGCAGCATCGACATGATCTCGGCCGAGGTCTGGGGCGAAATGATCTGTTCGCCCACAGAGGGCGCGGCCCCTGTCAGAAGCGTCGGCGTAACGCGCCGCCCGCCGTTGGCGATGGTGGCGTAGGCGCTGGCCAGATGCAGCGGGCTGGCCGAAAGCCCGTGGCCATAAGAAATGGTCATGGTCGAAAGGTCGCTCCAATTTGGCGGCAAAAGCGGGCGCGCGCCGGGTGCCTCGGCCAATTCCACCGGCGTCGGCAGCATGAAGCCGAGCGAGTCCAAGAACGCCTTTTGCCGCTCGCCGCCGATCAGCATGGCAATCCGCGCGGCACCGATGTTCGAGCTTTCCACGATCACGTCGGTCACGCTCAGCTTGGCCCCGTAGTCGTGAAAGTCGTTGATGCGAAACTTGCCCCAGACCAGCGGGCCGCGGGTATCGATCATTGTTTCGGGCGTCACCAGCCCCATATCCAACGCTTGCGCTGCGGCAAAGACCTTGAAGGTTGAACCGAGTTCATAAACCCCCTGCACGGCGCGGTTGAAAAGCGGGCTGTCCCCCTGATCGCCGCTGGTCAGTGGTGCCGGGCGCGCGTTGGGGTCGAAATCGGGTAGGCTTGCCATCGCCACGATCTCGCCGGAATGCACGTTCATCAGCACCGCCGAGGCGGCCCGCGCCTTCAGAAGTTTCATCCCGTCGGCCAGCACCTCTTCCACCGTTGCCTGCACCGTCAGATCAAGCGACAGGCGCAGTGGCGCATTGTCGTTGAGTGGGTCGCGCAGCCAGCTGTCAAAGGCCTTTTCCACCCCGGCCACACCCACGACTTCGGCCGAAGCCACGTCTTCGCGGCCAAAACTGGCACCGCCCAACACATGCGCGGCCAGATCGCCATTGGGGTAAAGGCGCATTTCGCGCGGGCCGAACAGCAACCCCGGATCGCCGATGTCATGCACCGCCTGCATCTGTTCGGGCGATATCTTCTTCTTGATCCACACGAATTTGCGCGCGCCGGTGAAATCGGCGATCAGCCGCTCGGGATCGAGGTCGGGAAAAATCGCCACCAGTTCCTGCGCCACGCGGGTAGGTTCGATCATCTGCGGTGGCTGGGCATAGAGCGAATAGGTCAACAGGTTGGTTGCCAGAACGCGACCATTGCGATCGACGATATCGCCGCGGCTGGCGATGATCGCATCGCCCGACGAGGCGATTTGCGGCTCGATCGGCCGCGATACCGCAAGTGCCGCCATCCGCACGCCGACCGCGCAGAAACCGACAATGAAGAACGCGCCTAGCAGCATCAGCCGCACCTCGGCACGACCACGCGCTGCGTCCGACACCGCCTCGCGGCGGGCACGCAGGTTGTCGCGTTCGATCGCATCGGGGTTTTCACCTGCCGCGCGGGCGCTCAGGATACGGGCAAGCGGGCGCAGCGGGGTGCGGATCATGGCAGTTCTCCACCACTCGAAATAGCGTCGATCGGGGTCAGCCCCAGGCTGAAGCCCGTTTCAGGCAGCAGCGGGTAGGCTACCTGCGTGACAGCACCAAACTGATAGGCAGTCAGCGGCAGCAGCCCAAGCCGGTCGAAGTTCAGCGCCGCGAGTTTTCGCAACCGGTCGGGCCGGTTGAGATAGGCCCATTCGGCATCCAGCACCGCAAGCCCTTCGCGCAGGCTTGCGATTTCGGCCTGAAGCCGCGTCAGCTCTGAAATCGCGGTCTGGGTGTTGTAGTTTTCGCGGTAGGCCCAGAACGCAAGCCCCATCACCGCCATTGCTGCAACGCCGGTAATTAGTGTGCGCATCAGGCGTCTCCTTGCAAGGCGGGGGCGGGCAGGCCAAGGGATGCACGGTCAGCGTGGCCTGCGGGGGCGGCAGTTCGGCGCGCAATCCGCAAACGGGCCGAGCGCGCGCGCGGGTTCACCGCTAGTTCTTCGGCGTCGGGTGCAATGGGTTTGGCGACATTGCTGAACGCGGGCACCACCACGGCGCGCGCCGGGGCGTAGCGGTTGCCTTGCCCCTCGGCACCTGATCGGGCCGCAAAAAACCGTTTCACCACCCGATCTTCCAGCGAATGAAAGCTGACCACCGCCAGCCAGCCGCCGGGTTTCAGGGCACGCTCGGCGGCCTCTAGCCCTTCGATCAATTGGCGAAACTCGTCGTTCACCCAAATGCGGATCGCTTGAAAACTGCGCGTGGCGGGGTGGCTTTGCCCCGGCTTCGCGCGCGGCAGGCAACGCTCGACTGCGGCCACGAGGTCAGAGGTGCGCGTCAGCGGCCGCGCGGCGATGATGGCGCGGGCAATGCGGCGCGCGGCGCGTTCTTCGCCGTAGTGAAAAAGGATATCCGCGATTTCGCCCTCGCTGGCGTGGTTCAGCAGATCGGCGGCACTTGGCCCTTCGTCACCCATGCGCATGTCCAGTGGGCCGTCGCGCAAAAAGGAAAACCCGCGCTCGGGCTGATCGAGCTGCATCGACGAAACCCCAAGGTCTAGCACCACACCGTCAAGCGGCTCGCCCGCAAGGCTGTCGAGTTCCGAAAACGTGCCTTCGACCAGCCGCAACCGCGCACCCAGCGCCCCGGCCCACGGTGCCGCAAGCTCAAAAGCCGCCGGGTCGCGGTCAATGCCGATCACCTGCGCAGCACCCGCATCCAGCAGCGCGCGCGTATAGCCACCCGCGCCAAAGGTGCCATCCAGCCAGACGCCCTGCACCGGTGCCACCGCTGCAATCAGCGGGCGGATAAGAACCGGAACATGCGGAGGGGTGGTTGGGTCGGCCATTGCCTACCCTTTCGGACGGCCAGGAAGAAGACTGCGCGGGTCAAAATCGTCAGGATATTGTTCCGCCAGTCGCCGCTGCCGTTCGGCGTAGTGCGCCTGATAGGTCTCGGGCTTCCATATCTTGAAATAATCGCCAGCCGATATGAAGAACGCCTCGCCTTCAAGCCCGATCTTGTCGCGCAAGCGCTGCGGCAACACGAGGCGGCCATCTTCGTCGATCTGCAATTCTTGCGCCTGGCCGTGCATCCATTCTTCCAGTTGCAAGCGGTCGGCTGAGTTGCGCTGCATGTCCTCGATCTGGGCATCGATTTCCTCGATTGCCTTGATCGTATAAACCTCAAGCCATGTCTGGCGTTCGGGACCGTAGACAAGAACGATGTTGGGGCGATTGCCGGGCACCCAGTCGGGGTCCGAGGCCTCAATCACGCGACGAAAGGCGGCGGGGATCGAAACGCGACCCTTCGCATCCACCTTATACGTCTCTGAGCCTCTGAACCTGCGTGCCACCGGCGCGCGCTCCTTTGTTTTCGGCCCCGTTTCAAAAGAAAACGGCGGTCGGGCCGCTGCCACTGCCCGATCCGCCGCCCTCGTCCCATCTCTGGGTTGGTCCGACTGCGCGCGCCACCTGGGGGGATGTCTGCTCGCTCGCGCGCCGGATCTTTTACATCGTCAAAGTCGGGTGCCTGTATGAAGCCTGCTATCTTTTCGCCTTTGGGATCTTGCGTCCCTTTGAGCCCGCCCTTTTCGATACACAAGGGATACCGTGGGAAATTATGGGAAGCAACAGGATTTTATGGGCAGCGGCGGCAAATCTTGTGTCCCGGCAGCCAAGAAAACAAGGGATTGTGCCAGATTCAGCACCCCCGCAAGCAAGGGTAGCGGTGCTAAACCGCAAATCTACTAGATATGGTAAATATCAGTGCGGACCTGGTTTCCCATATCCGACGCACTTTTTTCAGCCGAAAAACGGCTTCGCCACCGTCGAATGAAAACATAAAGAGAACATCTGCGGCGCGGGCCATAAAAACCCGGTCAAGTGATTCGTTTTCGGCAGAATTGCCCTAGCCGTTCCCGTGCATTCCCGTTCAGGCGGCGCCGGTCTCGATCAGCGTCGCGGCCAAGCGCGCATAGGCCTGCGCAACCGGCCCCTCGCCCGCGGCAATCGGTGTGCCCGCATCGCCCCCAAGCCGCACCGAAAGGTCAAGCGGCAGTTCACCCATGAACGGCAGCCCAAGCTCTTTCGCCTCTGCTGCAACGCCGCCGTGGCCGAACAGATGCGCCTCGTGGCCGCAATTGGGGCAGACGTAGGTGGACATGTTCTCGATCAGTCCAACCACCGGCACCCCGAGCTTGGAAAACATGCTCAGCGCGCGCCGCGCATCAATTAGCGCCACGTCCTGCGGCGTTGAAACCACCAGCGCGCCTGAAACCGGCACTTTTTGCGCCAGCGAAAGCTGCACATCACCCGTGCCCGGCGGAAGATCGACAATCAGCACGTCCAGCTCGCCCCAAGCGACCTGTTCTAGCATCTGCTGGATCGCGCCCATCAGCATCGGCCCACGCCAGATCACCGCCTCGCCGTCATTCAGCATAAGACCGATCGACATCATCGTGACGCCATGCGCGGTGATCGGCAGAATGGTCTTGCCGTCGGGGCTGGCGGGGCGGCGGTTCACACCCATCATTCGCGGCTGGCTGGGGCCATAGATATCGGCGTCGAGCAAGCCGACCTTGCGCCCTGCACGTGCCAGCGCAACGGCAAGGTTCGAGGCAACGGTCGATTTGCCTACCCCGCCCTTGCCCGATCCCACCGCCAGAACCCGCGCCACACCGGGAATGGGCTTCGGCCCGGCCTGCGGCTTGGGGTGGCCACCGATCTTCAGGCTCGGCGGTGCCGCTGAGGCGGTAGAGGTGGCAATCGAAACACTGGCCACACCCGGCAGCGCGCGCAACTTTGCCTCTACATCGGGACGCAACGCCTCGAGCGCGCGGGCCATCTCGGGCGATTCGGCCTCGAGCACAAAACGCACCGCGCCACCCTCAACCGCGAGAACGCGCACTATGTCGCGCGAGGCAATGGTGCCACCGCCCGGTGCTGCAAAACCGGCCAAAACCGCAAGCACCTGTTCCCGAGTAACGCCCATGTGACACTCCGCCGCTGTTGACAGCGCCCACTCTGCCGCGATTGTGCCTGAGCGCAAGAGCTCATCCCAAACCCGCGCAAGATTTGAGCAAATGTTGATGGTTCCGCCTAAAATAGGTCAGCAAGTGTTATGCAGTTTCCGCATAGCAGCATTGAAGACACGACCTATTGTGCACTCGCAGCAATTTGCCCATGTTAGCCCCAACAGCGAATGAACTTCGCCCCCTACAGAAGACGGATCGAGACAATGGCACTAGCAACTTCTACCCTGAGCCTTGGCCTTGGCGAGCGGCTGTCAGCGTACCTCGCCGCGTTCAACGACGGCCGCCAGCGCCGCAAGGTCTATCGGCAAACGCTGCGCGAGCTCAACATGCTTTCCAGCCGCGATTTGACCGACCTTGGCATCCACCGCTCGATGATCACCCGCGTCGCGCTGGAAGCAGCTTACGGCAAAGGCCGCAAATAAGTTTCCTTCCCGGCCCCTCCTCCTCCCTGGGCCGTGGGAAAATGGCGGCACCCCCTTCCTCCTCCCCGGGGGTGCCGCCTCAAGAACACAGGGCCGAAGGGCCCGAAAAGACGCAAGGCCCTCCTCCTCCTCCCTGAGGGTCTCGTGCAGAAGGCGGCGGCTCCCTCCTCCTCCCTGGAGCCGCCGCACTTCAAACAGTTACGGGCCCAAGGGCCCGCACTAGATGCGAAAGGCCCACCTCCTCCCGGGCCAATCGTTGCAGCGGTGCCGCCCATCCTCCTCCCCGGGTTGGCATCGCACCCTACTCCGCGGCCCCCTCCTCCTCCCTGGGGCCAAGGATCAAAGCGGCGGCGCCCCTCCTCCTCCCTGGGCGCCGCCGCTTGCATTTCCGCCCCTTGCACAACGCCACGGCGCGGGGCATTGGGGGCAAAGCCCGAAAGTGCGGAAATGCTCAGCTATCAACACACCTATCACGCGGGAAATCTGGCAGACGTGCACAAGCACGCGCTTTTGGCGAGCATGCTCGACTACCTTGTGCAAAAGCC
>NZ_JBFHIA010000051.1:0-15375 GCF_041596715.1 Phaeovulum sp.
AGCGTGTGCGGCGGCAACGAACAGGCGCTGTCGCCCGAGTGCACGCCAGCCTCTTCGATATGTTGCATGATGCCCGCGACATGCACCGAATGGCCATCGCAAAGCGCATCGACATCAACCTCGATTGCGTTGGAAAGATAGCTGTCAAGCAGCACGGGGCTGTCGCCCGAAACGCGCACCGCCTCGCGGATATAGCGCTCTAGCTGCGCGTCATCGCGCACGATTTCCATGGCGCGGCCACCCAGCACATAGGATGGGCGGATCACCAGCGGATACCCAATGCGCCCCGCAATATCAAAGGCTTCGTCGCGCGTGCTGGCAAGCCCGTTGGTGGGTTGAAGAAGCCCGAGGTCGTTCAACAGCTTCTGGAACCGGCGCCGATCTTCTGCAAGGTCGATCGCATCGGGCGATGTGCCAAGGATCGGGATGCCTTCAGCTTCGAGCGCGCGCGCAAGTTTCAGCGGGGTCTGGCCGCCAAACTGCACGATCACGCCGTGCAAGGTGCCGTTTTCCTGCTCGACGCGCAGCACTTCCAAAACATGTTCAAAGGTCAACGGTTCGAAATAGAGGCGGTCCGAGGTGTCATAGTCGGTCGAGACGGTCTCGGGGTTGCAGTTGATCATGATGGTTTCGTAGCCGGTTTTGGTCAGCGCAAAACAGGCGTGGCAGCAGCAATAGTCGAACTCGATGCCCTGGCCGATCCGGTTTGGCCCGCCGCCAAGAATAACCACTTTCTTTGCCCCCGAGGGGCGCGCCTCGCATTCCACCTCGCCCATCGCGGGCACCTCATAGGTCGAATACATATAGGGGGTCTGCGCCTCGAACTCGGCGGCGCAGGTGTCGATGCGCTTGAAAACTGCCTGCACCCCAAGATTGCGCCGCGCGCGCCGCACCTGCGCCTCGTCGCGGCCCGTCAATGTGGCCAGACGGGCGTCGGTAAAGCCCATCATCTTGAGCTTGCGCAGCCCTTCTGCGGTAAGCGGTAGGCCAGAGGCACGTATTTCGGCCTCTTGGTCGATAATTTCTCTTATCCGGGCCAAAAACCACGGATCATAGGCCGTGGTTTGTTGGATTTCTGCATTTGTTAGACCATGCCGCATGGCCTGCGCGATGAGCCGCAGCCGGTCTGGCGTTTGCGCCGCGATCGCCCGCACCACCGCCGATTTTTCGGGTGCGCCTTCGATCTCGATTTCATCAAAGCCGGTCAGCCCGGTTTCCATCGAAGCGAGCGCCTTTTGCACCGACTCGTGAAAACTGCGCCCAATCGCCATGGCTTCGCCCACCGATTTCATGGCGGTGGTCAGCTCGGCCTTGGAGCCGGGGAACTTTTCAAAGGCAAACCGCGGGATCTTGGTCACCACATAGTCGATGGTCGGCTCGAACGAGGCAGGTGTGACCTTGGTGATGTCGTTGTCTAGCTCGTCCAGCGTGTAGCCAACGGCAAGTTTCGCCGCGACCTTGGCTATCGGGAAGCCCGTCGCCTTTGATGCGAGCGCGGAGGAGCGTGACACCCGCGGGTTCATCTCGATCACCACCATGCGTCCGTCCACCGGGTTGATTGCCCATTGAACGTTCGAGCCGCCTGTTTCGACCCCAATCTCGCGCAGCACGGCAATCGAGCCGTTGCGCATGATCTGGTATTCCTTGTCGGTCAGGGTCAGCGCCGGGGCAACGGTGATGCTGTCGCCGGTATGCACACCCATCGGATCAACGTTTTCGATGGCGCAGATGATGATGGCGTTGTCGGCCTTGTCGCGCACCACCTCCATCTCGAACTCTTTCCAGCCCAGAAGCGATTCATCGATCAGAATCTGCGCGGCGGGCGAAGCGTCGAGCCCCGAGCGGCAAATACGCTCGTAATCATCGCGGTTGTAGGCCACGCCGCCACCGGTGCCACCAAGGGTAAAGGCGGGGCGGATGATCGCGGGCAGGCCGACAAAGTCGATCGCCGCAAGGGCTTCGGCAACGCCGGCGTTGATATCGTATTTCCCACTCGGCAATTTCGGCGCAGCGACGATGGTCGCGCGTGGGTTTTCCAGACCAATCCGCTGCATCGCTTCACGAAACAGCTTGCGATCTTCTGCCATTTCAATGGCTTGCCGGTTTGCACCGATCAATTCGACGCCATATTTCTCTAGCACGCCCATATCGGCCAGTGCCAGCGAGGTATTCAGGCCGGTCTGCCCGCCCATCGTTGGCAGCAGCGCATCGGGGCGTTCCTTTTCGATGATCCGGGCCACCACTTCGGGGGTGATCGGCTCGATGTAAGTGGCATCGGCCATTTCCGGATCTGTCATGATCGTGGCGGGGTTCGAGTTCACCAGAATGACCCGGTATCCCTCTTCGCGCAGCGCCTTGCAGGCCTGAGCGCCGGAATAGTCGAACTCGCAGGCCTGCCCGATAACGATGGGCCCCGCGCCGATGATGAGAATGGATCTGATATCGGTTCTCTTCGGCATGATAGTCCTCTTCGGCAGCGCAAATTGACCGCGTTATAGACATGTGCGGCATGGGTGCAAGGCCCGAAGGCCACATCCCGCCGCGGACTGACGGAATCAAACGCCAATTACCGCGCCAATGCTTGACTTCGCCGCGCCGGCGCGGTGTATCGGCGCGAAACCACCGCCTCTGAAAGGGGACGCCCATGCACGCCTATCGCAGCCACACCTGTGGCGATCTGAATGCAACGCACGCCGGGCAGGATGTGCGGCTTTCGGGCTGGGTGCACCGGGTGCGCGATCACGGCGGTGTGCTGTTCATCGACCTGCGCGACCATTACGGCATCACGCAACTGATCTGTGATGGCGACTCGGGCGCGTTCAAGGCGCTTGAGGCCGCGCGCGCGGAATGGGTGATCCGCATCGATGGCAGCGTGAAGCTGCGCGACGCGTCGTTGGTGAACGCCAAGATCCCGACCGGCGAAATCGAAGTGTATGTGCGCGAAATCGAGGTGCTGGGTGCGGCCGATGAACTGCCGCTGCAAGTGTTCGGCGATCAGGAATACCCCGAGGAAACCCGGCTGACCTATCGCTTTCTCGACCTGCGGCGGGAGGGGCTGCACAACCGTATGCTGCTGCGTTCAAATGTCGTGCGGTCTTTGCGTAACCGCATGTGGGCGCAGGGCTTTACCGAATATCAGACGCCGATCATCACGGCATCAAGCCCGGAAGGCGCGCGCGATTTTCTTGTGCCCTCGCGGCTGCACCCCGGCAAGTTCTACGCCTTGCCGCAAGCGCCACAGCAATTCAAGCAGCTGATCATGGTGGCTGGCTTTGATCGCTACTTCCAGATTGCGCCGTGTTTCCGCGACGAAGACCCGCGCGCCGACCGCAGCCCGACCGACTTTTACCAGCTTGACCTCGAAATGAGCTTCGTGACGCAAGAAGATGTGTTTGCGGCCGTGCAACCGGTCATTCAGGGCATTTTTGAAGAGTTCGGCGGCGGGCGAAAAGTCCACGAAGATTGGCCGCAAATCTCTTACAAGGATGCGGCGCTCTGGTATGGCACCGACAAGCCCGACCTGCGCAACCCGATCAAGATGCAGGATGTCAGCGCGCATTTCCGCGACTCGGGCTTTGGCATTTTTGCAAAACTGCTGGAAAACGCTGGCACCGAAGTGCGCGCGATCCCGGCACCTAAGGGTGGTAGCCGCAAGTTCTGCGACCGCATGAACGCATTTGCCCAAAGCCAGGGTTTGCCGGGCATGGGCTATATATTCTGGCGCAAGGCCGAGGATGGGTCCGGCACCGAGGCCGCAGGCCCCATTGCCAAGGCGCTTGGCCCCGAGCGGACCGAGGCGATCCGGGCCCAGCTTGCCTTGGGCGAGGGCGATGCTGCCTTTTTCCTTGGGGGAAAGCCGTCGGTTTTCCAAACGGTTGCGGGCAAGGCACGCACCGAGATCGGGCGTGAACTGGGCCTGACGGACGAAAACAGCTTCCGTTTTGCGTGGATCGTCGATTTCCCGCTTTATCAGCAAGACCCGGAAACCGGCAAATACGACTTCGAGCACAACCCGTTTTCAATGCCGCAAGGCGGGCTGGAGGCGCTATCGGGCGACCCGTTGGATGTGCGTGGCTACCAATACGACTTGGCTTGCAATGGCTATGAGTTGGTTTCCGGCGCGATCCGTAACCACAAGCCCGAGATCATGTTCAAGGCGTTCGAGATTGCGGGCTACCCCGCCTCTGAGGTGGAAAAGCGTTTTGGCGGCATGGTCAAGGCGTTCCACTACGGCGCGCCGCCGCACGGTGGTTGCGCTGCCGGTATTGACCGCATCGTGATGCTGCTGGCGGACGAGATGAACATCCGCGAGGTCATCATGTTCCCGATGAACCAACGCGCGGAAGATCTGATGATGGGCGCGCCCTCGGAGCCTACGAACGAACAGCTCCGCGAATTGCGCCTACGCACCTTGCCAAAGGACTAAGCGCCAAGCCCCGGTGGGGCTGGGGCTTAGCCGCCGAAGGCTTTGACTGCGGTGGCCAGTACCGAAAACGTCAGCGTCAGCGCGCCGAGGCTGAACACGGTCCAGTGCGTGGCGCGGGTCAGACGCTCATTTTCAATGATGCGGCGAAGGTTCTTGGACATGAGTTTCTTCCTTCGTAGAGTTCCGACGCTGCCAGAATTGGTTCCAAATGCGGCAGCATTGCGAAACCGGCGCGCCCATTGCGGGGCATTTGCGCAGGCCAATACGCCGCGCTAGATTTTCGCAAATCGTGTGGAGGTCGATAGTGGCGGAAAAGAATTTCGGGGCAGCCTTGCCAGATTGGAAAGTGCCAGCGCGGCCAGCGCGCGCGCCGCTTTCGGGCCACTACGCGGGGCTGGAACCGCTCGACCCCGCGGGCCACGCGCAGCAGCTTTTCGCGGCCTATAGCGAAGATGCCTCGGTTTGGGACTATCTGCCCTACGGTCCTTTTACGAACGAAGCCGAGTTCAAAAGCTGGCTAAGTGACAAGGTGGCAAGTGCTGACCCTATGTTCTTTGCGGTCCGCGATCTCGAATCCGGGCTGATAGGGGGCATGCTTTCGTTTCTGCGCATCACGCCAGAGGGGGGCAGCATCGAATTGGGGCACATCAATTTTTCGTCCCGCCTGCAACGCCGCCGGGCTGCCACCGAAGCGATGACGCTGGCCATAAATTGGGCCTTTGCGGCGGGCTATCGGCGGTTTGAATGGAAGTGCGATTCGCTGAACCTTGCATCGCGCCGCGCGGCCGCACGGCTAGGGCTGAGCTATGAGGGTGTGTTCAGGCAAGCCACGATCTACAAAGGGCGCAACCGCGACACCGCTTGGTTTGCGGCGATTGATGCCGAATGGCCCGCGCTGCGCGCCGCTTATGACAGCTGGCTTTCGCCCGAAAACTTCACTGCCGAGGGTGAGCAGAAGCAGCGCCTCAGCACGCTGACCCGGCCAGTTCTTGTGTGCCACGATCCGGCGCTTAGCTGAGGCAGCGATACTGCGCATAGATCAAATCGCCGCGGATGCGGTAAGGCGCGCGCGCAGCACCCCTGCCACGTCGGCAATGCGCGCCCTTGTCGGTATGCCTTTTTGGCCAGCCTGCGCCAGTGCCACCGCCGCCGACTCGAGCGCGGGATCATGCGCGCTTCGCGCAATGCCGCCCAGAAAATGCGTGATATAGGCGATCGCATCGGCATCGGGCGCATCTGCCAGCATGGCCGCGGCACGGGCAAGATCATCGCGCAGCGCCAGCGGGTCGGGTGATATGATCGTATCGGTGAGCGTGTGCAGGCCCACAGGCCGCAACCCGGGCGGCAGCGCCGCAAGGATCAGCTGCTGAAACGCCGCAAGGCTTTCAACCGGCTTGGCAAGAAAACCGTCCGCCCCGGCGGCACGCGCCTCTGCCTCTGCCGCCGCATCGCCCGATGTGCCAAGCACCACGGTCCTGCGCGCTGGCTCTGCCACCAGATCAGCAATCAACTTTGCTCCCGACCCGTCAGGAAGGCCGAGATCGACGATGACGACCATGGGGCGATAGGTTTGCAAATGGCGATGGGCCGAACGCAAGCAATCGGCGCGCCGGATCCGCGCGCCAGAGCGCAGGCACAAAAGCCGCATCGCCTCGCTGGCAAAGCGGCTATCCTCGACCACCAGCACCGTTAGCCCCGACAGCGGGCGTTCAGTGCAAGCTGCGCGGCCAGCCAGAAAAGCGGAAAGCTCGTCAACCATCTGCGACCTCCGGGAATCACTTCTGTCGATCAAAGCGCATGAGTGGCTAACCAAGGGTAAACGTTGCCCAGCCGCCCCGCGCGGGCTAATAGAAGGGTGCTCAAGGGGGGGGACGGGATGATCGGCAGGCTGAACCATGTGGCAATCGCGGTGCCTGATCTCGCTGCCGCCGTGGCGCAATATCGCGACACGCTCGGCGCCCATGTGGGTATGCCGCAAGACGAGCCCGCGCACGGCGTGACCGTGGTGTTCATCGAACTTCCCAACACCAAGATCGAACTGCTTTACCCCTTGGGCGAAGCCTCGCCGATTGCAGGGTTTCTGGAAAAGAACCCAGCGGGTGGCATCCACCACATCTGCTACGAAGTCGATGATATCCTTGCCGCGCGCGATCGGCTAAAGGCCGCAGGCGCACGCGTTCTCGGCTCGGGCGAGCCCAAGATCGGCGCACATGGAAAGCCTGTTTTGTTCTTGCATCCCAAAGACTTCAACGGCTGCCTCGTAGAATTGGAGCAGGTCTGATGAACGCCACCGCTGCTGTCGTTCTTTATGCCATGGTTTGGTTTCTGGTGTTTTTCGTGGTGCTGCCGCTGCGCCTCAAGACGCAGGGCGAATCTGGTGAAGTGGTGCCGGGCACCCCTGAATCGGCGCCTTCCCATAGCAGTGTCGGGCGCAAGGCAAAGCTGACAACGCTGATCGCCACGCTGCTATGGGCCGCAATCGCTGGCGTGATCCTGTCGGGTTGGGTGACGTTGAGCGACATCGATTGGTTCGGCCAACTCGACCGCTAACCCAATGGCCCCGGACGCCGCTCTTCCGACAAAAGCACATTGGCCTCAATTTGTCCGATGCCCGGCAGCGTCATGATGCGTCGCCGCAGCACCCGCTCAAAATCAGCGATGTCTCGGGCGATGATGCGCAGGCGGTAATCGAACAGCCCAAGCACATGCTGCACGGTCTGCACTTCGGGAATGGCCGTCGCGGCCCGCTCGAAATCTTCCAATGAAACGCGCCCCTTGGCGGCCAGCTTGATACCGAGGAACACGGTCACGCCAAAGCCGAGCGCTGCCGTGTCAAGCACCAAGCGGCGTCCGCGTAACACGCCCGCCTCTTCCAGCCGTCTGATTCGCCGCCAGGCGGCGGGTTGGCTTAGCCCCAATCCGCGCCCGATTGCGCCAGCGCCTTGCGCCGCATCTTCGGCGAGCGCGCGCAGAATCGCGCGATCGGTATCGTCGAGGTCGATCACAGCGGCACCCCGGAATGGTCCTTGATCGTCGAAATCAACATGAGGGCCGCCGTATCTGCGATATGTGGCAAGGTCAGGATGCGGCTGCGGTAAATGTCATGATAGTGCAACATATCGCGCGCGATGATATTTAGTCGAACGTCGGTCTGCCCCAGAAATGTTTGAATCTCCAAAACTTCTGGCACCTCGCGTGCGGCGGCCAAGAACTCGTCAAATGCTCTTGGGTTGGTTTTGTCCAAGGTAAAGCGCAGGCTGACCTCGACCTCCCAGCCCAGTTTGCGCCAGTCGATCACCGCCTGCTCGCCCTTCAGCACGCCACCCGCCCGCAGCTTTTCCAACCGCCGCCAGCAGGTTGCGGTCGTTACGCCCGCGCGCTCTGCCAGTTCGGCCGTTGGTGCCTCTGGGTCGGCCAGTAGCTGGCGCAGGATCCGACGGTCGGTATCATCAATCTGCATGAAAAATCCAGAAAAAGCGTACTAGGCGAATGACAACTGCCAGAAAGAGCCGAAAAAGTCAAAATATGCGCTGATACTCTGCCCTCGCGGCGTATGTTTGCCCCATCAACTTTGCCTAGGAGGCTTCTATGCGCGTGTATTATGACCGTGACTGCGACATCAATCTGATCAAGGACAAAAAGGTAGCTATCCTTGGCTACGGAAGCCAAGGCCACGCCCATGCGCTGAACCTACGCGATTCGGGTGCGAAAAATGTTGTCGTGGCGCTACGCGAAGGTTCGGCCTCGGCCAAGAAAGCAACCGCCGAAGGCCTGAAAGTCATGGGAATCGCCGAGGCCGCCGCTTGGTGCGACCTGATCATGTTCACCATGCCTGACGAGTTGCAGGCCGCGACCTACAAGAAATACGTCCACGACAACCTGCGCGAAGGTGCCGCGATCGCCTTTGCCCACGGCCTGAACGTGCATTTCGGCCTGATCGAGCCGAAGCCCGGCGTTGACGTCATCATGATGGCACCCAAGGGCCCCGGCCACACCGTGCGCGGCGAGTTTGTGAAGGGCGGCGGTGTGCCCTGCCTTGTTGCCGTGCATCAGGATGCGACCGGCAAGGCGATGGAGCTTGGCCTTTCCTATTGCGCGGGTATCGGTGGCGGCCGCTCGGGCATCATCGAGACCAACTTCCGTCAGGAATGCGAAACCGACCTGTTCGGCGAGCAGGCGGTGCTGTGCGGCGGTCTGGTTGAACTGATCCGCATGGGCTTTGAAACCCTGGTCGAGGCCGGATACGAGCCGGAAATGGCCTATTTCGAATGTCTGCACGAAGTGAAGCTGATCGTAGACCTGATCTACGAAGGCGGCATCGCCAACATGAACTACTCGATCTCGAACACCGCCGAATACGGCGAATACGTCTCGGGCCCGCGCATCCTGCCCTATGCTGAAACCAAGGCTCGCATGAAGGAAGTGCTGACCGATATCCAGACCGGCAAGTTCGTTAGCGAGTTCATGCAGGAAAACGCGGTTGGCCAGCCCTTCTTCAAGGCAACGCGTCGGCGCAACGACGAACACCAGATCGAAAAGGTCGGTGAAAAACTGCGCGCCATGATGCCTTGGATCGCCAAGGGCAAAATGGTCGATCGCGACCGTAACTGATCGAAATCAGATCGAAAACAAGAGGGGTGCCTTCACGGGCACCCCTTTTTGTTGTGAAATGCCATCAGGGGCCAAAGCCCGTGCCTCAGCGTGCACCAAGCCCCGCGCGCATCACCCCGCGTCGCAGCGGCGTTAGCGCGTGCATTGCCGCCAGCGCGCCTGCCCTGAGGTCGCGCAACGGCCGCCCGCCCACCATCGAGGCACGGTTAAGCGTGTCAATCGCCGCCACCCTTGCCGCCACTTCTGGCCAACGGCGGCGCTGATAGGCGGCTAGCATCGCAGCACCACCCAGCCCCGCCGGATCCTGTCGCGCGAGATTTGTAAGGCAGGCGATGTCGGCAAGGCTCATGTTCAGCCCCTGCGCGCCGATCGGCGGCACCACATGCGCCGCCTCGGCGATCAGCGCCACCCGCTCGGCCACGAACCGCCGCGCGATTTGCGCGCTCATCGGCCACAGCGCGCGCTTCGAGGTCAGTGTCAGCGGCCCCAATATGCCGCAAGAACGATCCGCCAACGCCGCCTCGAACTCCGCAACAGGCAGCGCCGCAAGCCGCTCAGCCTCGGGCCCGCGGTCCATCCAGACGATGGCAGAGGCGGGCACCCCGCCGCGGTCAGGCAGCGGCACCAAGGTGAACGGGCCGCCAGAACGGTGAATCTCGGTCGAGACATTCTCATGCGGCACGGGATGTGTAACCGTGAACGCAAGCGCCTTCTGGCCATAGCGAAACTGCCGCAGACCGATGCCCAACGCCTGCCGCACGGGGCTGGCGCGCCCATCGGCGGCTGCCAGCAGCCGCGCCGAAAGCCGCGAATTGTCTGAAAGCACTACTTCGGCCGCACCTTCGCGGGTAAAGACCCGTTGCGTTGCAAGCCCGGGACGAAAGCTGACCCTGCCCATACCCGCCAGATGCGCCACCAGTTCACGCCGGATCAGCCAGTTCGGCAAGTTCCAGCCAAAGGGCTCTGCCGAAATGTCGGCGGCGTCGAAATCGCGCGTAAGGCGCGCTTCCGCACCTTCTGCCTCGATGATCCGCATCACCTGCAGGGGCGCGGCATAGGGCGCAAGCCGCGGCCAAAGCCCGATCTCGCGCAAAAGCGCGACCGAAGGCTGCATCAGCGCGGTTGTGCGCGTGTCAGCGCCCAACGCGGCTTCGGCGGTGATCGGCGGCTCCGGGTCGATGCAGGCGACCGAAAAACCCGCATCGCCAAAGGCGGCTGACGCGACCAGCCCGGCGATGCCACCGCCCGAAATCACAATGTCGAACTGTTCCGTCATGGTTCCCCCTTCGCGCATACATAGGCGCGGCGCGTGGCGCGGCCAAGCCTCAGCGGGCGAGGGCGGTCAGAAAGCCGGCAAGGTCGGCGGTGTGGTGGTGGATATGGGGCAGGGGCACAGGCGTTTCGGCCACGTGCACACAGCGCATGCCCAGACTATACGGCACCACCAGATTGCGTGGATCATCCTCGAACATCGCGGCATGCGCAGGTGAAAGATCAGCCAGGGCAAACACTTGGCGGTATGCGGCAGCATCGGGTTTGGGGTGAAAGTCGGCGTGTTCAACGCCGTAGACACCAGCGAAAAGCCCGCTGAGCCCGCGCGCCTCCAACACCTTTTCGGCATAGGGGGACGAGCCGTTGGTAAATACGAACCGCCTGCCCGGAAGTGCCTCAATACCCGCGCGCAGCGCAGGATCGGGGGTCAGTGCGGCAAAGGAGATTTCGTGCACTTCGGTCAGATAGGGGCCGGGGTCCACGCCATGCTCGCGCATCAGACCCGCCAGCGTGGTGCCATAGGTGAGCCAGTAATGCTTGCGCAGACGGTCCGCCTCGGGCCGCTCGACGCCCAATGACGCCATGACAAAATCGGTCATGCGCACTTCGATCTGTTCGAACAGGCGCGCCGAGGGCGGGTAAAGGGTATTGTCGAGGTCAAAGACCCAATCGGTGACATGTGCGAAATCAGATGCTGGCATGGCGCGAACCCTAGCGGGGCCAACCCATGCCCGCAAGCGCCGCATTCGGCTTGTCAGCAGACCGCCGCCCGGCATAGGCTCCTGCGCCAATAAGACGGGACACGCGTGATGCAGAAAGACGCCTATACCTTGATCCTTGAGGCGATTGACGCTGGGGTCTATCGGCCGGGCGATCGGTTGGTTGAAAGCGAATTGGCCGAACGGCTTGGCGTATCGCGCACGCCGGTGCGCGAGGCGTTGCAGCGGCTGGAAACGCAGTCGATGCTGGCGCGCGACGGGCGCAGCCTGATCGTCGCATCGCTCGACCATAACCAACTGGCAGAGCTTTATGTGGTGCGAGCCGAGCTTGAGGGGCTTGCGGCGCGTCTTGCAGCACGCCACGCCTCGCCAGAAGAAGTGCAGGTGCTCAGCGATATGGTGGCTGAAGACCGTGCTTGTCTGGGCGATCCACTGGCGCTGGCGCGCGCCAACAAGCGCTTTCACCGCCAGATCCATCTTGCCTCGCACAACCGCTATCTGGTCGCGCAATTGGATCTTGTGCACCGCTCGATGGCGCTACTGGCCACGACATCGCTGGCAGCCGAGGGGCGCGGCGAAACGGCGCTGGCTGAGCATCAGGCGATCGTCGATGCAATTGCGGCAGGCGATAGTGATGCCGCGCAGGCCGCCTTGCGCGCGCATATCTCCAAAGCCTTTGAAACACGGCTGAAGCTTGACGCCGCAGGCATTGGTCGGCTGCGCGGCTAGATGCGGCGGTCTTTCTGGGTTCAACCTTGCGCGACAAGCGGGTTTTCCAATACCGCTTGGGGCTGATCGTATAGCCCGTGTGTGGTCTTATCCCAATAGAAGGGCCGCGCCACGACCTCGTAAATCGCTTTCCACGCAGCCAGCGCACCCAGCGGGAAATAGAGGTTCAGCAGCGGTAGCCAAGGCCAGAGGTGGCGATGCGCGCCCCCCCGAACTGCCCAAGCGGCGATGCCAAGCGTGATCGCCTCTGCACTCAGGAACAGTGTCGTCATCGCGGTAATGCCGCCATCGCCCACCAGCCCGCGCAAAGGGTGGCCAAACCCAAGCGCCAGCACCCCCAAAAGCCAAAGCACAGGTGCCAATAGAAACTGTGCCAAGGTGCCAAGAAACAGCACCTGAAACCCAAAGAATCGCCACGAGCCAAGCTGGCGCCAAAGCAGCACCGGGTCGCGCATGTGTACGCCCCAGGTCATCGCATAACCCTTAAGCCAACGAGAGCGTTGCCGCACCCAAGGCAATGCGCGGCAGTTCGCTTCTTCATGCGTGACAGAGGGGATCAGTTCGGTACGATAGCCATGGCGGGCAAGGCGGATGCCAAGATCGGCGTCTTCGGTGACGTTATACGCATCCCACCCCCCCAGTGCCTCAATCGCGGCGCGGCGGAAGAATAGCGTCGTGCCACCCAGCGGCACCACCAGCCCCAGCCGCGCAAGGCCCGGCAACATAGCGCGAAACCATGCCGCATATTCGGCGGTGAAGCAGCGCGCCAGCCAGTTGGTGCGCGGGTTGTAGTAGTCAAGTATGCCTTGCAGGCAGGCCACTTCGGGGCCTCGCTCGTGAAAGCGGCGAACAACGACGTGTATCTGGTCAGCGTCGGGCGCATCTTCGGCGTCATAGACCCCAACGATGCTGCCCTTGCAAAAATTGAGTGCGAAATTGAGTGCGCGCGGTTTAGTGCGGATCGGTCCGTCAGGCACCACGATCACCCGTGCCCAGTGCGGCAACCGGGTGGAGGCCAGCACTGCGCGGGTTTCGGTGTCCACCTCTTCGACAACCAGCAGCACGTCCAGCAATTCGCGCGGATAGCTTAGTCGCGCCAGTCGCCGCAGAAGCCGCCCCGAGATGTTGGTTTCCTTGAATAACGGCACCATCAAAGAAACCGCCGGCAACCGCGCAATGGCAGGGGGCGCGAGCAGCGCGCATCTGCGCGCGCGCGCGCCGCCAATCAACTCGGCGCCAAACGCCGCCAGTTTCAATGCCGAACCCAGCGCCAGTGTCAGCACAGCGCAGAAGGTCAGCACCGCAAAGCTTGCCGTCGGCACCAGCCACAGTGCCGAAACCGCCGCCACTAGCATGACCCATGCACACTGCCGGATGCGCGGCCCATTGATCGTGCGGCAGCTTTCGGCAGGTGCCACCAACGCCTCTGCCCGGCGGATCATCGCGGTCTGCCGCCGTGCCAAGATCGCTGCATGAATGGATGTTTCCGAAGCGATGACCATTGCATAGGGCTCCAGCACCTCGGGCAGGCTATCGCGCAGGCGTGAGAAATCTTCGGGGCGCGAGGTCGCAATGATCGTGCAGCCAGCAACCCGCCGCCAAGGCAACATGCCCGCTCTGAGGCAGGCTTCAGCACCGATTCGGTCGATCAGGCGTGGATCGGGCAAATCGCGGCGCGGGTCGATTACCGTAGCGTGCCATTGCGCTGCAAGCGCGGCCATCAGATCTGCCTCTTTGACCCAGCCATGGGCCAGCAATATATCGCCCAGCCGAACGTCTTGCCGCTGTCGCAGGGCCAGCGCCTTAAGCAGGTTTCCCGGCGCAATGGCCTGCATCTCTAGCAGAATCTGGCCCAATGGTCGCCGCTTGGCCAAGTTGGCGGCGGGCCCGGGTATGCCGTGTTTTTCGCGCGGCACCGGTGCGAGTTGCCGCGGTATCAACACGGGGCGCGGCAGAGGTGCAGGGGCGAGTGTGGGCATCGGGAAGCCGGGTTTGCAAGCGACCCTGCCACTCAATCGACACTAGGTTAATGATCGGTTAACCACGACAGCCAATCCTGCGCCGCGATCTGGGTTCACACCGCGCGGCGCAACCGCATCGCTTCGGTGAAACGCTCGAACAGATAAACGCTGTCCTGCGGGCCCGGACTGGCTTCAGGGTGGTATTGCACCGAGAATACCGGGCGGTCAGCCATGCGGATACCGCAGTTCGAGCCGTCGAACAGGCTTACATGGGTTTCCATAACGCCTTCGGGCAAGGTCTGGCTATCAACCGCAAACCCGTGGTTCATCGAGGTGATCTCGACCTTGCCGGTCTCGATATCCTTCACCGGGTGGTTTGCACCGTGATGGCCGTGGTTCATCTTGATGGTCTTGGCACCCAGCGCCAACGCCAGCATCTGATGGCCAAGGCAGATGCCGAACAACGGCAGATCGGCCGCCAATATGCCCTGAATCATCGGCACCGCGTAGACGCCCGTCGCCGCCGGGTCGCCCGGGCCGTTTGAAAGAAACACGCCTTCAGGGTTAAGCGCCAAAACGTCTTCGGCGGTGGCGCTGGCGGGCAGCACGGTCACTTCGCAGCCGCTAGAGGCAAGGCAACGCAGGATGTTGCGCTTTGCACCGTAGTCGATGGCAACCACCCGCAGCCCCGGCCCTTCGCGGCGGGTATAACCGTCGGGCCAGGCCCAACGCATTTCATCCCAGCGGTAGCTTTGTGCGCAGGTTACATCCTTGGCGAGGTCGAGGCCGACAAGCCCGGTCCATTTGCGGGCCTTGGCGACAAGCGCCTCCACATCAAACTTTCCGTCGGGGTCATGCGCCAGCGCTGCGTGCGGCGCACCCTGCTGCCTGATCGCGCGCGTAAGGCGCCGGGTGTCGATGCCACCCACGCCGATCCGGCCCTGTCGTTGCATCCAGTCGATCAGGTCACTTGTCGCGCGCCAGTTGGAAGGTTCGCTCGGATCCCATTTGACCACCATGCCTGCTGCAACCGGCTGTGCTGACTCGTCATCTTCGGCGGTCACGCCGACATTGCCGATATGCGGAAAGGTGAAGGTGACGATCTGCCCGGCGTAAGACGGGTCTGTCATGATTTCCTGATAGCCGGTCATGGCGGTGTTGAACACCAGTTCAGCGACCGTGACGCCAGTGGCACCAAAGCCACGCCCGAAGAACACCGATCCATCGGCAAGAGCGATACAGGCGGTCGGTTTATCGGAAGGCACAGGGCGTGCGAGCATGGGCGACTCTCCGCGGCAGGATTCGGGTGAACCTAAAGGCGGGCCGCGTTGCGGTCAAGGGTCAGACGAGGAATGTCTTTGTTAACTATTTCAATACGTTAGTTTGGTTGTGCCTGTCAGCACAATCCGCTATGGTGGGGCTCTGTGCGGCGGTAGGGATACATCATGGACATGCGCGATCGGATCTCGGAAGCATTGAAAGCGGCGATGCGTGCTAAATCGGCAGAACGGCTTTCGACGCTGCGCCTCATCAACGCCGCCATCAAGGACCGCGAGATTGCAGCGCGCGGCGAACCCGACGGCGGCACCGTGGGCGATGCCGAGATTCTTGGCATCATGGCGCGAATGATCAAGCAGCGAAACGAAAGCATGCGCGC
>NZ_JBFHIA010000052.1:0-15352 GCF_041596715.1 Phaeovulum sp.
CTTCGATGCTGCACTGCTTGAGGCGACATGGGCCGAGGTGAAGGCGGTGATGGCAACCCCGTCGGCGCTAGACCCAAAGGTGAAGGAAATGATCTATGCCGCTGTTTCCATTGCCAATGCCTGTGACTATTGCACCCACAGCCACCTTGCCGCAGCGCGCGCAAAAGGTATGAGCCAAGCAGAGCAGGCCGATTTTTACCGCGTGGTCGCATCGGCTGGAAAAACAAACCATCTTCTCAATGCGTTGCGCGTGCCCGTTGATGCGGCTTTTCAGATGGAGACGAAATGATGGCCTATGCAATGGCAATCGCCGCGCCGGGCGGTACCGAGAAGATTTTTCGTAAAAAGATCAAGGTTCCGCGCCCCGGACCGGGTGAGATTACCTTAAGACATACGGCTATAGGGCTGAACTTCATAGATATTTACTTTCGGTCTGGCGTCTATCCCTGGCCGGTGCCGCGCGATTTGGTGACAGGTTCCGAAGGTGCCGGGGTTGTCGAGGCCGTGGGCGAGGGGGTCGATCTGCGGGTCGGCCAGCGCGTTGCCTACACCACGCCCAACGGCGCGTATGCAAGCCATCGCTCGCTACCCGCAACGCTCGCAGTGCCGCTACCCGACACGATCAGCGACGAGGTCGCGGCGGCGGTGATGCTGAAGGGCCTGACAGCATATTACCTTTTGCATCACTCATTTCCTGTAACATCTTCAGATACAGTTCTTTTTCATGCCGCCGCTGGGGGGGTCGGGTTGCTGGCGGGGCAGTGGCTGGCGGCAAAGGGCGTGCGCGCCATAGGCACTGCCGGGGGCGCGGAAAAATGCGCTTTGGCGCGGGCGCATGGTTATCGCGAGGTGATCGACTATCGCGCAGAGGATTTTGCAGCCGAAACGATGCGCCTGACTGCCGGTCAGGGCGTTGCGGCGGTTTATGATTCGATCGGCTTCGACACAATTCTGAAGTCGGCCGAGGTTTTGCAGCCGTTCGGCACCTTGGTCAGTTTCGGCCAGTCGTCCGGCGTGCCAGACAATTTCCGCATCAGCCATCTGGCGCGCGCCAGCCTGCGCGTTACGCGACCGACGCTGTTTCACTTTACGCGGCAACCGGGGTGGCTGGCAGAAGCGTCGGGCGCGCTGTTCAAGATGATCGCGTCAGGCGCGATCAAGGTAGAAATAGCGCAGCGTTATCCGTTGGATGCAGTAGGTTCCGCACACGAGGCGCTGGCTGCGCGGCAAACCGTGGGATCATCGATTCTTGTGCCGTAGCGGTCTGGATGGATCTAGATAATACATAATACCGCTTATCGGCGTTGCGCATGTGCCGGTTTCGCTACCGGCTTGCACGCAAAGTTTGCGTGTCACGTCACGACATCTGGCCCCTTTCGCCCGCTGAGGCGGCAAACTCCGACCAGCGCCTCGACTGCGGCGCTGACGGGTGCGAGCATGGATTGCGTATCTTCAGCCAAGCCCTGCGGTCCTGATACGTAACGCTCAAGGTACAGGCGCAGCGTTGCGCCCTCGGTTCCG
This sequence comes from Phaeovulum sp., assembly GCF_041596715.1. Lineage (GTDB taxonomy): Bacteria > Pseudomonadota > Alphaproteobacteria > Rhodobacterales > Rhodobacteraceae > UBA6213. The sequence goes on from NZ_JBFHIA010000052.1 coordinate 1,522, forward strand.
GTGCCCGACAGCCGCAGCACTGCGCGCGCGTCACCGTCGAAAAACAGCCGCAACCCCTGCCCGCCTGAAACCGTGCCGTCCACCGGATCGGTATACGAAAACTCATCCGCCGCCGAAATCCGAAGGCCCGCCGCAGCATGCCCCGGCAAATCGGCAAGCTTTGCCCGCAAATCGGCCATCATGGCTTCGGCCATCGCGATCGGCAGCGCTTCATAATCGTGCCGCGAATAATATGTGCGCCCGAACCGCGCCCAGTGATCCGCCATTACCTCGGCAACCGATTTCCCGGTTTTGGCAAGGATCGTCAGCCACATCAGCACCGCCCAAAGCCCGTCTTTTTCGCGCACATGGTCAGAGCCTGTGCCAAAGCTTTCCTCGCCGCAGAGCGTCACCTTACTGGCATCGAGCAGATTGCCAAAAAACTTCCAACCCGTCGGCGTCTCGAAACAGGCAATTCCCAGTGCCTTTGCAACGCGGTCTACCGCTGTCGATGTGGGCATGCTGCGTGCCACGCCCTTCGGCCCGTTTGCATAAGCCGGGGCAAGTTGCAGATTTTCGGCCAGCACCGCGAGGCTGTCGGAGGGGCTGACATAAATCCCGCGGCCAAGCACCATGTTGCGGTCGCCATCGCCATCTGAGGCCGCGCCGAAATCGGGCGCGTTGGGCCCCAGCATCTCGGCCATAAGAATGTGCGCCCATGTCGGGTTGGGGTCCGGGTGCATACCGCCGAAATCGGGCAAGGGCTTGGCGTGCACCACCGTTCCTTTTGCAGCCCCCAGCCGACGCTCGAAAATCTCAACCGCATAAGGGCCGGTGATGGCGTTCATGCTGTCGATCCGGGCACGAAAACCGGTGGCAAACAGCCGCCGCAAAGCCCCGAAATCGAACAGCGTTTCCATCAGATCGGCGTAGGCCGCGACGGGGTTGACGATCTCGACCGTCATGCCCGCCACATGCTGTTCACCCAACAGATCAAGGTCGATATCCGGCACATCGGCCTTGCGATACTCGGTCAGCCGTTGGGTTGCGGCAAAGATCGCCTCTGTCACCGCTTCGGGTGCCGGGCCGCCATTAGCACTGTTGTATTTGACGCCAAAGTCCTCATCCGGCCCGCCTGGGTTGTGGCTGGCCGACAGGATGATGCCGCCATCTGCACCGCTAATGCGGATCAGATGCGAGGCTGCGGGCGTGGAAAGCCAAGCCCCCTGCCCTAGGATCACCCGCGCAGCACCATTGGCTGCGGCCATCTTGAGGATGGTTTCTGCCGCCTCGCGGCTGAAATAGCGCCCGTCCCCCCCCAGCACCAACACCTTGCCCGCCACACCGCCGATCGCATCGAAAGTGGCCTGAACGAAGTTTTCCAGATAGCCAGGTGCCATGAAAACGCGGGTTTTTTTGCGCAGTCCCGAAGTGCCGGGGCGTTGACCTTCGATAGGTCGGGTCGGGTAGCGCATATTCACCTCGCAAGAAAAAGTAGCACCGATTGCGCAGCAGATTCGAACCCGGCACCCACGGGCGAGTCTGGCGCATCAGGGTGGGCAGAGTCGAGTACCATCACCCAATCGCCGGGCGGCAGGGTAACGGCGCAGGCAGGTCCTGCATTGAAGACGGCAAAGGCCGGGCGTGGCGATTGCCCCGCCTCTGCCGCACCGCGCAGCTCAACGCACAAGCAACGCGCCTTGGGGTCTTGCCAGTCGGCATGTGTGGGTTCGCGGCCCGAGGGGAGCCGCCAGACAAGATCGCGCTGCCCGTCTGCGCGTGCCCGCCCATGCAGGTAATCGGGCTGGCGCAGCACCGGATTGGCCGCGCGCAAGGCACCAAGCCGCGCCACAAAGGCGCAGAGCGCGGCGTCGCCGGGCCAGGGCTGCCAGCTGATCGCATTGTCTTGGGCATAGGCGTTGTTGTTGCCGCCCTGGCTTTGCCCGATCTCGTCGCCCGCGCGCAGCATCACGGTGCCCTGGGCAAGGTAAAGCGTTGCCAGCATCGCGCGCACCCGCGCTGCGCGGCGCGCGACCAGCGCGGGATTGGGGCTTGCCCCCTCGTGGCCCATGTTATCCGAAAAGTTCTCGGCATGCCCGTCTCGGCCGCCTTCGCCATTGGCCTCGTTATGCCTTGTTGCATAGGAAACAATATCTTGCAGGGTGAAGCCGTCATGCGACGCGAGGTAGTTGACCGAGGCCGCAGGCCCGCGCCTGCTCGGTTCGAAAACTTCGGCACTGCCTGCAATGCGGCGCGCCAGTTCTGGCAACATCCCTGCATCCCCACGCCAGAACCGCCGCAAGCCATCGCGAAATCGGTCATTCCACTCGGCAAACGGATGCTCAAACCCGCCGAGCCTATAACCGCCGGGGCCAAGATCCCAAGGCTCGGCAATCAGCTTCAGCTTGGAGAGCACCGGGTCTTGCCGGATCGTGGCCAGAAACAGCCCCGCCGCATCAAACTCGCCCCGACGCCCGCGCCCCAAGGTGGTTGCCAGATCAAAGCGGAATCCATCAGCCCCAAGCGCCGCCCAATGGCGCAGGCTGTCCATCACCATGCGCAGCACCGCCGGATGCGACAGGTTCAGCGTATTGCCGCAACCGGTGTCGTTGATATAACTGCCGCCCTCGCGCAACCGATAGTAGCTTGCGTTGTCGAGCCCGCGAAAGGCCAGCGTCGGCCCCGCCTCGTCGCCCTCGCCCGTGTGGTTGAAGACGACATCGAGGATGATCTCAAGCCCCGCTTCGTGCAAGCGGGCCGCCATTGCCGCAAACTCGGCCATGTCGCCATAGCGCGGATCGGGCGCGAAAAAGCCGAGGCTTTGATAGCCCCAATAGTTGGATAGCCCACGCTCAACCACAAAGCGGTCGTCGATGAAGGCATGCAGCGGCAGCAGTTCCAGCGCCGTGACCGCAAGGCTACGGTAATGGGCAAGCATCGCAGGTGCCGCCAGCCCCGCAAAACGGCCGCGCGCGGCCTCGGGCACCTCTGGATGCTGGGCGGTCAGCCCTTTGACATGCGCTTCGTAGATCACTGTCTCGGCCCAAGGCCGCGGCTTTGCTTTTTGCGCCGGTGTGGGCAGGGCTTGCACAACCGACTTTGGCACGAGTGCTGCTGTATCGACCCCCTGCCCCATCAGACCGGCTTGCCAGCGCCAAGGCGCGCTGATCTGGCGCGCGTAAGGGTCGAGCAGCAGCTTGGCCGCATCAAAACGGTGGCCGCGCTCGGGCGCCCAAGGCCCCTGCAGGCGAAAACCGTATTCCGCCCCAGCGGTCAAACCCGGCACGAACCCGGCCCAGATGTCGCCCTCGCGCGTGGGCAGACTCAGCCGCTGCTCGCCCCCGGCGTCGAACAGGCACAGATCCACCTGCTCGGCATGGGCGGAGAATAGCGCAAAGTTCACACCGCCCGCCGAAACCGTTGCGCCTAAAAACTGCGTCTGCCCCGGCTGGATCTTCCATTCAGCCACGCCGCAAGCCCTCGTAAAGCGCCGCGTAGCGCGCCGCCGATGCATCCCATCCCAGATCGGCCTTCATCGCGCGCCTTTGCAGCGCGGCCCAAGCCGCGCGGTCTGCATGCAATGCAACCAGCCTGCGCAGCGCCTGCCTAAGCGCCAGCGCATCGACCGGGTGAAACACCACACCCGTCGCCGCCCGCGCGCCAAGGCTGGCCGGGCTGGTGCCGATCACCGTGTCAGCCAACCCACCCACTGCCGAGACCACCGGCACCGTGCCATAGCGCAGCCCCATCATCTGCGTCAGCCCGCAGGGCTCGAACCGCGAGGGCACAAGCACCGCGTCACCCCCTGCGAACATGCGATGGCTCAGCCCTTCGTCATAGCCTAGCTTCACGCCCACCCGGCCCGGAAACCGCGCCGCAAGGGCGCGCATCGCGTCTTCGGCCCAAGCATCGCCCGTGCCAAGCACGCAAAGCCCGCCGCCACTTTCCAGAAACTCCGGCAGCGCCTCTGGCAAAAGGTCGATACCCTTCTGATCCGTCAGGCGGCTGACAACAATCGCGAGCGGCCCCGCAACCGGTGCCAGCCCGAACTCGGCCTGCAAAAGCGCGCGGTTCTGCGCCTTGCCCGCCAATGCGCGTGCCGAATAGGGCACGATCGCCGTGTCCGTCTCGGGGTTCCAAAGTGTCGTGTCTATGCCGTTCAGGATGCCATGCACCACGCCCGCGCGCGCCGCGATGACCCCCTCCAGACCCAGCCCGAACTCTGGCCGCATCAGCTCATCCGCATAGCGCGGGCTGACCGTGGTGATCGCATCCGCGGTCATCAGCCCGGCCTTCAAGGCGGAAATGTTGCCCCAATATTCCACCCCTTCCGGGCCATAAGCCTCGGGCGGAAGCCGCAGCGATGCCAGCCGTTCCGGCCCCGTCACGCCCTGAAAGGCGATGTTGTGTACGGTGATGACCGAAGGCACTTCGATCCCGCGATAGCGCAGATAGGCAGGCGCAAGCCCGCCCTGCCAGTCATGCGCATGCACGATATCGGGGCGCCACCCCCCGGCAACGCCGCTGCGCGCAAGCTCCGACGCCACCCAGCAAAGTGCGGCGAACCGCTCCGGGTTGTCACCAAAATCGCCCGCGGCATCGCTATAGGGGCCACCCTCGCGCGCAAACAGATGCGGCGCATCCAGCGCAAGCACCTCTACCCCCGCGGCTTTTCCCAGCATCACGCGCCCCGGCCCGCCAAACAGCTCTGCCGCCGCCCAGACCTCGCGCGCCGCCACAAGTTTGGCCAAGACCCCGGGATATGCCGGCAGCAACAAGCGCATCTGCCAACCCAAGGGCCCGAGTGCTGCGGGCAATGCCCCGACCACATCGGCCAACCCGCCGGTCTTGATCAGAGGCACCGCCTCCGATGCCACTGAAAGCACCCGCCCGCCCATCATTCGCCTCAATCCGCTTCTGCTTTAGTCCAAATATCCTCGGGGGGTGAGCGGGCCGCAAGGCCCGCGAGGGGGGCAGACGGCCCCCCTACCCCAGTGCGGCCGCCCGCGCTGCCAGCATGTCTTCGGTAATCAGCACGATACCGCCCTCGCTACGGCGGAACCAGCGCGCATCTTCCTCGGGGTCTTCGCCCACCACCAGCCCCGGCGGTATCCGCACGCCCCGGTCAAGCACGCAGCGGTGCAGTCGCGCACCGCGCCCGACATCGGCATAGGGCAGCGCCACCACATGGTCGAGTTCGGCAAAACTATGGGTGCGACACCCGGTGAACAGCAGCGAATTATGCACCTCTGACCCCGAAACGATGCAATCGCCCGAAACCAGCGAAGACACCGCCATGCCGCGCCGCCCGTCTTCATCATGGATGAACTTGGCAGGCGGCACGATCTCGGCATAGGTCCAGATCGGCCAGGCGTTATCGTAGAGGTCAAGCTTGGGGGTAAACTCGGTCAGGTCGATATTGGCCTGCCAAAAGGCGTCAATCGTGCCCACATCGCGCCAATAGGGCTCGGTCTCCAACCCGCTTGTGACACAGCTTTCAGTAAACCTATGCGCCATCGCCTTGCCGTTCTTGACGACCGCGGGGATCAGGTCATTGCCGAAATCGTGGCTAGAGTTGCTGTCGGCCGCATCGCGCAGCAATAGATCGCGCAAAAACACCCAATCGAACACGTAGATCCCCATCGAGGCGAGCGAATTGGTACCGTCGTCCGGCAATCCCGGTGGGTCTTTCGGCTTTTCTAGGAAATCGGTGATCCGCCCCATCGCATCCACCGCCATCACGCCAAAGGCGCTGGCCTCGGTGCGCGGCACCGTCAGGCAGCCGATCGTCACATCGGCACCGGTGGCGACATGCTGTTGCAACATCACCTCGTAGTCCATTTTGTAAACATGATCGCCCGCCAGCACGATCACGTATTTTACGGCGTAACTATCGACGATATCGATGTTTTGCGTCACAGCATCGGCGATGCCCAGGTACCACTGGCTTTCGCTGACCCGCTGGCTGGCGGGCAGGATGTCGAGATATTCGTTCCGCTCGGCGCGAAAGAACGACCAGCCGCGTTGCATGTGGCGAATGAGGCTATGCGCCTTGTATTGTGTGGCGATCGCCATTTTGCGAACGCCGGAGTTAAGCGCGTTTGAAAGAGCAAAGTCGATGATCCGGGCTTTGCCGCCAAAATAGACGGCAGGTTTAGCGCGCTTGTCTGTCAGTTCCTTAAGCCGGCTTCCGCGCCCGCCCGCCAAAACAAAGGCCATCGCTTGGCTGGAAAGCCGGGTGTTCGGTTTCGGTTTCATCGATCCCCCCTTCCCGGCATCACCCGGGGCTGAACATCACCACCGACAAGGGCGGCAGATAAAAGGCACCACTTGCAGCGCGGCCGCGCCAAGGCTTTGTCTCGGCCTTCACCGCGCCCATGTTGCCACGATTAGCACCACCATAATGCGCACTGTCGCTATTCATGACCTCGTGCCAATTGCCACCCTGCGAAAGCCCCAGCCGATACCCTCTGCGCTCTATGGGCGTAAGGTTGGCCACCACCAGCACCGGCGCCGCCCCCGGCGCGCGCCGCTCGAACGCATAGACCGAATTGGCCGCGTCATCCGCCTCGACCCATTCAAATCCTTCGGGGCGGCAGTCGCCCCAGTGCAGCGCAGGCGTTTCACGGTAAAGCCGGTTCAAATCGCGCACGAGCGTTTGCACGCCCCTGTGGCGGGGGTCGGCCAGCAGCGGCCAGTCAAGCTGCCCCGCCTGCGCCCATTCACTGCCTTGCGCAAACTCTTGCCCCATAAACAAAAGCTTCTTGCCCGGATGCCCCCACATCAGCGCCAGAAAGGCGCGCAGGTTGGCAAAGCGCTCGCCCTCCAGCCCCGGCATCTTGCCGAGCAGGCTGCCCTTGCCGTGCACCACCTCGTCATGGCTAACAGGGAGGATGAAGTTTTCACTCCAAGCATAGGAACTTGCAAAAGTTATTTCGTTGTGGTGGTGGCGGCGGTGAATCGGGTCACGGGCGAAATAGCGGAGCCAATCATTCATCCAGCCCATGTTCCACTTGTAGCCAAAGCCAAGTCCACCCTCATGCACCGGGCGCGACACGCCGGGGTAAGAGGTGCTTTCTTCGGCTACAGTCATGATCCCTGGTGCCCCGCCATAGGCCTCGGCGTTCATGCTTTGTAAAAAGGCAATAGCTTCAAGGTTTTCGCGCCCGCCTTTGATGTTGGGTATCCACTCGCCCGCAGGGCGCGAATAGTCGCGGTAAAGCATCGAGGCCACGGCATCGACGCGCAGCCCGTCGAGATGGTATTCCTCTAGCCAGAACAAGGCGTTGGCGAGCAGATAGTTGGCTACTTCACGGCGCCCGTAGTTGAAGATCAGGGTGTTCCAGTCGCGGTGAAAGCCCTCGCGCGGGTCGGCGTGTTCGTAAAGCGGGGTGCCATCAAACTGCGCCAATCCATGCGCGTCGGTTGGAAAGTGCCCCGGCACCCAGTCCAGAATGACGCCAAGCCCCTTCTGGTGTGCGGCATCGACCAGCGCCGCGAACTCTTCGGGGCGACCGTGACGGATGGTAGGGGCATAAAGGCCAACCGGCTGATAACCCCAACTGCCATCGAACGGATGCTCGGTAATGGGCAGCAGTTCGATATGCGTAAAGCCAAGATCAGAAACATAGTCAACAAGTTGCGATGCGGCTTCAAAGTAGCTTAGGGGGCGGTTCCCCTCGGCGGCGACGCGCCGCCAACTGCCCAGATGCACCTCGTAAATCGAGATCGGCGCGCCAATCGCATTGGCCCCGGCGCGGTTACCCAGATACGCCGCATCGCCCCAACCGTGCTTGCCCAAGGCGCGCACTACCGAGGCGGTCTGCGGCGGATGTTCCGCGCCAAAGCCAAGCGGGTCGGCCTTCAGCGGTTGAAGCTGACCTGTGGCCCCGACAATTTCGTATTTATACGCCTCGCCCTCGGCCAGTCCCGGCGCAAAAATCTCCCACACACCTGTGGCCCCGCGACGGCGCATCTGGTGCCGCCGTCCGTCCCAGTTGTTAAAGCCACCCACGACAGAGACGCGCTTTGCATTCGGTGCCCAGACCGCAAAATGCACCCCCGCCACGCCCTGATGCGTGATCAGATGCGCACCCAGCACCTGCCAAAGCTGGCGATGGCGGCCTTCGCCAATCAGATATTCGTCGATTTCGCCCAAAACCGGGGCAAAACGGTATGGGTCCTCAAACTCCCACTGCCCGGCCGCCCCTTCGGCGCGCAGCCGATAGGGCGTGCCTTCGGGCCAGTTGGCGGCAAAAACGCCGGGCAAGATCGCGCGCAACTCGACCGTTTCGGCCCCCACGGCCCAAAGTCGCGTTGCGTCAGGTACCAGCGCCACGATCTGTCCGCCATGCGGCCCGAGCAGCGCAAAGGGGTCATCATGCCGCCCCTCGGCAAGTGCGCGCGCCTCTTTGGCGTCGGGTCGTGCCATGCCACCCCCTACAATGCCGATTTCGTGCCCCAGATCTCTGTCATATATTCGCGGATCGCCCGGTCCGAAGAAAAATAGCCCATGCGCGCAGTGTTTAACGCCGCCATTCGCCACCAGCGGTCCGGGTCGCCAAAGGCCACGTCAACCTGCGCCTGCGCCGCATCATAGGCGGCAAAGTCCGATGCCACGAGGAAATAATCGGAGTTCCAGATGTTATGCACTAGGCCGTGGTAGCGGCTCGGATCGTCAGGGCTAAAGCGGCCCTCTGCGATCATTTGCAGTACGTCCTGCAAGGGCTGGTTGGCCAAGATCGCCTTGCGCGCGTGTTCTGGGTCGCGGCGGCGTTCGGTGACCTCGGCGGCGGTCAGGCCGAACAGAAAGAAGTTTTCCGCCCCCACATGCTCGCGGATTTCGACATTGGCACCGTCTAGCGTGCCGATCGTCAGCGCGCCGTTCAGCGCAAACTTCATGTTGCCGGTGCCCGATGCTTCTTTGCCCGCGGTCGATATTTGCTCGGAAAGGTCAGCGGCAGGCACAAGCCGCTCTGCCATACTGACGTTGTAATTTTCGGGATAAACGATCTGGAGCGCGTCACGGGTTTTCGGGTCCGCATTCACAACAACCGCTACATCGTTGATCAGACGTATGATTTCTTTTGCCGCCTGATAGCCCGGCGCGGCCTTGCCGCCAAAGACGCGCAGCCGCGGCAGGGCGCTGCCGGGGTTTTCGCGCAAGCGTTGCCAATGCGCGATGGTTTGCAGGATGTTCAGCAACTGGCGCTTGTATTCGTGCACGCGCTTGACCTGCACATCGAAGATCGCGTCGGGGTTCGCCTCAATGCCTTGGGTCTGGCGCAGCCAATCGGTGAGCGCGATCTTGTTGCTGCGCTTGGCGGCGGCGAACTCGGCGCGAAAACCCGCATCTTCGACCAGCGGTTCCAACCCCTGCAACCGCTCCAGATCGGCTTCCCAGCCCGGCCCGATCGAGCCGGTGACGAGAGTGGCAAGCGTGGGGTTGGCCAAGCGCAGCCAGCGCCGCGGGGTTACACCGTTGGTAACATTGACAACCCGGCCGGGGTGCAGCGCGTCGAGTTCGGGGAACAGGGTCTTTTTCACCAGCTTGCTGTGCAGCGCGGAAACGCCGTTGACCCGGTGCGAGGTGATGAAGGCCAGATCGCCCATCCGCACTTCGTGGTGTTTCACGATACCTACCCAATGCGGCCGCGTGGGGTGCTGGCGCGCGTGCCATGCGTCGATCTCTTCGATGATCTGCATGTGGCGCGGCAGCACCGAGCCCAAAAGATAGGTGGCCCAACGTTCCAGCGCCTCGGGCAAAAGCGTGTGGTTGGTATAGCCAAGGCAGGCCACGGCAATGCTTATCGCTTCCTTAAAACCCATCCCGTGCACATCGACCAAAAGCCGCACAAGCTCTGGCCCGGCAAGCGCGGGGTGGGTGTCGTTCATCTGGATCGCGGCCAAGGCGGGCAGATCAGACAGTGCATGGCCGCCCGCAAGGTGACGGCGAAGAATGTCCTGCAAGGCCGCGGAAACAAGAAAATATTCCTGTTTCAGGCGCAGCTCTTTCCCCGCGAATGTGGTGTCGTCGGGGTAAAGCACGCGGCTAAGCGTGCGCGCCAGCGCCTCGGGTTCGGCGGCGGCGGCATATTCACCGTGGTTGAAGCGGGCAAGATCGAACAGCGCGGTAGGCTTGGCGCTCCAAAGCCGAAGCGTATTGGCCCAGCGGCTGCCCCAGCCGATCACGGGCGTATCATGCGCCTCGGCGTGCACGGTTTCTGCCGGGGTCCAGACGGCGCGGCCCTGTGCATGGGTAACCTCGCCGCGAAAGCCGATGACATAGGCAGACTCCGGGCGCTCAAACTCCCAAGGATGGCGTTGGGTCAGCCAGTCCTCTGCCTGCTCGCGCTGCTCTCCATTCACGATGCTTTGGCGAAACAGCCCGTGCTCGTAGCGGATGCCATAGCCGTAGCCGGGGCAGCCGAGCGTGGCCATGCTGTCCATATAGCAGGCCGCAAGCCGCCCCAACCCGCCGTTGCCAAGCGCTGCGTCAGGCTCTTCGCCCACCAGCGTTGCGAAATCGACGCCAAGCCCCGCCAGCGCCTCGCGTGCCACATCGCGCAGACCAAGATTGATGGCGGCGTCTTCCAGCAGACGGCCGACCAGAAACTCCATCGACAGATAGTAAACCCGCTTGGCACCTGTTTCCCATGTGCGGCGCGTGGCGGCAAACCACGGCTCTACGATCCGGTCGCGCAGCGCGAAGGACAGCGCCAGCCGCCAGTCGTAATGCGAGGCATGCGGTGCATCCTTGCCCATCGTATAGGTTATGTGGCGCAACACGTCGGCGCGTAGGGCAGCAACGCTGGCGGCGGTGGTTTCATTGGGCAAGGTGTGGCCTTCCAAAGCGGTTTGAAACCTTTGTGCAGCCCTACCCCCTCCCCGTCAAGCGCACCTGCCGATTTCGCTTTCGCAGGGCGCGCGCGTCGCTAGATTTGCCAAAGCAACGGGCATATGGGTGCAGAATGGCAGAGTGGTGGCGCGGAGCGGTGGTCTATCAGATCTATCCGCGCAGCTTTCAAGATAGCAACGGCGACGGCGTAGGCGACCTTGCGGGCATTACCGCGCGGCTAGAGCATGTGGCGCAGCTGGGTGCCGATGCGATCTGGCTTTCGCCGGTGTTTCGCTCGCCGATGGCCGACATGGGCTATGACGTAAGCGATTATTGCGACATCGACCCGTTGTTCGGCACGCTGGCCGATTTTGATGCGCTGGTGGCGCGCGCCCATGCACTGGGCTTGAAGGTTATCCTTGATCAGGTGCTGAGCCATTCCTCTGACGCACATCCATGGTTTGCCGATAGCCGCGTGCGCGGCGACAAGGCGGATTGGTATGTCTGGGCAGATGCAAAGCCCGATGGCAGCCCGCCAAACAACTGGATTTCGGTATTTGGCGGCTCTGCTTGGGAATGGGATGCAGGACGGCGGCAGTATTACCTGCACAATTTTCTCGCCCGCCAGCCCGACCTGAACTTGCATAACCCCGAGGTGCAAGCCGCCGTGGAGGACGTGCTGCGCTTTTGGCTGGCGCGCGGGGTTGATGGGTTCCGGCTGGATACCGTGAACTATTACCTGCACGATCCGGCCCTGCGCGATAACCCCCCCGCCCCTCTTGCGCCCGATGGTCTGCCGCCCAGCAACACCTACGATATGCAGGACCACCGCTTTGACAAAAGCCGGCCCGAAAATCTGGCGTTGCTGCGGCGGTTGCGCGCGGTGTGCGACAGCTTTCCGGGCACGTGCCTCTTGGGTGAGGTGGGTGAAGTCGAAGGGCGCGCGCTGCCGATCATGGCCGAATATACAAGGCCAGGGCGGCTGCACATGGCCTACAGCTTTGATCTTTTGGGCGATTCCTATACGCCCGCGCATTTTCGCGCGGTGATCGAGGGTTTTTTTGCGGCCGCACCCGATGGCTGGCCCTATTGGTCGTTTTCCAACCACGATGTGATGCGCCCGGTCAGCCGTTGGGCGGCTTATGGTGCAAGCCCCGCAGCGCTGGCGCGGCAGGCGCTGGCGCTGCTTGCCTCGTTGCCCGGCACGATCGGGCTCTATCAGGGTGAAGAATTCGGCCTGCCCGAAACCGAGCTTGATTACGACGAGTTGACCGACCCCGTTGGACTGCGCTTCTGGCCCGAGATCAAGGGCCGCGATGGATGCCGCGCGCCTATGGTCTGGAACGCGGGCGCAGGCGCGGGCTTCAGCACCGCGCGCCCTTGGTTGCCGATCAAGCCGCCACAAGCTGCGCTAAACCTTGCCGCGCAAGCGGCCACGCCCGATTCGGTTTGGCACCATGCCCGCGCGATGCTCACGCTAAGGCGCGCATCGTTGCCGCTGCGAATTGGCACTGTGCGCTTTCTTGATCTGCCTGCTCCGCTTTTGGGCATGGTGCGCAGCTACGGTGACACTGAAATATCGAGCGTTTTCAACCTATCGGCGAGTGATGTGCCGCTTTTACAGGCACCGCGCGGCAAAATGAGCGCGCTTTCCGAGGGGGTCGAGCGGCGCGATCAGGCGCTTGTCCTTGCCGCTAACTCCTTTGCATGGTTTAATTTTGATCTCTCTTGAGGTCGTTATTCCCCTTGAGGCGGGCTTTACGAGCCGCTAGTATTTTAAGCGCAATATGCAACGCACGGTGTAACAATTGGCATTTTTTCGACGAAGGCGGTAAGCAATGACAGGTTCGCAATCGGCAACGCCGCTGTGCGTGTTCGCCTCGGCACTTCCGACGGAACCCGCCCTTCGCAAGTCTCTCGTGATTAAATCGCGCCAACCGCTTCCTGCCGCCCTTCGCGGGCCTGACGGCAACGAAGTGAGCTTTGCAACGTTCGCAATGGTTGACGGCGAGCTTCTTGCCCGCCTTGGCCCCGATGTGGTCTTGGCACCGTTGATGACCAGCAGTTTTGACGTGCTCGATCTGGCATTGCGGCTTGTCACCTTGGGGTATCGCGGCACCTTGCGCGCCGTTACGCGGAAAATCCCGAATCCGCGCCTTGTGGAACACGAAATCGCCTCGGCCTATCCGGAGCTCAGTTTTGAACTGATCGTGCTCGACGCCGACTAGATCGCGGCAAGCCCTGCGGCGTAGCGGCGGGCATTGGCGCGGTAATGTTCGGCCGAACGCAACAGTCGCGCCACCTGTGCCTCGTCAAGCAGGCGCACTACCCGGCCCGGCGCACCAATCACCAGCGAGAAATCGGGTATAACCTTGCCCTCGGCGATCAGCGCCCCCGCGCCAATCAGGCATCCCCGCCCGATCACCGCGCCGTTCAGCACCGTCGCGCCCATGCCCACCAGCGAACCTTCGCCCACCGTGCAGCCATGCAGGATTGCCTTGTGGCCGACCGTGCAATTGGCCCCGATGGTCAACGGAAAACCCATGTCGGTGTGCAGCACGCAAGCGTCTTGCACGTTCGAGCCTGCACCGACGCGGATTTCCTCGTTATCGCCGCGAAGCGTGGCACCGAACCAGACCGAGGCACCGGGTTCCAGCACCACCTTGCCGATCAGGTTGGCGTCGGGCGCGACCCATGCATCGGGCGCAAGCGTTGGGGCGATACCGTCGAGAGCGTAGATCATTTCGCGGCTTTCTCTGCGTTCAGGGCGCGCACAAAATCGGCAAGCCCGGTCTGGCGTTCGCGGCGCATCCTTTCGGCGGCCAAGATTGTGTCAAGGTCGGCGCTGGCTTGGTCGATGTCCCGGTTGATCAGAACGTAGTCGTATTCGGCCCAGTGGCTGATTTCGTCCTGCGCGCGCGCCATGCGCCCGGCGATCACCTCGGCACTGTCTTGCCCACGGGCGCGTAGACGGCCCTCCAATGCGGCAATCGACGGCGGCAGGATGAAGATCGA
>NZ_JBFHIA010000053.1:0-15242 GCF_041596715.1 Phaeovulum sp.
GATGCCCTTGTGGAAACACTCCAGATCGTATTTTTCGTTCGGCGAATGAATCTGGTCGCTGTCCTTGCCAAAGCCGATCAGCATCGAGTCCATCCCCAGCACGCTTTTGAAATAGCCCGCGATAGGAATTGAGCCGCCGCAACCGATAAAGGCCGCGGGCATCTGCCATTCCTGCGAAAGCGCCGTGCGCGCCGCCTCGAACGCGGGGTCGGTAATCGGCATCGCACTTGCGGGTGATGCGCCATGTCCCTCGAACTCGGCCGAGCAGTCGGGGGGCAACTGGCTGCGCACATAGTCGCGGAATGTCTCGCGAATCTTCAGCGGGTCCTGTCGGCTGACCAGCCTGAAACTGATCTTGGCATGCGCCTTTGACGGCAGCACCGTCTTGAACCCGTCGCCCGTATAGCCAGACCAGATCCCGTTCACCTCGCAGGTGGGCCGCGACCAAAGCATTTCCAGCGGCGTGCGCCCGACTTCGCCGGCAGGCACGCTCAGGCCCACTTCACCCAAGAAAGCCGCATGATCGAACGCCAGCGCCTGCCACTGTGCGCGCACCGCGTCTGGCAACTCGTCCACATCGTCGTAAAAACCGGGCAGGGTGATGCGCCCGCTCTCGTCGTGCAAGCCCGCAATGATGCGCGCCAGAATGCGCGCAGGGTTCGCGGCCGCGCCGCCATAGGCACCGGAATGCAGGTCCTTGTTCGGCCCGGTGATCGTCACCTCCTCGCCCAGAATACCGCGCAGCATCGTGGTGATCGCGGGCTGACGATCGGCAAACAGGCCCGTATCGCAAATCAGCGCCAGTTCCGCGCGCAACTCCTCTGCATTTTCCTGCATGAACGGCACCAGCGAGGGCGAGCCGCTTTCTTCCTCGCCTTCCAGAAAGATCGTCAGGTTGCCCGGCAGCGTCCCATGCTCGGCCTTCCACGCGCGGCAGGCCTCGATAAAGGTCATCAACTGACCCTTGTCATCGCTCGCCCCGCGCCCGCGGATCACCTTGCCTGCGGGGGTATCCTGCACCTCCGGGTCGAACGGATCCCGCGCCCAAAGCGAGATCGGGTCAACCGGCTGCACATCGTAATGGCCGTAAAACAAAATGTGCCGCCCCGGCCCACGCGCCCGCGCCACCACCATCGGGTGCCCCGGTGTCGGCCGCGCCGCAGCCTCGAAGCCAAGGCTTTGCAGCTCCGCCACCAGCCAGTCGGCGGCTTCGGCACAAGCCGGCTTGAACGCCGGATCAGTCGAAATCGAGGGAATGCGCAGAAGCGCCAGCAAGCGGTCAACCGCCTCTGGCAAGGTATCGTCGATCCGATGCAAGACGGACTCAAGGCTCATCGCAAGGCTCCTTTTCAGCGGCGCCGCCGACCCTAGCACCCGCCCCGGCGGTGTCCAGCGCCCGTCCAAATGCTTCAGTCAAAATATCCTGCGGGGGTGCGGGGGTGCAAAACCCCCGCCTGCGCTCCCCCTTGACCCGCGCTCCACTTCGGGCGACACCCGGCGCATGCTTCCACAGGAAAAACTCGACCAGATCGCCCGTCACTTCGAGTTTCTCGAGGCGCGGCTGGCAGCGGGTGCGCCACCCGCCGAAATCGCACGGCTCAGCCGCGAATATACCGAGCTGAAACCCGTCGTCGCAGAAATCCTCGCCTGGCGGCAGACGCGCGCCGAAATAGAAGCGGCCGAGTCAATGCTTGCAGAGCCAGAGTTCCGCGCCCTCGCCGAAGAAGAGTTGCGGCACCTGAGGGCGGACCTGCCTGCGCGTGAACAGCGTCTGCGCCTTGCGCTTCTGCCGCGCGACGCCGCCGATGCCCGCCCCGCTATTCTCGAAATCCGTCCCGGAACCGGCGGCGATGAGGCCGCGCTTTTCGCCGCCGATCTCTGGCGCATGTATCAGCGCTACGCCGAGGCGCAGGGCTGGCGCTTTCAAACGCTCGAATATGCCGCTTCCGACCTTGGCGGCATCAAGGAGGCGGTGGCGCGGATCGAGGGCGAAGGCGTATTCGCGCGGCTGAAATACGAAAGCGGCGTGCACCGTGTGCAGCGCGTGCCTGAAACCGAGGCGAGCGGGCGCATCCATACATCGGCTGCCACCGTTGCAGTTTTGCCCGAGGCCGAAGAGGTCGATATCGACATCCCCGCCGCCGATCTGCGCATCGACACCATGCGCGCCAGTGGTGCGGGCGGCCAGCACGTCAACACCACCGATTCGGCGGTGCGCATCACGCACCTGCCCACCGGCATCGTCGTGACCTCTTCCGAAAAAAGCCAGCATCAGAACCGCGCAAATGCGATGGCCGTGATGCGCGCCCGGCTTTTTGACCTAGAGCGCGCCCGCGCCGATGCCAACCGCGCCGCCGACCGCAAGGCGCAGGTGGGCAGCGGCGATCGCTCGGAACGGATTCGCACCTACAACTTTCCGCAAGGCCGCATGACCGACCACCGCATCAACCTCACGCTCTATTCGTTGGGGCAGATCATGGCGGGCGATTTGCGCGAAGTGATTGACGCGCTGGTGGCCCACGATCAGGCCAGCAAACTAGCCGCGCTGGAAACATGATCGCCGCCCCCGCCGAGCATCGGTGCCCGGGATGAGCGATCCCGACCCCCTTACCGGCACCGAGGCGCTGCGCCTTGCGGTGCAGCGCCTTGCTGCGGCAGGGATCGAGACGCCCGCCGCCGACGCCCGCCGCCTGCTGGCCCACGCGATGCGCCTTGCCCCCGACCGCCTGACGCTCGAATCGCCGCGCGCACTTTCCTCCGCCGAGCTTGCGGCCTTTGACGCGGCACTGGCCCAACGCCTGCGCCGCCAGCCGGTCGCGCAGATACTTGGGTTCCGTCAGTTCTGGGGGCGCGATTTTCGCGTAACGCGTGCAACGCTGGACCCGCGCCCCGAAACCGAAACACTGGTGGCCGAGGCGCTGACCCGGCCATTCGCGCGCGTGCTCGACCTTGGCACCGGCACTGGCTGCATCCTGCTATCGCTTCTGGCCGAACGCCCCGCGGCGCGCGGCCTTGGCATCGACGCATCGCCCGAGGCGCTGGCGGTGGCGCGCGAAAACGCAGCGGCACTTGGCCTTGAAGCGCGCGCCGAACTGCGCCTTGGCGACTGGTTCGATGGGGTCCAGGGGCAATTCGACCTTATCGTCTCAAACCCGCCCTATATCGCGGCGGCGGAAATGCCGGGCCTTGCCCCCGAGGTCCGCGATTGGGAACCAGCCTTGGCCCTTACCCCCGGTGGTGACGGGCTTGCCGCGTATCGGGCAATTGCCGCGGGCGCGCGCGACCGGCTTGCCCCTTCCGGCAGGCTGCTGCTTGAAATTGGCCCGACGCAGGCTCTGGCGGTGATCGGGCTGCTTGCCGCCAACGGCTTGCCCGACGCTACCGTGCTGACCGATCTTGATGGGCGCGACAGGGTCGTGTCGGTGTGGCGAAATAGCTGAATCTTGTGTTTTTGCGCACCAAAAGCAGCGGAATGGCGCTTTCACTCTGGTTTTTCGGCAATTTGCGCTTGTCAGTCCGGCGCATGCGTGATTAGTCAAAACTGTCGGGCAAAGCAGGGCTTGCCCGGGCAAGGTCAGCTTTCCACGTCAGGTTCACCGCAGTCGGCGCCGCAATGCGCCAATGCAGAACCGGCAAAGGCTCCGGCCTTCAGGGCATCAAAACACGTAGGCTCATGAGATCATCAAAATCCCGTTCGCGTTCCAAGTCGAACCGCCAGCGCACAGTCGGCAATGTTATTAACCGAGTATTCGATAGCTCCGGCCCCGAGGGCAAGGTGCGCGGTACTCCGCAACAGATTATCGACAAGTATCTGATGCTTGCGCGCGATGCGCAGTTGTCGAACGATCGCGTCGCAGAGCAGAGCTTTCTGCAGCACGCCGAACATTACACACGTCTGCTGGGCGAAGCGCAGCGCGAAATGATGCGCGAGCAAGAGCAGCGGCAGGGCCAGCAGGGCCAAGGCAGCTACGGCGGCAATGGCAACACTAACGGCAATGGCAATGCGCCAAGCTATGGGCAGCAGCGCGATCGGGCCGAGACAGTGCCTGAATCGAGCGAACAGCCCGAACTGCCCGCGGTTTACGACCCGGTGGAAGATGGCTCGGGCCTGGTAGAAACCCCAGAGGCGCGCGGGCCGCGCCCGGATCGCAATGAGCGCCCCGCACGCAACGAGCGTTCCTCGGACAGACCCGAGCGCGGCGAACGTGGCGAGCGGACTGAACGGAGCGACCGTGGCGAACGGGGCGACCGTGGCGAACGGACCGACCGTGGCGAACGGACCGAGCGCCCCAATCGCGGTGAACGGAGCGAGCGTGTCGAACGCAATCCTTCCCACGAACCAGTGGAGCAGACCGTTAGCGAAAGCAGCGCGCCCGAGGGGGGCGAGCAACCGGTGCCGGCGCAACCGGCGCGCAGCCGGGGGCCGCGCAAGCCGCGCGTCAAGCCCGAACCTGCCGCGGCAAACACCGTGCCGGTTACCCCCGATACGGGCGAATCTTCGCAATAATTCGGCTATCACGGGCGCTTGGTCGCCCGTGGCAGCACCCTAGCGCGCCAATAGCCGCGCCAATGCACAAAACTTTTCCAGCCCGATTTCTTCAGCACGCGCGGTGGGGGCAATGCCCGCTTCCACCAGCAGCGCCTCGATGTCGGGCGCCAGACCGCGCAGCGCCGAACGCAGCATCTTGCGGCGCTGGTTGAAGGCTGCGGCAACCACGCGGTTCAGCACCGCAGGGTCTGCGGGGAAACGCGGCGCGGGCAAAGCCACCAGATGCACCACGGCGGAATGAACCTTTGGCGGCGGCGTGAATGCCTCGGGCGGCAGTGTAAGCACGATCTGCGCATCGCACCGCCACTGTGCCAAAAGCGCAAGGCGGCCATAGGCTTCGGTTCCCGGTCGCGCCACGATCCGCTCGGCCACTTCGCGCTGGAACATCAGCGTCAGGCTTTGCCATTTCGGCGGCCATGTGGGCGGGGTCAGCCAGCGAACCAAAAGCTCGGTCCCGACATTGTAGGGCAGGTTCGCCACCACCCGGATCGGTGGCGTCAGCCCGTCCAGCGCATCGGCGGCCAGCGCATCGCCCTCGCGCACCTCGAGCTTGCCGGGATAAGCCGCCGCAATTTCGGCCAGCGCGGGCAGGCAGCGGGGGTCTTTTTCCACCGCCAGCACATGGCGCGCGCCCGAGGCGAGCAAGGCGCGCGTCAGCCCGCCGGGGCCGGGGCCGACCTCCAGCACATCGCAGGCTGCAAGGTCACCTGCCAGCCGCGCGATCCGCGCGGTGAGGTTCAGATCGAGTATGAAGTTCTGCCCAAGCGATTTCTTCGCGGCCAGTCCATGCCGCTCGATCACCTCGCGCAGCGGCGGCAACGTGTCGATCGCGCTCATCGCACCCACCTTTGGCCAAGATGCGGCATTGGGCCGACCACGCGCTGGCCTGCGGCGGCGGCTTGGATATGGGTCCGCGTCAAAGGCTAGCCCCTTTTGCGCGCCGCGCGCCAAGACGGGCCGCCATTTCTAGCGCGGCGATCATGCTGGCGGGGTCGGCACGGTCTTGGCCTGCGATGTCAAAGGCGGTGCCATGGTCGGGTGAGGTGCGCACGAACGGCAGCCCGAGTGTCAGGTTCACACCACCCGCGAAATCGAGCGTCTTGATCGGGATCAGCGCCTGATCGTGATAGGCGCAGATTGCAGCGTCGTAGCGCGCGCGTGCGGCGGGGTGAAAAAGCGTGTCCGCAGGGTGCGGGCCGCTGACCAACTGCCCCTCAGTGCGTAATGTGGCAAGCAATGGCGCGATCCAGTCGCCTTCCTCGCTTCCCATCGCGCCGCCTTCGCCCGCATGGGGGTTTAGCCCCGCCACCGCGATGCGGGGGGCCGCGAACCCGAAATCGTCGCGAAGGGCTGCGGCGGTCAACCGGATGGTTTCGCGCAACAGCTCGGGCGTAAAAGCGCGGGGCACGGCCGACAAAGCGATGTGGATGGTTGCGGGCACCACGCGGAGCGGCGGCGATACCGCCTCGGAGGCGAGCATCATCGCAACCGGCACGTCGCCTGCAAGGTGCGCAAGGTATTCCGTGTGGCCGGGAAAGGCGAACCCAGCCCCCTCATGCAGCGCGCCCTTGTGAATGGGGGCGGTGCAAAGCGCGGACGCATCGCCCGCGCGCACCAACGCCACCGCGCGGGCGATCACGGCAATCACCTCGGCCGCGTTTGCCGCGGCGGGCTGACCGGGGACGGCGGGGGCAGGGAAGGGGTGGGGCAGCACCGGCAGGGCGTGGGTGGCCACGCCTGCGGCTTCGGCAAGATGCGACACTGCCTGCCACGCTGTGCCGGGCGGAAGATGCGCGGGATCACCCAGCCAGACAAACGGAAGCTTTGCACCCATGGCGCGCCACGCCTTGGCCGCGACCTCGGGGCCCACACCTGCGGGTTCGCCACAGCTGACGATCACCGGCGCGGATGTCATGGCCTGCGGATGATCGCCCGGGCGCGCAGATCGGCAAGATAGCCTTCGGCATAGGCCGCAAGCCGTTCGTTGATCAGAGCGTTTGCAACCTCGGCGCGGCTAGGCGCTGCGGTGCCTGCGGGTAGAACACGCGCACGGTTGCACAGCATCAGGAAAATCAGGTTGCCATCGCGTTCCAAGGCGGTCGATGCCTCGCCCGCATCAAGCCGCGCCAGTTCGCGCGCGAGGTCGGCGGGAATGGCGCCTTGCGGGCGGGTTTCGCGCAGCAGCCGGGTTTCCGGCAGGCCCTTGGCCACGGCGTATAGATCACCGCAACTCCTTGCACGGGCGCGCACCTTTTCGGCTTCGGCCAGCGCCTCGGGGCTATGCCCGCCGGGGATCAGGAATTGCGCGTAGTCGATGGTTTGCGGCATCGTCGCGACAGCGCCGTTCTCGTCGATCGCGCGCAGCATGAAGACAGCAATCGCGCCTTGCAGCGGCACAGGGGCGCTGGCTTCGCCGGGGGCAAGCGGTTCCAGCGCGGTGCGCAGCGGCGCGGGCAAGGTGTCGAGCGCCATCCAGTCAAGCCGCCCGCCTTGTTCGCGCGAAGCCGAGGCGGAAACCTGGCTGGCTGCATCGGCAAACGCCGCTTCGCCGTGCAACTCTGCAAGCTGGTCGGCAATCGCCTTGGCTTGTGCCTCTTGCCCGGGCGGGGCGGGCAGCACGATTTCGGAAAACAGAACGCGCGTGCCGCGGCCACGATCGGACAGGGGCGACAGCGCGTGGTCGATCTCGGCTTCCGAAATCGAAACGCGCCCGGCAAAGCGTGCGCGCACAACTTCGCGCCACGTCGCGCCAGCTTCGACGAAATCGCGCAAAGCCTGCGGTTCGATCTCGACAGCGGCAAGTTCTGCAATCAGTTGCTCGGCGGTCAGATCGGCGCGGCTGGCAAACTCTTCCATCCCGCGCTTGATCTGTTCGTCCGTCAGTGCAATGCCAGCGATCTTGGCCGCCTGCATCTGCAACCGCTCGTCGATCAGGGCGTTTTCAGCTTCTTTATCAAGGTCGCCCGGCGCGCGCAGCAGTTCCAGAAAACGACGGCGCTGTTCAAGCTCGTAACCGGTGATGCCAAGGTCGTTGACCATGATCACCGGGCTGAATGGGCTGCCCTGTGCCGCGGCCGGGGCCGTTGGGGCAACCAGTGCCAGCAGGGCGAGAAGCAAGGTAATTACGCGCATGTTCAGGTCCGTCCGCTTTGCCAACCCGTATCATCCCGGCCCGCCCGGGCGCAACCACACATCAACGCATGCAGCTTCGCCGTTGTCCGCCGCTGCTTGAGCCAAATCCCACAAGCTCAACGTCCAAACCGAAATCGGTTTGCGGGGTCACACTAGTCGACGACGCAAAACTGCGCGAGAGGGAAAGATCGACCTTGACGCATTCGTTGGCATAGCTGAGCCCGATATCGGCGCTGGCGGCCCGGTCGGCGACAAAATCATAGCGTGTGCCCAAGCTGCCGGTCCAGTTGCTGTTCCAACTCCAGCTTGCATCCAGCAGCAACTGGCGCGTCGGGTCGTCGAGCCCCTCGTCAGGCGATGCTTCCATCCACAAATATCCTGCCGTGAAAGACATCTGGTCTCGCGTCACCGCCAAAAGCAACTCGTCATGGTTGAAATCGAACGAGTCATCGAAGAGCGCGCGGTTATAAACCTCAATTCCGCCCGGCGTCGTAACCGATGTCGATAGCAACCAGTCCGAGCGCGAACCGCTCAGCGCGCTGTCCGTGCCAAACTGGTCAAGGTCATCCCAACGCAGCACCCGGCCCGCCAGAACCGAGGTTGACCAGCCATTGGTATCATCGCGGGTCCAACTGATCCCGAGATTGGCGCGCAGCCCTGTTTCGCGGGCGTCTTTTCCTGAATACCGCGACAATGCGAACAGGTTGCCCTCGTCAAACTCGACCAGGACGCTGTCTTCGTTGGGGGCCGATTGCCCGTCATTTCCTGTCCAGACCAGTTGTGCGACCGGCTGGATCACTTCAGTGACACTTCCGCGGCTGCGCACCCATGGCCAACGTACCTCGACCGCCGCAGTTGGTGCCCATCTGGTAATCTGCGACGCATAGGCGTCATCTTCGGCAACCATGAAAAAGTCTACGCCCGCGCCAAGCAGGCCAGTGGTCTCGACCCCGCCGGGCAAGACCCAGGTGCGCTGCCAGTTCGCATCAAAGCTGGCGCGCAGCGCATCGCGCCCGTCGGACACCAGATCGTCGTCGTCAACCCCGTCAACGGTAAGGTGCGAGCTGCGCCGGTATCCGCCAAGCTCGGTCTCCAGCACCAATTCGCCGCCAATCAATGACGGGCGAAGCACCTGCGTCCAGCTAAGATCGCCCGCCTGCATTGGCTGCGTGCTGTTGCTTTCACCCTCGCGCAGGCTTTCGGTGCTGCCGATCCGGGCCCAGATCATTTGATCGGGGCGCACCCGCAGCAAGGTTGCGCCGCTCCAAAGCCGGTCATCGTCGGTGATGTCATAGTCGAGCGTATAGGCAGAATCCGTCACCGCGCGCAGCGTCAGTTCGAGTTGAAAATCCTCGGGCAGATCAAAGCTCGCGTCGGCAAAGATATACCCACGCGTTTCATCCGGCAGAATATCGTCGCGCGTAACCGCGCCTTCGATTTCGAGCGACCCGAAATCGAAGGCCTGCCGGTACCGCGCGCCAAGCGTCGCTGTGCGTGAGGTCGATAGATAAGGCGTGAGCGTCAGATCGCGGCTATCGCCGATCGTCCAGAAATAGGGCAGCTTGATACCGGTGCCGAGTTCGGAAGTGGTGCGCAATTGGGGCCGCAAAAGGCCGGTCTTGCGTTCCACCCCGGGGTCGGGTGTGGTCAGCCGCGGGATATAGGCCAAGGGCACGCCCATCACGCGGAACTGCGCACCTTCAAAGGTGATTTCACGCTCGACCGAATCATGTGTCACGCTTCGCGCCCGGATCTCCCACAATGGGGTCGGGTTGATGACGCAGATCTGGCAAGAAGATGCGACCACTTCTTCCAGCGTCGTATAGCGCCCTTCGCTGCGCTGGATCGTGTTGGCGGCAAGCTGCAACTCGCCTTCCAAGACCATGCGCGCACCGCGCAAAATGCCCTCGCGCATGTCGCTGGAAAGCTCGGCGCTATCGGCCAGCAACACCATGCCGGCATCTTCGGACGTTGTCAGCCACAAGGGCCCCTCGATCAGCAATTCGCCGCTGGCACTGTCAAAAGCAACGCGCGAGGCCAAAAGACGCGCGCCATTGTAAAACACCTCGACCGAGCCTTCAGCGATCAGCACCGAGGCATTGGCCAGATGGATGCGATCGGCCAACAGCGTTGCCGCGCCAAGTGTTGTGGCAATGGTTTCGGCCCTTGCCCGGCTCGGCAGGGTTGCAGGTGCCACGACCAAGGCAAAGCCAAGCGCCAGCGCAATCGTCACCTTGCAAATGCGCGCCGCGCCGCCCGCCGCCATCAACCGTCCTCCAGATACAGCAAAAGTGTGAGCGCCACGAGCAGCGCCACAAGCGGCGGTGCCCAAGCCGCCAATAGCACCGGCAACAACCCGTTTTCGCCCAACGCTTGCGAAAAATTGCGCAGCAATAGCGCCGCGACCCCGGTCCCGAATGCCAAAAGCGCCATCAGCCCGACGCGCCCCCGGCGCACATGGCGCATCGAAAAAGCCGCAGCCAAAAGCGCCATCGCGGCCAGCATCAATGGCTGCGCAAGCTCTTTCTGGAACCAAGTCACATGGCGGCGCGATGAAAAGCCTGCCCGTTCCAACGCCGCGATGAAATCCGGCAGATCCCAGATGGCAATCTCGCTCGGCGTGCCGAAACTGTCACGGATG
Organism: Phaeovulum sp.; assembly: GCF_041596715.1. Lineage (GTDB taxonomy): Bacteria > Pseudomonadota > Alphaproteobacteria > Rhodobacterales > Rhodobacteraceae > UBA6213. The sequence continues at coordinate 10,323 of NZ_JBFHIA010000053.1, forward strand.
CGGGCCGGTGTCAGATCGGAAGGCAGTGTCAGATCAGCGTGAATGACCGCCTCGGCTTCGGGGTTCTCGGTTTCCGCAAGCGGCCATTCCTTGACCTCGCGCAACCGCCATGCGCCCGTCTCCAGCGCCGCTTCGCTTGCCTTCAGGTAGCGAATGGGGCCTTGCTCGAGCGAAAACTCCATCACCGTAACGTCATAAAGCACCGTGGCATCGGCGTTGCTGCTTGACGCGTGAATGACCGATTGCCGTTGCCCCATCTTCGCCCCTGTCACCCCCTGCCGCAGCCATACACCTTCGCTGCCGATCGAGGCGGCAGCCGTGCCGCCGCTCAGAATCCGATCTGTGAGTGCATCATAGCGCTTTGCGGTCGCCGCGACGACCGGGTTCAACGCCACCACGGCGATTGCGCCAACCAGAAACGCGACCGTCGCGGGCACAAGCGCCATGCGCAGCGCCGAACGCCCCGCCGCGCGCGCCACAACCAGCTCCGAACTGCGCGCCAGCCCGATGAACATCGACATTGTCGCAAGCAGTATCAGCAGCGGCAGCAATGTATAGATCGCGCCCGGCAGGTTCAGCGATGCCATGAACAAGATCCGCTCGAGCCCGATTCCAGAGCCGCCAAACCGGCGAAGCTGCTCGACCGAATCGATCAGCAACATCACGGCACAAAACGCCGCTGCCACCAGCAGAAAGTCGCGTATGAAACGGCGCGCGAAATAAAGCGTCAGGGTCATGACGCCACCTGCGCAGTCATGGCCATGCCCGGTCGCCTGCGCCAACTGCGCCCCGCCTGCCAAAGCATCAGCACGGCAATCGCCGCCCCGAGGGCCATTGGCGCAAATAGCATCGGCCACCCTTCGAGCGTTTCGGCCACCGTATCTTCGGCCACGTTGTTGAGAAACTGCAATCCCACCAAAGTCATCGTCGCCAGCCCGATCTGGCGCCAAAGCCCAAGCCTGTTGAATCCCCCCAACAGCAGGGCCGCAAAACCGATCATCGCCGAAACCGGCGCATTCAGGCTGCGCGCTACGCGTTTTGCAATTTCATATTGCGCCTCGGCACCCGCCGCGGCGTTTCCGGGGGCCAGCAATTGCGGTGTCGTCTGCTCTTCCAGCTTGCGTTCACTGGTGGTGCCAGTGTCGATCAACGCGCCGAGATCGTAGGTGAAATTGGAAAAGTGCGTAACCGCCAGCCGCTCATCAGTAGTGCGCAGGTTCTGGGCCATTCCTTCGAGCATGACCAGTTTGGGGCCCGTGTCGCTACGCACAAGCACGGCCTTGGTGGCCAGAAACACCGTGGCACCGGTGCTGCCGCGATTGTCGGAAAGGTAGATGTCCAGCAACTCGCCGCGCTCGGAAATGTCCCGAATGAAAAAGGTCACCCCCGGCAGCGGATGCTGAAACTCGCCTGCCAACAGAAACCGCGACGCGATGTTGTCGGCTATTTCGGCGCGCCGATCGACGCTTTGCGCCCGCGCCAAAGGCACCAGCATATGCAGCAACATGCTCATCATCACCGCGACGATCAGCCCGAAGGCCAGCACCGGGCGCGCCAGACGAAACGGTGAGGCACCGGTTGCCTGCATCACCACCAACTCGCTTTCGCCGATCAGTCGATTAAGCAGATAAAGGCTGGCCGCAAAGGCCGCGAGCGGCAGCATCAGCGATACCACCACCGGCAAGGCCAACGAGGTCAACTCCAGCACCACCCGCGCCGATTGGCCGTCGGCGACGAGCCGATTGAATAGCAATACCGCTTGGTTGAGCCAATAAATGGCAACCAGAACAAGGGCAAAAAACCCGAAATGCGCCATAAGCCGCGCCAGCAGGTATCGGTCCAGTTTGGACAAGGCAGCGTCATCCCCCCGGATGCATCTGTCTTTCCTTAGCCCGAACGCTCGGCCAGCGAAAGGCTGGCGTCACGCCGCCTTTCCATTTTCCCGCGCCATCGCTAGGCTCCGCCGCAGATATGAAACCCCGCCGCAAGGAGTCCGCCAATGCCGCATCCTGTAGCCATACATTTTCGTGAAATCGATGCGGCTGCGCTGGCCGCAGCACCCGGCCGACTGGTGGTAATCGCCGCCCCGGGCGAGCGGCCTTCGCAGGCGCTGCGCCAAATCGACCGACGCGCGCGCGGCGCAATCCTTCGCGCGCTGGCCAGCGAGGCATTCGCCAAGTTGAAACAGGGCGAGGCCATGGATCTGGCCTTCCCTTCGGGCCTTGCCGCCGAGGCGGTGCAACTGGTGCATCTGACGCGCCGCGCCAGCGTGACCGAGGCGCGCAAGGCAGGCGCAAGCATCGCCAAGGGACTGGGTTTCGCGGGCGCGCTGGTGCTGGCAGGCCCGCACCGTCTGGCGCATGAGATCAGCTTTGGGCTGGCACTGCGCGCCTACGATTTCGGCGCGCATAAGACCGGTGCGCCGAAGGTGTTTGGCGAGGTCGGCTTTCAGGTAAGCGCACCCGAGGCCGTGGCGCTGCGCGCGCGCCCGATGGCGGCGCTGGCCGAGGGCGTGTTCTTTGCCCGCGATCTGGTCAACGAACCCGCCAACGTGCTGACAACAGATGACTTTGCGGCGCGTCTGGCCGCGATGCACGAACTCGGCCTCGATGTCGAAATCCTTGAAGAGGCCGCGCTTAAGACGCTGGGGATGGGCGCATTGCTGGGCGTGGGGCAGGGCTCTGACAGCCCGTCGAAAGTGGTCGTGATGCAATGGAACGGCGGGCCCAAGGGCGAGCCGCCGCTGGCGCTGGTGGGCAAGGGCGTGGTGTTCGACACCGGTGGCATTTCCATCAAGCCCGCGCAGGGCATGGAAGAAATGACCATGGATATGGGCGGCGCGGGGGTCGTGGCGGGGGTCATGCGCAGCCTCGCGCTGCGCGGCGCGAAAGCCAACGTTGTTGGTCTGGTTGGCCTTGTCGAAAACATGCCCGACGGGCGCGCGCAACGCCCCGGCGACGTGGTGCGCTCGATGAAGGGCGATACGATCGAGGTAATCAACACCGACGCCGAGGGCCGCCTCGTGCTGGCAGATGTGCTCTGGTATGCGCAGGAACGCTTCAAACCTTCCGCGATGATCGACCTTGCCACGCTGACCGGCGCGATCATCGTGGGCCTTGGGCACGAAAACGCCGGGGCGTTTTCCAACAACGATGCGCTGGTAGATGCGCTCCTGAAGGCCGCGAGCGCCGAGGGCGAGGGAGCATGGCGGATGCCGATGGGCGATGCCTATGACGCCAAGCTGAAATCGCGCATCGCCGACATGCGCAATTCCGTCGGCCGACCGGGCGGGGCAATCACCGCCGCGCAGTTTCTGGCGCGGTTCGTCAAACCCGAAACACCTTGGGTGCACCTTGACATCGCGGGTGTGGCGCTGCCGCCCGATGAAACGGCGCTGGCACCCAAAGGGGCAACCGGCTGGGGTGTGATGACGCTCGACCGCCTTGTGCGCGACGGCTGGGAACGCGGCTAGGCCAATGGCGGTGGCGCTTTTCTATCAGCTCGGCGCGGCACCGCTGGCCGGGCTGATCGGCGCGCTGGCGGGTCGGGCCTTGGCGCAGGGCTGGGCGGTGGAACTGCGCGGCACGTCGCGCGCGCGGATGGAAGAGCTTGACCGCGCGCTCTGGTTGGGCGCCCCCGACGGCTTTCTGCCGCATGGGCTTGCGGGGGGCGGTGCCGACGACGCGCGCCAGCCCTTGCTTTTGACCCACGGCCCCGGCCCCGCCGCCAACGCGCCGCAAGCCCTGATGGCCATCGACGGCGCTGCGGTCGCCCCTGCCGAGGCGGCTCTGCTTGAACGGGTCTGGGTGATCTTCGATGGTGCAATGCCCGATGCGCTAGAACGCGCACGCGCGCAGTGGCGCGAGCTTGCAGCCGAAATGCCCGCCCAATACTGGGCCGAAGAGGCTGGGCGCTGGGTGAAAAAGGCCGAACATCAGCCGGGTTGAAGGCGCGCTGCGCTCCGCGGGGGATATTTGAACTGAAGCATTTGCTTCAGATAGAAATATCCCCGCCGGAGGCCAGCCACGCTGCCCGCTAGCGTTCCAGAACCAGTAGACGCGGTGTCATCTCAAGCCGCGAGAAACGCGCAAGATAAGCCATCCCGAGAAGTGATCCGTCCATGTCGCCGCGATTCACCACCGCAGGCACGCTGCGGTCTGTGATGCCCCCCAGCGACAGCGTGTTTATCGTCACGGGGGCGGTTTCGACCGTGCCATTGGCGGTTTGGGCGCGCTGGAAATAAGAAAGTTCCTCGGGGTCGAGGCCGATGCGCGTGGCATCGCGCGCGCTTAGCACGATGTCCGAGGCCCCGGTATCGACGGCAAAGCGCACGCCGACCCCGTTGAGCTCGGCCACGATGTAGAAATGGCCGTCAGACGCAACTGGCACCTCGATGCGCCCACCCTCGCCAATGGTCTGCGAGGTGAGCACCTCGCGGCGGATATCGGACCATAGTCCAAAGCCCGCGACGAGCCCGACAAAGATGAAACCCCAGATCATGACCTGTTGCAGTGCCCGCCCCGGCTTTCGGCGAAACTCGGCCAGCGCGTAGCCGCCCACGGCGAGCAGCAAGAGGGCAAGATAGCCAAAGCGTGCAAATGTGTCGCCGTCCACTCTTCAGGCCCCCAGCAATCCGGTGCCTTGCAGCCCGTCGAGAATGAATTGCGTGGCAAGTGCTGCAAGCAACATGCCCAGCAGCCGTGTTACCACCATGGTGCCGGTACGCCCCAGCGCCCGTTCGATCGGCGCGGCCGCTTGAAACAATGCATAGACCAGCACAAGCACCGCCGCCATGACCAGATGGACCAGCAGAACGCCGCCCCAACCACCTGCCTGCCCGGTCAGCAGAATCATCGTGGCCAGTGCCCCAGGGCCTGCGATCAGCGGCGTGGCGAGCGGAAATACCGATGGGTCGTCGGC
>NZ_JBFHIA010000054.1:0-15206 GCF_041596715.1 Phaeovulum sp.
AAAGCGCGCGATTGCACCGGCGAGGCTTCGCAGAAAGGGCAGCGCCCGAACCGAGGGGTGGGCGCAAAGCGCCCGCCCCGTGGGGGCGGTTCGGGCGCTGCCCGGCGTGCCGCCGGGCGGAAGGGAGGTGCTGGGGGTCATAGTAGGAGTGCCTCAATCTCGAGATCGTCCCACGGCCAAGAGAGGGTGCATTTCATGGCGCTATCCCCAGCCCATCAATTTGCTAATTGCCGCAACCGCCAATGACGATGTTGCCCCTTTAAGCAACTCGTAAGCTTCCTTAGGTCCAGCCGACTTCAACTGCTCCCAGAACGCCAGCTTGCTCAGCGCCTCAACAGCATCGTGCCCAATCGACGTAAGTCGCCAACCCGAATGATGCGTTTCGACCACTAGCCCCTCATCGGCCATAAGTTTGAGATGATACTCGTCGGTAATTTCCTCAACTGACGCGTTCAGCACGCCTCCAATAATTATGACCCCGTTTTGATCATTTTCGAGCCGCACAAGAAGATCGCGGATTCTCTCTCGATCGCGTTTCACCTGCTCAGCCCCCCATGCACCGTCGGCACGTCGCCCGCGGCAAAGCCGTAGTGGCGCAGCCAGCGCAGGTCGGATTCAAAGAAGGCGCGCAGATCGGGGATGCCGTATTTCAGCATCGCCAGCCGGTCGATGCCGATGCCAAAGGCAAAGCCCTGCCACTGCTCGGGGTCAACCCCGGCCGAGGCCAATACCTTGGGGTGCACCATGCCAGAGCCCAGCACCTCAAGCCAGCCGTCGCCTTCGCCGATCCTGAGCTGGCCATTGACCCAGCTGCACTGGATATCGACCTCGGCAGAAGGCTCTGTGAACGGAAAGTGCGAGGCGCGGAAGCGGGTGCGCACCTTGGTCTCGAAAAACGCGCTGAAAAACTCTTCCAGCGTCCACTTGAGGTTCGCCATCGAAATGTCGCGGCCGATCGCCAGCCCCTCGATCTGGTGGAACATCGGCGCGTGGGTCTGGTCCATGTCCATCCGGTAAACGCGCCCCGGCGCAATCACCCGGATCGGCGCGCCCTGCGCCTGCATGGCGCGGATTTGCACGGGGCTGGTATGGGTGCGCAGCACATGCGGCGGGCGCGGGTCATCGGCCGCACGGGCCATGAAGAAAGTGTCGTGTTCCTGCCGCGCGGGGTGTTCAGGCGCAATGTTCAGCGCGTCGAAGTTGAAAAAATCGCTCTCGACCTGCGGCCCTTCGGCCACGGCAAAGCCCATGTCGGCGAAAATCGCGGTGACCTCGTCCATCACTTGGCTGACCGGATGGATGCTGCCCACCCGCCGCGGCCGCCCCGGCAGCGTCACATCCAGCCATTCTGCCGCCAGCCGCGCATCGAGTGCAGCATCAGCCATACCCGCCTTGCGCGCGCGCAGGGCCGCGTCGATCTCGTCTTTCAGCACGTTGAGCCGCGCGCCAGCCGCCTGCCGCGCCTCGGGGGCCATGCCGCCCAGTTCACGCATCATCAGGCTGATTTCGCCCTTTTTGCCCAGCGCCGCTAGCCGGATCTCTTCCAGCGCCGCCTCGTCTGCTGCGGCGGCGATGTTTGCCAGATACTTGCCCCTGAGCGCGTCGAGATCGACCATGATCCACTCCTGATTTTTCGGTTCCGTGCTAGCGGCAGGGCCGTGTGATTGCAAGGCGGTCAACCCGGTCTGCCACCGTCAGATGTCAAAACGTCTTGGCCATATTCAGGCCCGTCACGTGAAAACCCGCAGCGGCATAGACCGCTTGCGCCCGCGCATTGCCCGGTGCCACCCGCAGGCGTATCTGGCTGCCACCCGCTGCGGCAAGCTCGGCCTGCAAGGCGGCAAGCGCCTTGCGCGCCAGCCCCCTGCGCTGAAGCGCGGGCAGAATATGGAAGTCGAGGATGAAGGCCCCGCTCGCCTCGGGCCGCAACCAAAGATAGCCCGCAAGCGCGCCCTGATGGTCGATGCACAAAAGCCGCTGGCCCGGCGTCTCGGGCCCCTGCGGCAGATCGCGCTGTATTTCCGCCTCGGCACGGGCGCGGGCAGCGGCGGCATCTAGGCCAAATGTGGCCCCGATTTCGGCGGCGTAGTCGGGCAGGAAGTAGGCCAGATAGGCCGGGTATTCCTCCACCCGCATGTCACGCAAGACGACCATGGCAAAGCCCCAAAATGAAAAACCCGCGCAGAGGCTGCGCGGGTTCCAAAGTGTTCCCGTTTCGGGGAATTACGCGGCCAGCGCGGCTTTCGCCTGGGTGACGATGGCGCCAAAAGCATCGGGTTCGTGCACGGCCAGATCGGCCAGCACTTTGCGGTCAACCGCGATGCCTGCCTTTTCCAGCGCGAAGATGAAGCGCGAATAGGTCATTTCGGCATCGAACGCGCGCACACCGGCGTTGATCCGTTGAATCCACAGCGCGCGGAAGTTGCGCTTGCGAACCTTGCGGTCACGGGTGGCGTATTGGTTGGCCTTGTCGACCGCCTGCGTGGCGGTCTTGAAGTTCCGCGAGCGCGAGCTGTAGTAGCCCGAGGCGGCCTTGATGATTTTCTTGTGACGGGCGTGTGTTACGACGCCGGATTTAACGCGAGACATGGTGCATTCTCCTTAGCGGTCGTAGGGCATGTATTTCTTGACGATTTTCGCATCGCACGGGGCCAGCAACATGGTGCCGGTCGCGTTGCGAATGAAATCCGTCGAGCGTTTGATCATGCCGTGCCGCTTACCAGCCACACCAGCCTTGACGCGCCCTGAAGCGGTCATTTTGAACCGCTTTTTGGCAGCGGATTTGGTCTTCATCTTGGGCATTTCCATCTCCTCTTTCGAGTGGTGAACGCGCGACTCGGCATGCCACGTAGGCCGGACGCGCGGATTTAGAAAGGCGCCTATACGCGGGCGACGGGCGCTTGGCAAGGGGCGCTAGTTCAGAACCCGTGCAAAAACCTGCGCAAATACATTCGGTATCTGCGAGGCCGAATAGCCCCCGGGCTTGGTCACGATTGCGGCCAACACCATCACCCCGCCCAGCACCACACCAACCGCAGCAGCGCGCGGTGCACGGCTGTCGCTGAAGGCGGAAATGATCGACGGAATGGCAACGGCCGCAATAATCAGGCCGATCACCAGAAACAGGTCGCTATCAATCTGTGAAAACCAGTCCGCCATACAAAACCTTACCCCGGATCGGCGCTCAGAATCAATCGCTCGTCACAGGGCGCCACTCGCAGGATGTTGGTGGTGCCTTGCACGTTGAAGGGCACACCGGCCGTAACCACGATCAGGTCATGGGCCTCGGTAAACCCGAACTCGCGCGCGGCACTGGCGGCGTTTACCACCGCCATGGTAAAGCGCTCGACCTCTTCGCAGCGCACCGCGTGCACGCCCCAAGTCAGGCACAGCTTGTGCAGCGTCTGTTCCACCGGAGACAGCGCGATGATCGGCACCCGTGGGCGTTCGCGCGCAACAAGGCTGACCGTGCCGCCGGTTTGCGTGTAGCAGCAGATCGCCTTGATGTCGGTGGTTTCAGCAATCTCGCGCGCCGCGGCGACGATCGCATCGGCCACGGTGCGGCGGTCTGCGCGACGGCTAGCCTCGATCACCTCGCGGAAGGTCGGATCGCTTTCAACAGAAATCGCCACCGAGTTCATCGTCGCGACCGCCTCGACAGGGTATCGCCCCGCGGCGCTTTCGGCTGACAACATCACAGCGTCAGCACCTTCGTAGATGGCGGTCGCCACGTCGGAAACTTCGGCGCGGGTCGGCATCGGGCTTTCGATCATGCTTTCCAGCATCTGCGTCGCCACGATCACGGGCTTACCCGCTGCACGTGCCGCGCGCACCAGACGCTTTTGCACCGGCGGCACCGTGTGCACCGGGCATTCAACCCCCAGATCGCCACGTGCCACCATCACACCATCAGACACGGCAAGGATATCGGCAAAGGCATCGACTGCTGCGGGCTTTTCGATCTTGGCCAGAATTGCGGCGCGCCCGTGTGCCAACGCCCGCGCCTCGATTACATCTTCGGGCCGCTGCACGAATGACAGCGCCAGCCAATCGACCCCCATTTCGCAGGCAAACTCCAGATCGCTCCGGTCCTTTTGCGATAGCGCCGCCAGCGGCAGCACCACATCGGGCACGTTAACGCCCTTGCGATCAGAGATCGTGCCGCCGGTCGTGATGATGCAATCGGCAAAATCGGGGCCGCAGTCCAGCACCTTCAGGCGGATCTTGCCATCGTTCACCAACAGCCGCGCGCCGGGGGTAAGGGCTGCAAAAATCTCGGGGTGCGGCAGACAGACGCGATGCCCCTCGCCCGGTGTGGGATCGAGGTCAAATCGGAAGGGCTCGCCCTCTTCTAGGTCCGCGGCACCGCTGGCAAACTGCCCAACGCGCAGCTTCGGCCCCTGAAGATCGGCCAGAATTGCAATCGGGCGGCCAGTATCGGCCTCCACCTGACGGATCAGCGCGTGGCGGGCGCGCTGTTCGTCTTGGTCGCCGTGGCTCATGTTCAGCCGGAAGACATCGGCACCGGCCTCGAACAGAGCGCGGATGGTGGCATAATCGCTTGAAGATGGGCCAAGCGTTGCCACGATTTTCACATTGCGAAGGCGTCTCATCGGGCGTCGGTCTCCGGGGTTCACTCTTGGGGTAGGCGGTGGTAATGGCGCAAAATAGGCGGCGAGGCAACGGTTGGCTGTTTGCGCTATCGTACTGTCGTATGGACCAGAAAGGCAAACAGCAGATGACAGAGGCCGCATTTCAGATTCTGGGCAGCGAACGACCGGGTCGCTGGCTTGTCACTTGCGATCACGCCTCGAACCGGGTGCCCGCTTGGGTGGGCGGCGGTAACCTAGGCATAGCACCCGAAGACATGGCCCGCCATATCGCTTATGACGTAGGCGCTGCGGGGCTGACACGGCGGCTGGCAGAACGGCTGGACGCGCCCGCGATCCTGTCAGATTTCTCGCGGCTGGTGATTGACCCGAACCGTGGCGAAGATGACCCGACACTGCTGATGCGGCTTTACGATGGCACCATCATCCCCGCCAACCGCCACGCGGACGCCGCAGAGTTAGAACGGCGCATGGCCCGGCTCTACCGCCCCTATCACGCGGCCTATGCCGAATTGGCGGCACGGCGGGCGGATACGGTCATTTGTGCCGTGCACAGCTTTACCCCCTGCCTGCGCGGGCGCAGCCCACGGCCATGGCCGGTGGGAATCCTCTATTCGCACCGCGACACAAGGCTGGCGCTGCCCTTGATCGCCGCACTTGCCGCGGAAGGGTTGGATGTCGGTGACAACGAACCCTATAGCGGTCATCTTGATGGCGACGCGATCGACCGCCACGCGCTCGCGCCCGGCCGCGCCAACGTGCTGATCGAAGTGCGGAACGACCTGATTTCGCATGAGGACGGCCAGATCGCGTGGGCAGACCGCTTGGCCCCGGTTCTGCAACGGGTGTTGGCGGAAAGCGGACTTTGACGCGAACGCGAAACAATCCGCCAGATTTCTCGCGATTGTTTCCGGTAGCGACCGCCAATGTGGCTCTGCCAAAGCCCTGCCCGACATTTCCCATTGATGCAAAGTGCCCCGGCTGCGCGGGTTGTGGCCAACGGGGTTTCGGGGCCGAGGCCGGCGTCAGTTGCCCACCTTGGCCCGGCACCCCCGAAACCCTATGTTCCTTGCCCGCCCCCTAACTACGGGGGGGCGGTGTCTGCCGCGCCTTACACCGCCAATTTGCGGCTTTCGTCGAGGTAAATCTCGCGCAGGCGGGTGGCCACCTTGCCCGGCTTGCCGGTGCCGATTGCCACGCCGTCCATTTCTACCACCGGCGTCACAAAGGCCGAAGCCGAGGTGATGAAAGCCTCGTCCGCCGCCTTGGCCTCTGCCACGGTAAAGGCGCGCTCGACCACCTCCATCTGCGCTTCGCGGGCAAAGCGCAGCACCGCCGCGCGGGTAATGCCATGCAGGATGTCATTGCCAAGCTGGCGGGTGATGATCTGCCCACCCTTGACGATGTAGGTGTTGTTCGAGGTGCCTTCGGTCACAAACCCGTCTTCGACCAGCCATGCGTCATCGACCCCCGCGGCCTTGGCCATCATCTTGCCCATCGAGGGGTAAAGAAGTTGCACCGTCTTGATGTCGCGCCTGCCCCAGCGGATGTCGTCGATGCTGATGACGCGGATCCCGGTTTTGGCCTGCGGATTGTTGGCAAGGTCGGGTGTCGATTGGGTGAACATCACCAGCGTCGAAGGCACCAGCGCCGGATCGGGCCACAGAAATGCCCGGTCGCCCGGGTTGCCTCGGGTGATCTGCAAATAGACCATGCCATCGACAAGACCATTGCGCGCCACAAGCTCGCGGTGAATCGCCAGCAGATCAGCGTCGCTGACCGGGGCGGCCATCTGCAATTCGTTCAGGCTGCGCGCCAGCCGTGCAGCATGGCCTGCAAAGTCGATCAGCTTGCCGCCGAGCACCGAGGTCACCTCATAGACCCCGTCGGCCATCAGAAAACCGCGATCGAACACCGAAACCCGCGCTTCCGCCTCGGGCACATAGTCGCCATTCACATAGACAATCCGGCTCATTGCAGTTCCTATCCCCATAGTTCCGCGCTTGGCGGGTAAACCTGACCCGCCTCATAGTGCAACGGGTTTTCGCGGTCTTCGGCCAGAAGCAGCGGCCCGTCAAGGTCTGTGAAGGCTGCGCCCTGCGCCACCAACACGGCGGGCGCCATGGCAAGGCTGGTGCCAACCATGCACCCCACCATCACCCCCATGCCCGCCGCGCGCGCCGCTTCGCGCAGCGCCAGCGCCTCGGTCAGCCCCCCGGTCTTATCAAGCTTGATGTTGACGATGTCGTATTTGCCTTTCAGCGCCGCGAGGGTCGCGCGGTCGTGGCAGGATTCGTCGGCGCATACGGGCACGGGCCGCGCAATTTCGGCCAGCATCTCATCGGCCCCGGCGGGCATTGGCTGCTCTACCATCGCCACGCCAAGCCGCAGCAAATGCGGCGCAAGGTCTGCGTAAACCTCGGCGCTCCAGCCCTCGTTTGCGTCAACAATGATCGTGGGGTTTGGTGCCCCCGCGCGCACCGCCTCAAGCCGCGCCATATCATCGGGCGTGCCGAGCTTTATCTTCAATATCGGGCGATCCGCATGGCGCGCGGCCGCGGCGCGCATGTTTTCAGGCGTGTCGAGCGAAAGCGTGAAGGCCGTAGTCTGCGGTTGCGGCGCGGGCAGGCCCGCGATTTGCCAGACCCGCGCGCCGATGGATTTCGCCGCGTGGTCCCACAATGCGCAATCGACCGCGTTGCGGGCGGCACCGGGTGGAAGCAGCGATTGCAGCGCCTCTCGTGTGATGCCGTCGGGCAGGCCTTCAATCTGCGCAGTTACGCTTGCAAGGCTTTCGCCGTAGCGCGCATAGGGCACACATTCGCCCCAGCCCGTAACGCCGCCCATGGTCAGCCGCGCGGTCAGCACCTGCGCCTCGCTGCGCGAACCGCGTGAGATGGTAAAGACCTCGCGCAGACGGAATGCTTCGGATGTAACGGTCAGGCTCATGGCTTCCCCCAGACGTGGTTTGCGGGCATCAGGCGTAGGAGGCGAGGCAACGTCAACCCCCGCCGCAACGCGGAAACGACTGTGCTGCGAGTGCAAAACTACCTTGCACTTTACCGCGCAACAATCTATCACGCTGAGCACCCATTAAGAAACTTCGTTGCTAAAGGCGTCAGATGAGTTTCCGCATCCAGCCCCCCGCACCCGCGCGCCCCAACCGCTGCCAGCTTTTTGGCCCCGGTTCGCGCACGGCGCTGTTCGAAAAAATGGCGGCAAGTGCTGCGGATGTCATCAACCTCGATCTGGAAGATTCGGTGGCACCCGGCGACAAGGCCAGCGCGCGCGCCAACATCATCGCCGCAAGCCATGACGTGAACTGGGGCAACAAGCATCTTTCGGTGCGCATCAACGGGCTGGATACGCCTTGGTGGTATCGCGATGTGGTGGACCTGCTGGAACAGGGCTCCGAACGGATCGACCAGATCATGATTCCCAAGGTCGGCTGTGCCGCCGATGTTTACGCCGTCGATGCGCTGGTCACGGCGGTTGAGGCCGCCATGGGGCGCAAGAAACGCATCAGCCTAGAAGTCATCATCGAATCCGCGGCAGGCATTGCGCATGTCGAAGAAATCGCCGCCTCAAGCCCTCGGCTACAGGCGATGAGCCTTGGTGCCGCAGATTTCGCCGCCAGCATGGGCATGGCCACCACTGGCATCGGCGGCACGCAGGAACACTATTACATGCTGCACGAAGGCGCGAAATACTGGCCCGACCCGTGGCATTGGGCGCAAGCGGCCATCGTGGCAGCCTGCCGCACGCATGGAGTTCTGCCGGTGGACGGGCCGTTTGGCGATTTCTCGGATGACGAGGGGTTTCGCGCGCAGGCGCGGCGTTCAGCCACGCTGGGTATGGTCGGGAAATGGGCGATCCATCCCAAGCAGGTGGCGCTTGCGAACGAAGTCTTCACCCCATCAGCCGCCGCCGTGGCCGAAGCGCGCGAAATCCTCGCCGCGATGGAGGCGGCCAAGGCGCGGGGCGAAGGTGCTACTGTCTACAAGGGTCGTCTGGTCGATATCGCTTCGATAAAACAGGCCGAAGGAATCGTGCGTCAGGCCGACCTGACCGCGAGCTAAGTTCCCGGAGCGGCAGGGACTGGGGAGGCCCTGCTGCACGAGGGAAACCGCGCCCCGCCCCGCAAGGGTCGGGGCGTTGGCGTTTTGCGAACTTGCCGATGCGGCAACTGGCGCAGGTTGCAATTGCGGCTGCGGCGTTTCATATAGTCGTGGTTCGCAAGCGGGGTGCATGATGACCTATCTCGAGTTCGAAAAGCCGCTGGCCGAAATCGAAGGCAAGGCCGAAGAGCTTCGGGCCATGGCGCGTAAAAGCGAAGGCATGGATGTCGAGAAGGAAGCGGCCGCGCTTGACAAGAAAGCAGCCGACCTGCTGCGCGACCTTTACAAGAACCTTGATCCCTGGCGCAAATGCCTGGTCGCGCGCCACCCCGATCGGCCGCATTGCAAGGATTACATCGAGGCGTTGTTCACTGAATACACGCCCCTCGCAGGTGATCGCAATTTTGCCGATGACCATGCGGTGATGGGCGGGCTGGCGCGGTTCAACGACACGCCTGTGGTGGTGATCGGCCACGAAAAGGGCCACGACACCAAAACCCGGATCGAGCATAATTTCGGCATGGCGCGGCCCGAAGGTTACCGCAAGGCGATTCGCCTGATGGAACTGGCAGACCGGTTCGGGCTGCCCGTCATCACCCTGATCGACACCCCCGGTGCCTACCCCGGCAAGGGCGCGGAAGAACGCGGCCAGTCCGAGGCCATTGCCCGCAGCACCATGAAATGCCTAGAAATCAAGGTGCCGCTGATTTCGGTGGTGATCGGCGAAGGCGGCTCGGGCGGGGCGGTGGCCTTTGCCACCGGCGACCGCGTGGCGATGCTGGAACATTCGATCTATTCGGTCATTTCGCCCGAAGGCTGTGCCTCGATCCTCTGGAAGGACGCCGAAAAGATGCGCGAGGCCGCCGAGTCGCTACGCCTGACCGCGCAAGATCTGCTGAAACTAGGCGTGATCGACCGGATCGTGACAGAACCACTGGGCGGCGCGCAGCGCGACCCCGGTGCTGCGATTGCTGCGGTGGGCAGCGAAATCGCGCTGCTGCTGGACGATCTGCGCGGCAAGAGCGCCGATCTGGTCAGCGCACGGCGCCGCAAGTACCTTGCTATGGGTGCAAAGGGGCTTGCCGCGTGAACGCTTGGTTGGTGCTGACACTGGCGGGGCTCTGCGAAATCGGCTGGGCGCTGGGGCTGAAATATTCTGACAACTTTACCCGCATCTGGCCGTCTGTCTGGACACTGCTCATCGCCGCCGTTTCGTTCGTGCTGCTGGCCAACGCGATGAAATCGCTGCCGGTAGGCACCGCCTACGCGGTCTGGACGGGCATCGGCGCGCTTGGCACGGCGATTGCCGCAGTGTTTCTGTTCAACGAGCCGGTCACGGCGCTTCGGGTGCTGGGTATTCTGCTGATCGTTTCAGGTATCGCGGCACTGAAGCTGGCCTGACGCCAGTTCAGCTGCCCGGCACCACAAAACCCGCCTCGGCCATCAGCCGATTGGAATGGCCTTCGACCTCGGCCTCAAGGCGCTGCATGAACTCGCCAATTTCCAGCCCCGGCGGGATCGTCGGCAGAAACTCGATCACCGCCAACCCCGGTTTGCGCAGCATCGAGCGGCGCGGCCAGAATACGCCCACATTTACGGCCACCGGCACGCAGCTGTGCCCGAACTCTCGGTAGAGCACGCCGCTGCCGATCTTGTAGGGCCGCACCGCCCCCGCCGCGACCCGCGTGCCTTGCGAAAAGATGATAAGCGGCGCGCCTTGTTCACGACCGGCCCGAACGGCCTCGACCATCGCCTTGATCGCAAACCCGCGCTTGCCGCGTTCAACCGGAACGCAACCGATCAGCGCAGCATACCAACCGACAAACGGCACAAAGCGCAGTTCCTTTTTCATGATGAACTTGAAACTTGGCAGCGCGCTGACGATCATCAGAATATCGAGAAATGACTGATGCTTGGCAGCAATCAACACCTCGCCCGTCGGCGGGGTGCCGCGCACTTCACACCGCAATCCAACCATCAGGCGCGCAGTGACGATTACCCAGCGGCAATAAAAGTGGATGACCCTGAAGGTCGCGCGCCGCCCTCCAAGAAGGGCGTAGGGCAGGCCCAGCGTCGCCACCAGCGCCAAGGCCAGATACATCTGGCAGACAAAAAAGACTGAACGGACGTACTGCCAAGCCTGCCTCATCGTATCCCTCCCAACATCCTGAACGCCGCAGCGCGGGTCGCAGCCCATGCCACCAGCGCGGCCAGCGGCGGTATCAAAAGCGGCACCAGCCACTCTGCGCCGACAAAGCCAAGCTCGGCCGGCAAACCGCCCAGATCACCGGTGGCAGGTAGCGCGGCAAGCGCCGCCATCCCCACCGCAGTGCCCGCCGCAGCACCCGAAAGCGCGCGCAGGCTGAAGCGGCGCACAAAGGCGCGGGCGATGAAGGTATCGCGCGCGCCGACCAGTCGCAGCACCCGGATCACCTGCCCGTTCGCCGCCAGCGCCGCCTGCGCCGCCAGCACAATCATCGCCGCCGTGCTCAACGCGATCAACCCCAGCGACGCAAGCCCCAGCACACGCAGCCGCACCGCAGCCTCCACCAGCGGGCGACGCCAGCGCGCGTGATCGTCAAACACCGCACCCGGCGCTTCGGCGGCAAGCCGCAGCCGCAGCCCTTCGGCATCTGGTCCGTCCTCTGTCTCGACCAATTCGACCAGCTGTGGCAACGGCAGGCTGGCAATCGGCAGATCGGGGCCAAACCACGGCCCGAGCAGCGCCTGCACCTCTTCGGTATCAAGCGCGCGGGCCGAGGCTATGCCGGGTGTGGCCTCTAGCACACGCAGCACTGCATCGGTTTGCGTCGCCATCTGCGAGGCGGGTGCGGAAATACGCACCGTCGCCGTGCGCGCCAATGCATCGCTCCACCGCTCGGAAAGCCTGCCGGTCGCCATTGAAAGCGCCAGCGCGAACACCGCAAGCAGCGCCATCGCCCCGGCCGAAAACACCGTCAGCCGTGCGGTAAAACCCGAAGGCGGCACCACCCGCCCAACCGGCGGCACGGCCTGCCGTTGTGGCTTGCCCGGCGCATTCATAGCTCTGCCCCCGCCAATTGCAGCCGCCTGTTCTGGAACCGCAGCACCCGCGCCGCCACCTGTGATTTGGCAGCGCGGATCAGGTTCAGATCGTGCGTGGCGATCAGCACAGCTTTGCCCATTCGGTTCAATTCGACCAGCAGCGACAACAACCGCAACGACATCTCCCAATCGACGTTGCCCGTGGGCTCATCGGCCAGAATGACATCCGGCGACATGATTATGGCGCGCGCCAGTGCCGCCCGCTGCCGCTCACCACCCGAAAGCTGCGGGGGCAATGCCTTGGCAAGCGGCGCAAGCCCTACCCAAGCAAGCAATTCGGCTAGTTCGTCAGCATCGGCAGGCCGCTCGGCCACGGTCAGCGGCAAAGCCACATTTTCGGCCAGCGGCAGATGGTCAAGGAAGCGGCAGTCCTGATGCACCACGCCCACCCGCCTGCGCATCCGCGCTGTATCGTCGCGGCGCATTTCGCGCACTTCCTGCCCGAATAGCTGCACCTGCCCTGCCGAGGGCAGCAATTCGCCGTAACACAGCTTGAGCAACGTCGTCTTGCCCGACCCTGATGGGCCTGTCAGAAAGTGAAATGACCCCGGCGCAAGCCTTAGCGAAACGTCGGCGAACAATTCGCCGCCGCCGTAGTTCATTGCCACCGACTGCAACTCGATCACCGGTTCGCCTCGTTCTTTCCGCTACACCTTTGTGCCGCCTTGCCTGCAGGCTACTACAAAGACTTGGATATCAGTTCGTCGCTTGCTACAACATGTGCAGAGCAATTGCCAGAATGGCGGCAGCCTGTGGTGGGTGTAGGTGCGATGCGGCTGATTTGTCCAAACTGCGGCGCGCAATATGAGGTGGATGACAGTGTTATCCCCGATGCTGGGCGCGATGTTCAATGCTCGGCTTGCGGCCAGACATGGTTCCAACCGGGGGTTCGCGCACAGGAAGAGGCGCAGCAAGCGAAAGACGCCGAGGATATTCCCGGCGCTGCCGAATGGGATGCATTTTCTGCCCCAGAAAGCGCTGAACCTGAGACCACCGCCGAAGCGCCCGCCGAAACCGTCGAAACTGCCGAGGCAAGCGTAGTTGAGCCAGACATCGCGATGGCCAGCGACGGCGCAGATAAAAGCGAAAGCGAGGACACCCCCGATAGCGAGGACGGCACCAAGAGCCAAGACGCGGAACACGACGAAGACGCCGACGAGGAAGAGGAAGAGCCGGCCCCCGCAGCCGATGGCAGCCGCCGTATGCTTGACGATAGCCTGCTTGCGATTTTGCGCGAAGAAGCCGAGCGCGAAACCCGCGCCCGCCGCATTGAAGGCAGCAGTCTGGAAACGCAGACCGATCTGGGGCTGACGCCGCTACCCGCCGCTTTGGCCGCGCGCGCCGCAGCAAAGGCCGCACCCGTTGATGCCGAAACAGAGGCGGAGGCAGACGACACCACACGTGACGCGCGTCTGCGCCCCGATCCAACCGACGCGCATACACGCGAAGGGGCACGCCGTGACCGCCTGCCAGACATCGAGGTTATCAACTCCACCCTGCGCGCCACATCCGAACGCGGCAGTGCCGACGCAGCACATGACGCCCCCGAAACCCGCGCCCGTCGCCGCGCCGGATTCAGGATCGGCTTCTTCTCTGTCATCACGGTCGCCGCATTGGCTGCGGGCGTCTACAGTTTTGCGCCCCGCATTTCCTTGGCCTTGCCTGTGCTTGAACCGACCCTTGCGCGCTATGTCGCGGCGGTCGATACCGGGCGCATCTGGCTTGATGCGCAAATGCGCAGCGTGATCGAACGGCTGCAATCAGAAAGCTGATTTCGCGCCCGTCTGACTAGAACAGATCAAGCAGGCGGCGCAGGTAGTCCAATTCTGCCTCGGGGCGCAGCCGCTCGCCGCTGCGCCGACGCAGTTCTTCCAGCAGATCGCGCGCCCGGCGATAAACGTCTTCGCCACGCAGCAGCGTTTCATCAGTGCCAACCTGCCCGCCGTCGCCTGCCTGCCTGCCCAACGGGTCGCGCTGTTGCATCTGCCCCAGATCGCGCGGCGCGGCACCCGGCTCTGCGCCATCTATGCGCCCATCCTCGGCCAGCATCTCGCCCAGCGTGCGCATACCCTCGCGCAGCGCCTCGATTGCCTCGGCTTGGCTGTCAAGCGCTTGGCCCAAATCTCCATCGCGCAGCGCACGTTCGGCCTCGTCCATGGCCCGGCCCGCTTGGTCGAGTAGGCGCTGCGTCGACTCTCCGCCGTCGGTGCCCTGCCCCGGCAGCATCTGTTGCTGCAAGTCCAGCTGCTGGCGCAGCGCGCGCTGCCGATCGGGCAAACCGTCACCCCCCGCACCAGTCCCAGTGCCAGCCCCCTCGCCCGACTGACCGCTTTGCGAATCTTGCTGCTCGGCACCGCCCTCACCCTCGCCCTCGCCGGGTTGCTGCATCTGGCCGAAAAGGTCGTCCGATAGCTCCTGCTGCTCGCGCAGGGTTTCACCCAATTCCTGCATGGATTGCTGGCCGGGGCTTTGCCCTTCACCTGCGCCGCCCTGCGTTACTTGAAGGTTTTCAAGCAATTGCGACAACTGGTCTAGCAACTCCTGCGCCTCAGCCATGCGCCCATCTTCCATCAACCGCTGGATTTCATCCATAAGTTGCTGAATCTGATCGCCCGTGATCGACTGGCCTTCGCCCTGTTGCGCAAACTCGTCACTCGCTTCGCCACCACGCTCGGCCAACATGCGAATGTAATTGTCGCTCGCCTCTTTCAGCTCTTGCATCAGCCGGGCGATTTCATCGGCCGATGCACCGTTGCGGATAGCTTCGGACAGCCGCTCTTCGGCACGGCGCAACTCTGCCAGCGCGTCGGCCAGACCGCCATCTTCGACATTTTCGGCAATCAGCCAAAGCGCCTCGGCCAACTCGTCTCGCAACTCGGACGACAGCGGGCCTGCGGCCAACGCGCCATCAAGTTGGCCGATCAGCGCGCGCAGCGGAAGGTAGGTGCGCGCGTTCAGTTCTGCATCGTCAGGCAGGTAGCTGATTGCCTTCAGTACCTCCGAGATGCGCGGTGCGTTTTCGCGCGACCAAAGCAGATCGCGCCGCATTTCGATCAGTGCGGCGGCAAGCGGGTCAAAAAACCGACGGCCCGGCAATTCCATCGCCAATGGCACAGCCACGCCCTGCTGCCCGCGCCCATCCTCGACGCTCAACTCAAGGCGAACCGGCAGGTTGGCAAAGGGATGGCGCGCGGCGTCTTCCACAAGAATCTCGGCGAAATCGGCACGGCTGCCTGTGATCGGTAGTGGCAGATCAAATACCAGCGGCTCGCGCGGTTCGGGCTCTGCGGCAAGGCCAAAGCGGCGATCCACCGCAGCCAGATCGAGTGTGATGGTGGCCTCGCCGCGCAGAACGGCAAAATCGTCGCGCGCCGTGAAGGGCTGGGCCAGCTTG
>NZ_JBFHIA010000055.1:0-14896 GCF_041596715.1 Phaeovulum sp.
GGTGAACTCCGACGGCTTCCTGCCCGCCAACATGATCTCCAACACCATCCGCAACAGCCTGCTGGCGCGCGGCCTCGTCACCCAAGAACGGCTCCGGATGCGAGGTGTGCGATGACCCTGCAAAAACCAATCCCGCGCGGCGGGCGGCCAAAGCGCGCGCTGGGCGTACAAGCAATCTTGGAGTGGGCGTTTCGGGTGGAAAAGGCACAGCTGGA
Source organism: Phaeovulum sp. (assembly GCF_041596715.1). Lineage (GTDB taxonomy): Bacteria > Pseudomonadota > Alphaproteobacteria > Rhodobacterales > Rhodobacteraceae > UBA6213. The sequence continues at coordinate 216 of NZ_JBFHIA010000055.1, forward strand.
ACTGCCCGTGCCGAAAGACGTAACCGAGGAAGGCTTCGGGTTTGGTCTCGAATACGTTCTGCTGCAACGCGCGGCGCTCGGCTGCAAGATCGATGGCGGACAGCACAAGATGGGCAGCTACACCCACCCAGATGCCGAGGTCGTGGCCGCCTGCGTTGCTGGCATGCCCGATAGCCTCGGCGGCAAGCGCATGGCGATCCGTGTGGCGGAACTGGCCCGCGCTGGGCTAACGCCGGACTGGATGCCAGGTGTTGTGCCGCGCTGCGTGCCGGTTGAGGTCAAGCGCAATCAGCATGGCGAGCGGTCCACGACGATCGTGGTTGGCACCGAGCGGGTGCTGCATCGCGGGCGCTGGCGCACCGTCGAGGTCTTGGCTTGCCCGGTCACCTGGCGGCCGCATCCCGAGCAGATTGCATCCGCGCGGCGCGGCTATGTGGACTGGTGGCAGGCACTGGGCTGGGTGCGGGATGGGTTGCTAGCGAGCGGTATGCTGCGGGAAGTGGAGGTGACAGAAGCGATGCCCAAGATGCGGCCCTGGGGATGCGGGTACAAATGACATATCTGGGTAAGAAAACACGTTCCTCGCATCGTTGTGTTCCGCCCCGGAGCGAATCGCGGACTGATGCAAATGCGGCATATGATCAAAAGCGGCCATTCGATTAGCCGTCACAATCGGTCAGCAATGACACTCTGGCAAGATGCGCTCAGTAAGTATCCCGCGAAGAAAACCGCTGTCACGTTCATCAACCCGCATTAGAATACCACTGCGAGCTGGCATAGACAGCGAACTATCAAGTCACCTCGCCACCAACCAAGGCCTATAAATGGAAACACGGGCCGCGGCCCGTGCTTCTATATGGTGCTCTGTCGAGCTTGTTAACCGCTCGACCGCGATTTCTGAATACACACAAAAAAACTGCAGAACAACGGCCGCGTCAAGAGATTTTTTGAATCGTGCGGGTTTTAACTTGGCGCTTAAAACGCTTGAAAACTACGCGGGCCTGTCGCACATTCAATCAAAATGCGTTCTTGCCCAGTATTTCAACAGGCCCATATGCTCACTCGCCTTGCCCTCGACATCGGCACGACCTCAATCGGCTGGATTCTGTATGAACTGGTGAACGACCAGCCAGCCGCCATTCTCGACGGCGGGACACGGATTTTCGGCGATGGGCGTATGGCAAAAACCGGGCAGTCACTGGCGGTCGGGCGGCGCACCGCTCGGGGGATGCGGCGGCGGCGGGACAGGTATTTGCGACGGCGGGCAGCGCTGATGAAGCGGTTAGCCGCGATTGGTCTGATGCCCGCCAGTCCGGAAGCGGCTGCGCAGTTAGCGGCACTGGATCCCTACGAATTGCGCTCGCGCGGCCTCGATCATCCTTTGCCACCCGTGCTTCTGGGCCGGGCCCTGTTTCACCTGAACCAGCGGCGCGGCTTCAAATCAAACCGCCGCACCGATAAGGGCAACAATGAGGGCGGGCTGATCGCCGAAGCCTCGGCCCGGCTGGATCAGGCGATGATGGCGGCGGGCGTACGGACCTATGGCGAGTTTCTGCACAAACGCCGCGCGGCGGCGACCGATCCGCGCGCCACCCTTGCCGTGCGCACCCGGATTAACCCGCATTTCACGGGCGCGGATGGGAAGGAACAACCGGGCTATGACTTTTACCCCGACCGTCATCATTTGGAGAATGAGTTTCACAAGCTGTGGGCGGTGCAGGCGAGTTACAACCCCGAACTGACGCCAGCCATGGAGGATCTACTATTCCAAACGATTTTCCATCAGCGCCCGCTGAAGACCCCTACTGTCGGGCGCTGCCTGTTTCTTGACGAGCCGCGCCTTGCCAAAGCGCACCCTTTGACGCAGCAACGTACCCTGTATGAAACCGTCAACATGCTGCGCATTGCCGCCCCAGGCCAACCCAAGCGCCGCCTGAGCCGCGATCAACGCGACCAGATCGTACACGCACTGAACAACCGAAAGATCCTTGCCGTACCGGCTAAGAATGTGCTGACGCTCCCCGCCATCGCGAAACTGTTGAAGCTTCGCCCCGACGAGGCGTTTTCGCTAGAGACTGCGAACCGGGAGGCCATCGCGTGCGATCCGGTGCGGATGAGCTTGGCCTACGAGGGGCGCTTTGGGCCGCAATGGTCGGCCCTGAGCGTAGAGAGCCAATGGGAGCTGATCCAGCGCTTGCGCGAGGATCAAGATGGCGCTGCGTTGGTCGACTGGATCATGGGTCGCTACGGGGTTGACCGGGATCGCGCCCGCGCTATTGCCAATGCTCCTTTGCCCGAAGGCATTGGCCGCCTTGGCGAAACCGCGACTCGGGCCGTTCTGACGGTGCTGATCGACGGCACGGCCGATCAAGAGGTGCCTACCTATAACGAGGCTGTGGCGGCCTGTGGTTGGGATCATTCGCGCCTCGGAACCGGCGAGTTACTCGACAGTCTGCCCTATTATGGCCAGGTGCTGGATCGCCATGTGCTGCCCGGCACCGGCCGACCAGAAGATAACGAAATCCTTCGCTTTGGACGCATTTCCAACCCAACCGTGCATATCGGTCTGGGACAGGTGAGGCGGCTGGTGAACAAGGTGATCAAGGTATGGGGCCGCCCCCATGAAATGGTTGTAGAACTGGCCCGCGATCTCAAGATGAGCGAGGATCAGAAGCGCGATCTGGCAAAGGTGAACGCGCAGAACCAGCGGGCGGCGGAAAGCCGCAGCGCCAAGCTGATCGAGGATCTGAAGATCGACGACAATGGCCGCAACCGTGCCATCTTGCGGGTTTGGGAGGAAAGTGGGGCGGATGTGCTACACCGATTTTGTCCCTATACCGGAGCACAAATTAGCGCCTCAATGCTGTTTGACGGCAGTTGCGACATTGACCACATCCTGCCCTATTCGCGCACACTGGATGACAGTTTCAGCAACCGCGTGATCTGCCTCAAGTCCGCAAATCGCGAAAAACGCAACCTCACGCCATGGGAGACCTGGGGCAATACGCCGAAATGGACCGCCATCGAGGCCAATCTGAAAAATCTGCCGGCTGCCAAGGCCTGGCGTTTCGCTCCCGATGCCATGCTGCGCTATGAGGGTGAGCGCGATTTCACTGCGCGTGCGCTGGTCGATACGCAGTACTTGTCGCGGCTGGCGCGAGAATATCTGGAATGCCTCTATGCCGATGCCCTGCAGGCGGGGCGCCGACCGATCTGGGTGGTGGCAGGCAAGTTGACCGAGCTTTTGCGGCGGCATTGGGGCCTCAACAGCCTGTTGCCAGATGCGCATAAGGGCACAGCCAAGGTCAAGAACCGGCTCGACCATCGCCATCATATGATCGACGCTGCTGTCATAGGCGCCACCGATCATGCAGTGGTCAAACGCATTGCTGACATGGCCAAAGCCAACGTCGAGAACGGACTGGAAGATCTCGCCGGCACCATCCCCCCACCTTGGCCCGACCTGCGCAATGACCTCAAAGCGCAGCTGGAGCGCACCACAGTCAGCCATCGAGGCAATCATGGCACCATCGACCCCACAGCGCGCCAGCAAGGCCGCGATACTACCTCGGGGCAGTTGCACAACGATACCGCCTATGGGCTGACAGATATGATGCTGAACAAGGTACCGCTGGTCGTAAACCGCAAACCCATCGACACACTGACCCCCGCAATGATCGACAAGATCCGCGATCCACATCTAGCGCGCTGGCTGACCGCTGTGACCAAGGGCAAAGAAGGTAGGGACTTTATGGCCGCCGTCGATGCCTTCCGCGCCCAGCACGGCCCTTATCGCGGCATCCGCCGGGTGCGACTAATAGAGCCGGTGGAAGTGATCCGCATCAAGGATCGCACGGGGCGCGCCTACAAGGGATACAAGGGCGACAGCAATCAGTGCTACGAGGTCTGGCGCTTGCCGGATGGTACGCTTACCCATCATGTCGTTTCCACATTCGCGGCGCATCAGGGCCAGACGGTCAAGCCTCATCCCGCGGCCAAAAGGCTGATGCGGTTATACAAGGATGACATGGTCAAGCTTGATAGCCAAAAGATCGGGCCCGTGATCGCTGTCGTTGCCAAGTTTGACTCCAATGGGGGCATCACGTTGGTGCCTCACAACGAAGGCAATGCCGATCAGCGTTACCGCAAGGATAAAGAAGATGTCTTCATCCGACTTAGTGCCAAAACACTCATCAACTCCAGTGCCCGCCGTGTGATCGTGGATGAAATGGGCCGAATCCGCGACTCTGGTCCCTGCAAACACTAAATCCCTTTGGTCCGAATCGCCCAACGCGTTAACAATTTCGGATTGCTGTACCGAGTTACTCCAGTGGATCAGATTATCGATATCAGCCAAGACGGGCGCCATCTTTCGCGCGACCGGGGTTTTCTGAAAGTCGAAGCCGAGGGCAGAGTCTTGGGTCGCATCGCATTTGACCAGGTCACCGCTGTCATCGTACATTCCCATGGCTTAACTTGGAGCAATTCACTGCTGGTCGAACTTGCTGATCGTGGCGTGCCAGTAGTGCTTTGCGCAGCAAACCATCAGCCCAGGGCGATCTTGTGTTCATTGCAAGGCCACCACCAACAAAACGCCCGGATGCGAGCGCAGTGGGATGCATCGCAGCCGTTGATCAAACAGGCATGGAAGCAGGTGGTCACCGCCAAGATTCGCATGCAAGCTGCCGCTCTTGCCGCCATCGGACAGCCCTCCGCCCCGCTAGACCATATTGCGCGCAGTGTCCAATCGGGCGACAGCAGCAATGCTGAGGCGCAAGCGGCGCGGCATTACTGGCCGATGATGATGGGCAAAGCCTTCCGCCGCGATTCAGACCTGCCTGACATTAACGCTCTGCTGAATTACGGCTATACTGTGCTGCGCGCGGCAACCGCCCGCGCCGTGGCCGCCGCCGGGCTGCACCCGACCATCGGACTGTTCCATTCGAACCGAGCCAATGCCTTTGCTCTGGCCGATGACTTGATGGAACCGTTCCGCCCGTTGGTCGATCTGACCGCTCGTGCCATCGCTGCCAAGGTCGGCCCGGAGGTTACTCCGGAAGCCAAGCGCCGCATGGCCGACCTGATCGCGCTGGACCTGCCGCTGGCTGGTGAGACGAGCCCCGTTTCGGTCGCGCTTTTGCGCCTCTCCCATTCGCTGGCGCAAAGCTTCGAGGTCCGGCGTTTGTCGCTGGCTTTGCCCAAACCGCCCGCTCCCCTCACCCTCGCGGGTCTTGGTTCATGAGCGGCCCAGCAACCTATCTCAGCGGGTATCGTCTGATGTGGATCCTTGTCATGTTCGACCTGCCGACCAGCACTAAACCGCAACGCAAGGCAGCGGGCGATTTTCGCCATTTCCTGCTGGATGAGGGGTTCGAGCGCAGCCAATTTTCGATCTATGCGCGTTTGATCAACGGCAAAGAGGCCTTTGAAGCCCGAATCCGCCGCATTGAGCATGCGCTGCCCGCCCATGGCGATGTCCAGATTCTATCCATGACTGACCGCCAATACCGCGACGTCGTCCACTTTTCGGATCAAGGTCGAAGACGCACTTCACAAAATCCGTCGCAACTGGTGCTGTTCTAATGCGATTCGAGGATTTCAACCTCCCTCCGCCCGCCACTTTTCCCTGCTATTGCAAGGCGTTGCGGCGGGTCTAGTGTAGCCATTCAGAAATCGCGGTCCAGCGGCAACCATCGCTTCCGCGTGGCGCGTCAGTATCCAGTGTAGCCATTCAGAAATCGCGGTCCAGCGGCAACTAATCAGGCGGTGGGGAGGGGTGGGCGCGCAGTGTAGCCATTCAGAAATCGCGGTCCAGCGGCAACTGGCGATCCAGTAGTTTCGGAACTTCTCAGAGTGTAGCCATTCAGAAATCGCGGTCCAGCGGCAACATGGCCCGCGACCCTGCGCCCGGCCTTTGAAGTGTAGCCATTCAGAAATCGCGGTCCAGCGGCAACCATTTGCGCGCGTCGATATTGTAGAGCGACAGTGTAGCCATTCAGAAATCGCGGTCCAGCGGCAACACAATGGGCCGCACACTGGTTGATGCCGTGAGTGTAGCCATTCAGAAATCGCGGTCCAGCGGCAACCATAGGCTTTGGCAAGATCTTGTGCCGCATAGTGTAGCCATTCAGAAATCGCGGTCCAGCGGCAACGTGATGTGCTTTCACATTGGGCCGATTATTAGTGTAGCCATTCAGAAATCGCGGTCCAGCGGCAACGGAAGAGCTGCGCGGCGATATGGAGCGCGAAGTGTAGCCATTCAGAAATCGCGGTCCAGCGGCAACAAACACGGCAACGCACATTGAAACGCTGTTAGTGTAGCCATTCAGAAATCGCGGTCCAGCGGCAACGCAAACGCATCGTGCGTCGGGCTCATGGCGAGTGTAGCCATTCAGAAATCGCGGTCCAGCGGCAACTCAACCATCGGGCGGTGGTAGCCCCACGCGAGTGTAGCCATTCAGAAATCGCGGTCCAGCGGCAACGGTGGGTGTGCTGTCGTTGCACATCCGCCGAGTGTAGCCATTCAGAAATCGCGGTCCAGCGGCAACTGCCGGGTGCCGCCTATTGGTGCGGCGTGGAGTGTAGCCATTCAGAAATCGCGGTCCAGCGGCAACGGCAGGATGTCATTTGGGTGCCGCGTGTTGAGTGTAGCCATTCAGAAATCGCGGTCCAGCGGCAACTAATTGGCCCGCGCCGTGATTTCCGCCTCGAGTGTAGCCATTCAGAAATCGCGGTCCAGCGGCAACTTCGTGATCGCAGAGCGCCGAGCAGTTTTCAGTGTAGCCATTCAGAAATCGCGGTCCAGCGGCAACTAAGCGTGGCTGGTCTGGTCGTATGTCACGAGTGTAGCCATTCAGAAATCGCGGTCCAGCGGCAACACCCGTCCACGAACTCGCGGGCTAGGATGAAGTGTAGCCATTCAGAAATCGCGGTCCAGCGGCAACTGAAGTGACCGCTTGGCGTTATCACATACTAGTGTAGCCATTCAGAAATCGCGGTCCAGCGGCAACTCCAAGCCGGTCGAAACCATGCTCGGCCTAAGTGTAGCCATTCAGAAATCGCGGTCCAGCGGCAACTATCGCCGCGACGGCAAGCCCTACGCGGCGAGTGTAGCCATTCAGAAATCGCGGTCCAGCGGCAACTCCAAGCCGCGACTAGATCGGGCAGCGTGCAGTGTAGCCATTCAGAAATCGCGGTCCAGCGGCAACTAGGCGTGGCTGCTCTGGTCGTAGGTTACGAGTGTAGCCATTCAGAAATCGCGGTCCAGCGGCAACTCACCCCATCGGCATTTGCCGCTTCTTCGCAGTGTAGCCATTCAGAAATCGCGGTCCAGCGGCAACTCGGCCACATAGGCGTCGATGAACTCGCCAAGTGTAGCCATTCAGAAATCGCGGTCCAGCGGCAACACGCCTGCCCCGCATACGCTGCTGCGCGAGAGTGTAGCCATTCAGAAATCGCGGTCCAGCGGCAACGCTGACACCATCCACCGCTCGGCAAGCGTTAGTGTAGCCATTCAGAAATCGCGGTCCAGCGGCAACTTGGACCTAAACTCATACTTGATTGCCCCGAGTGTAGCCATTCAGAAATCGCGGTCCAGCGGCAACGCGCCCCTGCGCCGATGGCCTGCGCGCCCGAGTGTAGCCATTCAGAAATCGCGGTCCAGCGGCAACTGTCTCACAGCGATATTGGAGAAGCAGCGTAGTGTAGCCATTCAGAAATCGCGGTCCAGCGGCAACTGCCACACACGCAGACCATCCGCGGTTGCGAGTGTAGCCATTCAGAAATCGCGGTCCAGCGGCAACTTCTTGAACCGACGCAGGGTAAGATCATCAGTGTAGCCATTCAGAAATCGCGGTCCAGCGGCGACCCGCCGCAGGCACGGTAAATCCACTTTCAAGCAGCAGATCGAGACCGTGTGCTATCGGGGAGAACGAAGAGTCAGCAGCCGGAGCCTCCACGACATCAAGCATCTCTCCCTGACCGTCAGCTTTGCTCCACCCTCGACGCCCCCCCTCCTCTGGTTCCTCCCCCTCCCCAAACGTATGCGGGGGGGCGCAGCGCAGCATTTCGCTAGCGACTGGCTTCTTCACCGGGGAATCCACCTGGAATCCACTTGCGGCGAGGCTTCGGAAATAGTGATTCACTTTCAAAGGCTTGGCTAAACATGCATTCGGCGTGGTGGATTCTTTGCGGAAGCCAGGGAATCCAGTTTGGGGAAGCCACCTCGGCGGAAGCCAGCCAGCGGAATCCACCCCACACCGAGCGCGTTGAATCCACGCAAGAACTCACTTCGACATGCCTGCCCATGCAATCCCCTGGTTCTAATGGGGCAGTCGCAGCATGTGTGCGGCCATATCACAGGTTCTGGTCGCTAATGATGCCGCTTCCCATGGCTGCGTGGGTCGTTGCCGAAAGCGATTGACTCGGATGGCGGCGCGCAAGCAACGTCGACCTGGCAGACCGAGCGGATGCGGTCGGTCAAGCATCGCCTGGGTCAGGACGCAACATCCGAGTGACGGTGACGGTGACGGATAATGTAGGTGTTTGTGCCGTATCGATCTGATCTAACATCACCATTCGAATGTGTTGGCCGCTGTCAAGCTTGGACGATCTGGCGCATCTTCGGCGTGACTTTCGCAGAATGACGGCGCGCCGACTGGCCTCGCCCAGACCAAGTCGGAATTTCGGGGATGTGGTTGGACTGCCGCATGCACCTCGATTACGCTCTTTGCGACAGCGGTGATCTGGCGGGGCACAATTTCTGACAATGCCAGAAACAAAAAGAGCAACCCGGCCGCGAATTTCACGATCACCTCGTTGAATGATGTGTTCGGGTCGGGCGTGCTTCCTGCCACGACCGAGTCGACCGCCGACACTGCTCTGGGGCCGATCAATGTAATCGCACTCGCGCTGGATGAGATGGCGTGTACCACCGCATCGGCTTCGGCGGGTAGGAAGCGGGCACAGGTTCCGGGGATCGCGTCGCTTCTGCATGCCGGATTTACCGCGTGGCTAGCGCTAGCGATGACACGGCGCCGCCCCCTCCATTTCTGGCGCAGCCTCCTGAACGACTTCGTATTTTAGAAGCCGACGATCGGCGTGACTTTGCACCGCCGAGATCATGTGCGCTTCTGGGGCACGGAGCTTTTGACGTCCCTCTGCCCTCGACTCCTTCTCGGCGCCGCAAGTATTTATGACGGGCTCGACCAAGGCCCTCTGCATTAAGTTGATCCCAAAATTGACGCCGCGCGAGGCACGCTTGGTCTGTCAATTTGACCGCCGCAGCCACTACCGAACTAAACGTGATGCCTTCCGCCGTTTACCGTGTGAAGACGCCGTGCTATTTGGCGCGGCACCGAATCAGAAATTTTCAAGCAAACATGGCGCTGAGATTGACCGTAGCCAGACCGGAACGGGCGCATTCGCGGCGCCCCGTCTGGCTTTTGCTTGTTCTTTTTATTGCGCTGACCATTTCTGCGTTAGACTGGCAGGGGCAGGACATTCAAGGCGGGGCAGTGCGTTCACATGCGGCAGCGCCACTCTGCCATGATCACGGTGTGCCCTGCTCAGAGGCGGACGCAAACCAAGGGCACACCAACCGGACGAGCCAGCACAGCCCGATCTCCTGCGGCCTCGCCCTATGTGGTCCGGGCGTAATCGTTACTGGTGGGGTGGCGCTGGTCGAAATAATCGTAACGAGGGCCAGAAGTGCGCTGCCGGGCAGCATCATACTGGCTGGGCAAGAACCTGAACCGGGGCGCCGCCCGCCGATCCATTCCTGAAACCTCCTTGGCCGCGCGCCGGATTCGAGATGAATCCGTGCGTGAGGTCACTGAGACACCGGTCATCCGCCTCGCGCGTTCGGGCGGGGACCGGCCAGTTCAGCGCTGCGCGGCAGGCCCATGGCACCGCCGGCATTTACGCCCTTCAGGAAAACAAACATGACGAAATCACCACATTTCACTACCCGCAGGGGCTTTGTCTCCTCGCTGGGGTTCGGCGGCGTCAGTCTTTACGGGCTGTGGGTTGCCTACGGCGCGGCGCCCGGCCCACTTGCGCTTTTTGCGCCGCGTGGGGCAGAGGCCGCCGCGGCAGGAGCACATGGCGGCGGGGGGGGCGTCGGCGCCGAAGCCGATGTCGTCGATGAATTCCGCCGTCTGCACGGCGACTTTATCGACCGATTCACGCAGACGGACGGGGCCGTGCAGCCGCGTGCTCTCGAATCGGTTGCCATCGGCGATGCGCATGAAGCGGCACCCGATGCGGGTCACGGCGGCCACGACATGGCGGCAATGCCGCTGGCCACGGAAGCAGAAGCAAGCGTGCAGTCGGCAATCCACGCGGGCATGGCCAACGAGGCGCAGGCCCAGGCTGCCCCGGATATGGCCAAGATGGAGCACGGCAACGCGACGGTGGTTGTGGCATCCGCCTCGCACGGTGCGGGGCACGACGATGCCACCGGCGACGCGCACGCAGCGCCGGTCGAGGTCTATCTGCTGGCGGAACGGTGGTATTTCGAACCCGCGCACCTGCGGCTCGAATCGGGCGTGGCCTATCGGTTCCGCATGCTGGCCGCCGACATTCCGCATGGCGCCTCGATTGAACTGGGCCGTGGCAGCCGGATGGCGCGGCTGCGCCCCGGCACGGTCACCGAAATGGAAATGCGGTTCGACCGACCCGGCGACCATCTGGTCTATTGCTCGCTTTACTGCGGGCAGGGGCATGATCTGATGCAAGCCCGCATCGAAGTTGTGTGAGGGGAACAAAATGATCGATATCGTGAAACGGCGCTTTGGCGCCCTTCCGGGGCCCGACAGATATTTGTTGCGCTCCATCTCTGCTATCGCGCTGCTGGCGCTGGCGATTGGCGTTGCCGGTGGTGTTTTCACCGCACTGGCGCGCGCGGGCTTTCTGGATCTGTTGCCGGAAACCGCCTACCGAATGCTGACGCTGCATGGCGTCAACGTGTTTTTCTTCTGGCTCTACATGGCGCAGGCCGCACTGCTGCTGGGCTTTGCCGCGATCGAAGATGGGCGGGGGCTCGCGTTGCGCGCGGCCGCCGTGGCAGGGTTTGCAGCGATGCTCGGCGGGTTTCTGGTCAGTCTTTATGCCGCCAGTTCCGGCACCCCGCTTTTGTACGATGGCACCCCGGCGCTCGCGGCTGAAGACCCCGTAACGCTGCTGGCCTTCAACGGCGGTTATGTTCTGCTGGGCCTAGGGCTTATGGTGCTGCCGCTGGCGCCCATTGCAACGCTGCTGCGCAAACGCCCCGATGTCCCGCGCGAGCCGATGAGCGCCACCGGTTTCGCGCTCTTTGTCTGGGCCGGGTTTCTGATTGTCAGCGGGTTTGCGGCCATTCATGCCTTTCTTCCGGGCATGCTCTGGGCGCTTGGACTGGGCGGGTTTCCGACCTCGCAGGGCACCAACTGGCACATCCTGTTCCACAACCTGCATTATCTGCCGCTGATGGCGACGGTGTTGATGTGGTATGTGCTGGTGCAGGCGCTGACCGGGGTGAAGTCAGTGTTTGGGGCGCGGTTCTCGAAGATCGTGTTCTCGGCCTATCTGGTCTTTGTGCCGCCGACCTCGCTTTATCACATGTTCCTCGAACCCGATTTGCCTGCCACGGTGCGCGTGGTGGGCTCAATGCTGTCGCTATTTGTCTCGGTTCCAACTTTGACCGCGTTCCTCATCATCATTGCCTCGTTGGAGGTACATGCGCGGGCCAATGGTGCGCGCGGGCTGTTTGGCTGGCTTGGGCACCTGCCGTGGCGCATCCCGGCCATGGCGGCGATGGGGGCGGCGGTTCTGAACATGGGGTTGGGGCTGGCGCTGGCCTTCGTGCTGATACAGGCAGAACTGGCGCCGCTTCTGTCGGATACCTTCTTCGTGCCCGGCTACTTCCACTTTTTCACCGTTGGCACTGTCAGCTTTACCTTGCTGGCGGCGTTTTCGGTGATGCTGCCGGGGCTTGGTAGGCGGGCTATCGCCTGGCCGAGGCTGCTGCGCTGGATGCCGTGGCTTGCCACGCTAGGGCTCGTGCTCTTTGGTGGTGCCGGAGTGGCGGCGGGCTATCTGGGCGTGCCGCGCCGGGTGATGGATGTCAGCTACAGCGGCGAGGCGCCTGCGATTTGGGGGGCGCTGATGGCAACTGTGGGCGTGGGTGGCAGTGTGATGGCGGCCGCACTGGCGGTCTATGCTGCCGGAGTCGCAGTGGCGCTTTTGCCGCGCCGGGTCGGTACCGCGGTAGGGCTGCCTAACTCCGGTCTCGGTTGGGGTGCTGCAGCCATTCCGGCTGGCACTAAGGCATGGGTGGGGCCGTTGGCGATCTTCGTTATCGTGCTGGCGATGTATGGCTTCACCACGATCGGCTTCGAACTGATGCAATCGCTGCCGCTGACCGCTTCTGGCGGCGCGGGTCATTGAGAAAAGGATACCAAATGAACGAAGATTTCTGGCTAGTGCTGCCGGTGGCGGTGGTCTGGGCGGTGCTGGCGCTAGTCTATGCGCTGGCGCCTTGGGGCGACATGATCGGCTACGCCCGCGTCTGGGGCTTTGGCGCGGCCCTGTTTTTGGGCCTCGCCACGCTACTTTGGCACCGCGCAAGGGCAGCGCATTCGCCGACAAACGACTGAGCAAACCTATGCCCGGCGCGAAAGCGCCGGGCGTCAAGTCTCCATAGTCCCCGTTCCGCCGCCGCTGGCCCGCCTGCCCGCCTGCACCGCGGCCACGATTTTAGTCGCTGCACGATTGCCTCAGCCGAAGATGTCTTCGCTGATCGCATTATACCACGCAAAACTTTCGGCATAGGTTGCGGCGCGCAGGTCTGCCGCCTCGCCGACCTGGCTGATGAAACCTTCGCCAGCCGCAATCTTGCCCTCGCCCGCGGTATAGGTTGCGCCGACCTTGACGCCATCATCGGGCGCAATCGCCGACCAGCAAGTGTTGGCATAGCGAGGCGGAAAGGCGCGCGAGCCGGTCAGCTCAGCGCGGATCGCATTGGCGACCACCTTGGCCTGGCTGTTGGCGGAGAAGCCGGATTTCGGCATGTCGCCTTGTGCTGCGGCATCGCCCAGCACATGCACCAAAGGGTCGGTCTTGGCGGCAAGCGCCAGCGGCTCGACCGGCACCCAGCCGCCCTCGGTCAGGCCCGCCGCGTCGGCAATGGCACCGGCCTTTTGCGCGGGAATAATGTTGGCGACATCGAACTTGACGACCGCCCCCGCCACCACGATTTCGCCTACCGCTGGGCGCACTTCAACCGCGTTGCCACCCGCATCGGGGCCGATGCGCTCGATCATACCGGGGTAATGGCGCGCCCAGCCATCTTCAAACAACGCCTGTTTCGAGAAGGTGGACTTGGGGTCGAGCACCAGAATCTTGGCGGTTGGGTTGATGCGCATCATCAGGTTTGCCACCATCGACACCCGCTCATAGGGGCCGGGTGGGCAGCGGTAGGGGTTGGGCGGGGCGACAAGCGCAAAGGTGCCGCCCGGGCGCATTGCGCCCAATTGCGCACGCAGCAAGGCCACCTGCGCGCCACCGCGGTAGGCGTGCGGGATGATCTCCGCATCGGCCTCGGACCAGCCCGCTACCGACCCTGCAACAAAGTCGATGCCGGGCGCCAGCACCAGCCGGTCGTAGGCCAGCACGCCGCCCCCACCCAGTGCCACTTCGCGCCGCGCGCGGTCAACGCCCACTGCGCGGTCGCGCAGCACGGTGATGCCGAGGTGGGCCAGCTTGTCATAGCGATGTTCGAGACTTTCGGGGGTGCGCAGGTCGGCCAGTGTCAGGTTCGAGAAAAAGCAGGAATGGTAAACCTCGTTCGGTTCGACCAGAACCACATCGAGCGCCCCGGCCGAATCCTTGGCGAGATAGCGCGCCACGGTGGCACCGCCCGCGCCACCGCCGACCACCACCACCCGCGGCCGCCCCTGCGCGCGCAACATGGGTGCCGACATCAGCGTTGCCCCGGCGACCGCCGCCCCGATAAAATGTCTGCGTTTCATGGTCAGGCTCCTTGAAGTGAAAAGCGCGAGTGTCTCGGGCTGGTGTAAGGGGACTTACGGGGTGGCGGGGCTGGGCGGCAGCGATGCGAAATAGGCGATAATGGCGGCCACCTCATCGGGCGTCAACTGTGCCGCCACCAGCCGCATGCCTAAATCGGGGCGCAGATGCCGGCGGTATTCTTCAAGCGCAGAGGCAAAATCCATTGGCGCAAGCCGGGCCAGCGGCGGGATGTCGGCGTTCGCCTCAGCGTTCAGACCATGGCAGGTGAGGCATTCGCTCGCCAAATACTCGCCCCAGTCGCGGTCGCCTTGGCCTGCGGCAACGGCGCCTCGCAAATCTTTGGCGGGATCCACCAGCGGCGATTCAGCACCCGGCGAGGCGGACAGCGGCACCCCGGCGCAACTCGGGGCTTCAATTTGGGGTTGGACTACTGTGGCAGTAGATTGCGCCGTTGCGGCAGAGGATAAGGCTGTCGCAGCCAGGAACGTCAGCATAGAAAGCTTGGACGCATTGAGCCGTGGGCCGATCATCGAAGCCGAAAGTCCGTACCCGACGGCGGCACGCCAATGCGAAATAGTCAGAGGATAATCATTCATAGGCGCGTTGTCCTTAGGGTCGAATGTTGCATGCGGCAGCTCACCCAGACGGACAACGCGCAATTTGACGCAGCA
>NZ_JBFHIA010000056.1:0-14639 GCF_041596715.1 Phaeovulum sp.
GCAGGGCCATGTGATGATGATCGGTGACGGCATCAATGACGCGCCCGCGCTGAAACAGGCATCGGTCGGCGTGGCGATGGGATCGGGTACCGACGTGGCGCTGGAAACCGCAGATGCAGCCATTCTGCGCGACCGCGTGACGGATGTGCCCGCGCAAATCCGGCTGGCGCGGGCGGCTATGGCAAACATACGCCAGAACGTGACGCTGGCGCTGGGTCTGAAGGCGGTCTTTCTTGTGACCTCCGTGCTTGGGATCACAGGGCTGTGGATCGCCATTCTGGCAGATACCGGAGCCACCGTGCTTGTAACCCTGAACGCGCTGCGCCTGCTGCGTTTTAACCCAGAGCTAGAAGGTTGACGTGATATCAGCGTTCGGTTGGGCCGGATTTGCTGCGTAATTGCTCAGGCTGGTGGTGACGTTGTAACCACCCTCTCGTCTGTTTTACGAAAGACCCCGGTTGCGCGGTACCAAAGGTCGAACAGTCGCGGGACAATATTTCGGTGCAGGTGCATGCGCGCGGGGGGCGATTCTCGGCGGTGCCGCATATCGGTAATGAGCCCAGTTTGACTATCTTTCCGAGCAGTCCTAGAGAAATGCCTGCCCGATTTGTCTTTGCGTAGAGGCTTTGCAATCGCGTTTACGATCAAGGATGAAAGGCCATTTCCAATGAAATACCTCGCGTCAGGAAGTTGTCTGTGCGGTGCCGTCAAGTTTCGGGTCAACGGCGCGTTCGAGAGTTTTTACCTTTGTCACTGCTCGCGTTGCCGCAAGGATACCGGTTCGGCGCATGCAGCAAACCTGTTTTCTTCGAAGGCCGAGATCGAATGGCTGGCAGGGCAGGAAAACGTCAAGACGTTTCAACCTTCTGGAACGCGGCATGTAAAAAGCTTCTGTGCGCAATGCGGGTCGGCGCTGCCGACGATTCAGATGAACGGCGCTTTTGTGATTGTGCCTGCGGGGGCGCTGGACAGCCCGATCAGCATGCGGCCCGATGCGCATATCTGCTACGCCGACCGTGCGGACTGGGCCGATGGGCTTGAGGATGTGAAGCAAATCAGCGGGCTTCCGGCCTAGCTGGTGTTCGGCAAGGGGAAGGTGCCGCTAATTCCTGTTGCGGTGGCGCAAGATTTTGTTCTTCTAGCATACGGCGTTCTGGTGCGGCACCGCCCCGCGATGCCATCTGAATGCATCTTCCAGGCATCCTCGATGACCCGAACTTCAGACGCGCGATCGAACCCTGAACTTAGAAAGTTACTGGCGGCACAAGTGCCGGCGGACTTTGCCGATTGGCTGGACTTTGTCGCCATAGGTGCCTTGCTGGCCTTTTCGTGGGGCGCGGACCCATTTGTTTTTGCATTGCTGGCGGTGAGTATGGGGCTTCCCTATCTTTTCGTCGGCCCATTTGCGGGCGTGTTGGTGGACCGCATGGACGCCAAGGACGTGATGATCTGGGCCAATATTGGCCGGGGCATTGTTACCGCAAGCTTCTTCTTTGCGCCGAACTGGCAACTGCTCATGGTCTTGATTGCGACGAGAAGTGCAGTTGATACCTTTTTCACGCCCGCAAAGCAGGCCGCGATTCAGGCGCTGGTCGCGCCGGAAGGTCGACCTCGCGCGAATGGGTTAAGCCATGCGATAAATCAGGCCTCAAAGATCGTGGCACCCGCCATCGGCGGCGGGCTGTTGATCTGGGTTTCGCCGCAGGGCGTTTTCTTGCTGAATGCCGTGGTGTCATTCGTTGCAGCCGGATTCGTGCTGCGCATGGCCCCGATCCGCACGGTTGCCGCACAGGATGGCGAGGTCGCGCCGGGCATGTTGGCAAGCATCAGGGAGGGCCTCAAGGAAGTCGTCACGAAAACCACTTTGCGGGTTTCGCTTTGGATGATGGCCGCGAGCTATTTTGCGGTGTTCTTTTATGACACTCTGGTTGCGCCGCTGACCCGGGATCTTGGTTTTACGCAGACCGATCTTGGCCTGTCGCTTGCCGCGGTTGGCGCGGGTGGCGTGGTCGGTGCGGTTACCCTGAGCCTGCTACGGGAGTTCAAATACCCTTTCCGCTGGATCGCGCTTGGCTCCTTGGTTTCGGGCGTCACGGTCGCTTCACTCGGCGGGGCCGAGATGGCCGCGCAGAAGGTGGGCATCGCGGTGTTCGTTTCGGCCTTTGCAATCGTCGGGTTTTTTTCGGCGATGACCGTCGTGCCGTTTCGAGCAATCGTTCAAAACTCGGTTTCCGAAAAATCCATCGGCAGGGTCACTGCGCTGAGTGAGGCGGCCAACACCATGGCGCTTTTGACTGCGCCATTCATAGGGGCCCTCGTAGCCTCGGTCGCATCGATTGGCGCGGCATTCGTATGTGGCGGCGTCATCATGGTTCTGGTTGCGCTGCGCGCGGCGATGCTGCGAAACCACAGCTAGGGCAGCGCCCGAATTACCGCATACCGCTTGCGGCGCACACGCCGCGCGATTGTCAGCCCGAGCCAACCGGTCAGTGCAATGCCGAATTGCAAGCGCCCCTGCGGATGGACAATGGCTGGCAGGGGGCCTAGCCTTGATGCGTCCAAAATACCGAGCAGAGAAACCGTTCCCGCAGGGATCGAATGAAGTGCTCTTCTTTCTGTGCATGACGATGCTCTGAACGGTGAAATGTCCGCCGATGATTTCAGCGACGGGTGAGACCACGCAGCTTTGGGGTTCGCCATGCTCAGCGACATATCTGCAATCGATCTGGCTCGATTCCAGTTCGCCTTTACCGTATCAGCGCACATCATTTTTCCCGCGTTCACGATCGGGCTTGCAAGCTTTCTTGCCGTGCTGAACGGGCTTTGGCTTTGGCGACGAGAACCGGCCTATCTGAAGCTATTCGAATACTGGAAAACGATCTTTGCGGTCGTATTCGGCATGGGGGTCGTGTCGGGTATCGTGCTGTCTTATCAGTTTGGCACCAACTGGGCGGTGTTCTCTGATAAATCCGGTCCCGTTCTTGGCCCGCTTCTTGGCTACGAAGTGCTGACGGCCTTTTTCCTTGAGGCTGGTTTTCTTGGCATCATGCTGTTCGGGCGCGAAAAGGTGGGAGAGCGGCTCCATATGGCGGCGACCGCGATTGTGGCCCTGGGCACGCTTATGTCGGCCTTCTGGATTTTGAGCGCGAACAGTTGGATGCAGACCCCCGCGGGTTACGGTGTGAACGACGTGGGGCAGTTCGTTCCCGAGGATTGGTGGGCGATCATCTTCAATCCGTCCTTTCCTTACCGGATGGTGCACATGGTGCTTGCCGCGTATCTGACGACGGCTTTCGTTGTGGGCGGCGTCGGCGCGTGGCACCTGCTGCGCGAACGCGGCAATAAAAGCGCCGCGATCATGTTTTCGATGGCGATGTGGATGGCGCTGATTGTCGCGCCAATTCAGATATTTGCAGGCGACGAACACGGGATCAACACGCTTGCGTTCCAACCCGCCAAGATCGCCGCGATGGAGGGGCATTTTGAAAGCTTCCCCGAGGGCGGAGCACCGCTGATCTTGCTGGGGATGCCGGATGATGAAGCGGGCGAAACGCGCTACAAGCTGGAAATACCGTATCTGGGCTCGCTGATCCTCACGCACAGCCTAAGCACGCCAGTGCTGGGGCTTGATGCCTTTCCTGAAGAGGAGCGTCCGAAATCGGCGCTCATCTTCTGGACCTTCCGGCTTATGGTCGCGCTTGGTTTTGCGATGATGGGGCTTGGGCTTTGGTCTGCATGGGCGCGATGGAAGGGGCGGCTTTATGATGCGCCTTGGCTGCACCGCGCCGCTGTGCTGATGGGCCCGTCGGGCTTTCTGGCGGTGCTTTGTGGCTGGATCACCACCGAGGTTGGGCGCCAGCCCTACACCATTCAGGGCTTGCTGCGCACCAGCTACAGCGTGGCCCCCTTGCAGGCCGATGCGGTCAGCGCCTCACTGGTGGCCTTCATCGTGGTTTACTTTTTCGTTTTCGGATCTGGAACGTTTTACGTGATGCGCCTGATGGGCAAGCGGCCCGATCACGGCGTTGACATCGACCATATCGGCGTCGTGCGGGCTGCGGGCATCACACCTGTTGCCGCGAACCCGCATGCGCCGCATGTGGCGAAGGGAGAATGAGCCATGGAACTAGACCTTCCCTTCATCTGGGCCGGGCTGATCGCCTTTGCCGTTCTGGCCTATACGCTGCTTGACGGATTCGATCTGGGCATCGGGATCCTGTTCCCGTTCCTGAAGAACCGCGAAGAACGCCATCTGGCGATGAACACCATCGCCCCGGTCTGGGACGGCAACGAGACCTGGTTGGTGCTGGGCGGCGGTGGCCTGTTTGCGGTGTTTCCGCTGGCCTATTCCATCGTGATGCCGGGGCTTTATCCGCTGATTATCGCAATGCTTCTGGGGCTGATTTTTCGCGGCGTTGCCTTTGAATTCGTGCACCGGACCAAACGGATGCAAGGGTTCTGGGAGTTCGGCTTTTGGGGCGGGTCGCTGGTTGCCGCGATTGCGCAAGGCATGGCGCTTGGCGCGTTGGTGCAGGGCATCACGGTTGAAGGGCGCGCCTATGGCGGTGGTAACTGGGACTGGCTTACACCCTTTTCTGCGCTGACCGGCGTGGCGCTGGTGGTGGGATACGCCACCTTGGGGGCGACATGGCTTATCTTTAAGACAGAGGGCGAAACACTTGCGCGTGCGCAGCGGTTTGCCTTGCCACTGGGTATCGCGCTGACTGCGCTTATCGGCGCTGTCAGCATAGCCACGCCTTTCCTGCGGCCAGAATATCTGGCGCGCTGGTTCGGATGGCCCTCGGGTATCTGGAGCGCGATCGTGCCGATATTGCTGGCGCTGGCCATATGGCAGTTGTGGGCTGGGCTGCGCGACCACGACCATCTGCGCCCGTTTCTGGCGACGGTGGCGATTTTCGCGCTGTCGTTCGCGGGGCTCGGGGTCAGTTTTTACCCCTATCTCGTGCCACCGTCGCTGACCATTGCAGAGGCCGCGGGCCCTGACAGCTCGCTGGGCTTTTTGCTGGTGGGGGCGGTCGTATTGCTGCCGATGGTTCTGGCCTATACCGGCTATTCCTACTGGGTGTTCCGCGCCAAGGTTAGACCGGGCGACGGATATCACTGATGCGCCGCTGGCTGTGGTTTCTTGCGCTTTACCTTGCCGGCGTCGGGGTGGTGGGGATGATCGCTTATCTGATCCGCGTGGTGCTGATGTAGCACTTTGCGCCGCTTCACGCTTTGGCGCGGTTGGCGAAAGAAACAGATCTTTCGGGTGAATGCCTTGTGGCGCGCACTGCCCCGTTGCACGGGCGCGAACCGCCGTGCCTGCGCGCCGCAATCAAGGCGGGGCGCGCGGCCGTGCGCCCCAAAAAGCCACCAATGCAACCAATTCAGGCCGAAATTGCAGCGCACATCTTCACCATGTTGTTGAGTGAAGACCTGTGGGAGGCCTGATGCAGACCGCGAACCTGATCGCAAAACTGGCACAGAGGACTTGGTGCGACACCGATCTGGGGTTGATCTATGCGATCTGGCCGCTGGAGGATCGTCACGACGAGGTCATGCGGTCTTCCGACCACCATGCGATCAGAAAAGCCGCTTCGGCGCTTGATCTGATAGGCGATGTGTTGGTGCGGCGGTTGGCACCAAAAGGGGCGGTTGCATACCGCGCGCTTCCCGAAATCCATTCAACCACGCGGCTGCGCACCCGACCGGACCGTTTTTGGCTGGAAATCGCGCTTGGCGAGCCATCTGGCAACTGGGCCGCGCAGCCCGTTTTGTTTGTGGAACTTAGCAAGACAGGTGCAAGGACCGGCATCCGGTTTCCCACCGAGGTTGCGGCATTTGGCAAGCGCGCGGTCAAGAACCTGCACCAATACCTTTCAAGCGACAGCCCCAATTTGAAAGGCTGGCAGCTTGAACAGCGCGGTGCGCCGGCAGAGCGGGCCGCGTGTTCGAACGACCTCAACGCATGGCTTGCAACGCGGGCCAAGGCGCGCCAGCAGAAAGCCGTTCTGCTGACACTTAGCAAAGCCAGTGCCGACCGGCGGCCCTTGATGGAGGTTGTGGTGGCGGGCTTGTCCGGGGCTGCGGTGCTGATGGACGAGATGGGTCTGCCAAAGCGGGCCGCAATGCGGCGCGTCGCCGCGATGCCCGAAAGTTTCTGCCCGGCAATGGCCTGAAAAGCGCGGGTCAAGGCGCGCGCTGAGCAATATTCATCACACTTGCGGGCTGTGTAAGCCTTTGTTGCGCCACATGATTGCCACTGTTGCGCAAAGGCGCTAAGTTGCTTCCAAAGCCTGCCGTAGATGCAGGCAGCAGTAGGCAGGCGCATGGCAACCATCAAGGTCACCCAGAGCGGGACGACCGTCGTTCTTGGCAAAGACGATACGCTGGAAATCAACATTCCGGGCGGGGGTACTGTCACGGTCGTTGCCGACCCGACTGAAAATGTTGACAAGATAAAGATCGAGTTCATCAACGATTCACAGGCTGACACGGTCATCATCGACCTGTCGACCTTCAGCCAAGACGACCTGCATATCGATATCTTCGATTATGATCCTTCAGACACCATTCGTCTGGTGGGGGCCTTCAACCGATATGTCGATCCAAAAGAAGAAGACGAGTACACGTTCGATTACATCGGCGCTGACGGTCAGACCTATTCGGGCTACGTCCATGCAAAGGACAAGAACGAAAAAGACTTCACCGCCCCCGACTCGCCGATCATCATCTGCTTCGCCAAAGGCACCGAGATCAAAACGCGCAGGGGTTTTAGGGCAGTCGAAACGCTGCACATTGGCGATGCGGTGCGCACCGTTGATGCCGGTTTTGTGCCGCTAAGGTGGCTGGGCCGAACCGATCTGGGCGCGCTGGATTTGCGGCGCTGGGCCAACCTGAGGCCCGTGCGGGTCAAACGTGATGCCTTTGGGCCGGGCTGCCCTGAAAAGGATGTCGTTCTTTCCCCAAACCACCGTGTTCTCGTCTCTGGGTGGCAGGCCGAGCTTTGTTTTGCCGAGAGTGAAGTGCTTGTGCCGATCAAATCCTTGGTGAACGGCACGACGATCCAGCAAGTTACAGCCTGCTCTGAAGTCTCGTATTTCCATCTGCTTTTGGACAGCCATCAGATCGTCAACACCAGCGGCCTGCTGTCGGAAAGCCTTTTTCTTGGCGATCAGTCGATGTTGGCCGTTTCTGAACACATGCATCAGGATCTGAGGGCCGTATTGTCCGAAGCTGAATGGCAACGCCATTCTTCCGCGATGCCGGTCAGGCCGCTGATCCGCGCGCGGGTTGCGCAGTGCCTTGCGGCCTGAAAACAGGGCTTCTTTCGGGCTGATGCGCCAGCGCAGGCGAAATACGGCAACCAGCCGCTAGTGGCCCAAGGGTGGGCCGGTAAACTCGAGGTTATACTTCGCGCCAATGGCGGCGATCTGCGCCATGTCTTCGGGGATACGGTAGCGCCCCTTTGCCATTTCGGCAAAGAAACCGTCGAAGCCGCCCGGCGTCATCACGGTTACCATCCGCGCGGGCATTTCGCCCAGCACGCGGAATGTGTGCTGGCGCCCGCGTTCCACAAACACAACCTCGCCCGGGCCATGCCGCGTGGTCTGGCCTTCCAACCAGAACTCCACCTCACCGGCCAGAACGTAAAAAGTCTCGTCCTCGGTCTTGTGGATATGGCGCGGTGGGCCGTAGCCGGGTTGATCGAGGCTTTCGAAAATGCTGAGGCGCGCCCCGGTTTGCGAGGCGGGAAGCAGGGTCCGATATCTGGTGCCCTGCCATTCTATCGTTTCGGGGGCGGAGTGCAGGTTCATTTGAACACCCTTTCGTAAGAGAGGCCCTCATGATCCGCCACTGATAATAATTCGTGAAACGAATGTTCGGCATAGTCTATATTGATCGCATGAATATACGAACGCTTGACCTCAACCTTCTCCGCGTTCTGAGCGCGCTTTTGGCCGAGCAATCGACGGTTGGGGCGGCGAAAAGGGTTGGGCTATCGCAATCTGCGGTTTCTGCGGCACTGGGCCGTCTGCGTGGCGCGCTTGATGATCCGCTGTTTGTCCGCCAAGGCCAGCGGATCGTGCCGACCGACTTTGCGCGCAGCCTAGAGGTGCCGCTCAAATCGATTCTGGATGATCTGGAAGCGCTGCTTCTGCGGCAGGCCGAGTTCGACCCTTCGGGCGTTGCACAAAGTTTCAAGGTTGCCGCATCGGATTTCTTTGCGGTGATGCTGATGCCACGGCTGGCCGATATTCTGGCGCGCCGGGCCCCGCAAATGCAGGTGCAATTGGTGGATCTGTTGCCCAACAGCTATGTCGGTATTCTTGAGCGCGAGGGCGTCGATCTGGCGCTGGTTCCAAAGACCGAGTTTCCGACGTGGAGCGAGCATCAAATCCTGTTTCAATCTCGCTTCGTGATGATCGCGCGCAAGGGGCAGCCGAGGCTTGATCGTTCGGGCCTGCGCCCGGGCGATGTGGTGCCGATTGATCTGTTTTGTGATCTTGGGCACGTGGTGTTTTCGCCGGAGGGAAATCTGAAGGCCATGGGCGATGCCGCACTGGCCCGCATCGGGCGCACCCGCCGTGTGGTGATGACGATGCCGGTCTTTTCGGGCGTGTGCATTGCCGTGGCGGGAAGCGACCTTGTGGCATTGGTCCCCGAGCAACTGGCGCGGCGAATGGCACCGTTGCTGGGCTTGAATACCTATCAGCCCCCAATGCCCTTGGCAGCGGCCGACATCTGCATGTTATGGCACAAGCGCAGCACGGCAACAGCGGCGCACCGCTGGTTTCGCGGTGTCGTGGCCGAAGTGCTTGGTACGCTGAACCAGCAAGACAGTTAACCGCCTAGCTTCGCTTTAAGGTGCCTCAAACGAAGGTGCAGGGCTGCGCCGTGCGAGCAGCCGAGCTACTGGCGGCAAGAAACTGCTCGCCAAGTGATCTGGACAATCTCGCCACATGGGCAATCTTTCATTGCCACGCTAGAAGGGCGAGGCTTGCCCGGCAGATCGCCGCCCGTCAGTAAATGCGAGCCGCCGTTGTTTACGGCAACGCAAGGTGCGCACGAACACCGTGGCCAAGATATCTGCTTTCAGCGCGACGCCCATGTGCAAACGCCATTTGAGGGACACGAAATCTCCATGATTCGCAGGCATATAACGCGAAAACCTGCGAGGGACAGATGATACAACGGATCATTCTTGCTATATTCCTTTCCATGATCGCTACCGCAGCCTTTGCGCAGAAGGCGGGCATCGGGGCATGGGAAAACCCGCGTTACACGATGCTCGAATGGATCGAGCGCGCGCCCGCGCTCGGTTGGTATTACAACTGGCGCACCGATCAAATCGTGCACGAGCCGGGGCTTTCGCGGTCTGTAGAGTTCGTGCCGATGATCCACGGGGCCGATGATCTGAACAAACGTATCGATTCCGACACGCGCGTGCAGGCGTTGCTTGGGTTCAACGAACCCGATGGGCCGGGCAGCCACCAGTCGGGGTTGAGCCCCGCGCAGGCCGCCGCGTTCTGGCCGCAGCTTGAGGCGCGCGGTTTGCGCCTTGGCAGCCCCGCAACAACGCAAGGCGGCACGCTGGGCGCATCAAGCTGGCAGCGGCGCTTCATGAACGAGGTCGAGGCGCGCGGGCTGCGAGTCGATTTCATGGCCGTGCACTACTATTCGCGCGATGGCGACGTGGCGGCCTTCAAGGCATGGCTACAGGCTGTATATGCCGAATACCGACGCCCGATCTGGGTGACCGAGTTTGCCTTTATTGACTGGAGCCAGCCCGCTGCGGCCAGTTACGAGCGCAACGCGGCCTTCGCCGAGGCCGCGATTGCGATGATGGACGGGCTAACTTTCGTGGAACGCCATGCATGGTTTGCGGCGAACCCATACCCTTGGCAGGGTAGCACGCCAGAGGTCAACCTGCTGGATAACAACCTGCGGCTGACCGCCGTGGGCGAAGCATTCGAGCGCGCACTGCGCCGTTCGAGCTCGTTGCAAGTGGCCAGCAACGGGTCGTAGGCCGCGTCAGTCTTTGGCGCGTTCCTGATAGGCGTTATCAACGGTGCTGATGACAATCCGGGTGCCCGGGCCGATGTGCGGCGGCACCATGACGCGCAGCCCGTTGGTGCAGATCGCGGGCTTGTAGGATGACGAGGCGGTCTGGCCTTTTACGACCGGTTCAGTCTCGGCGATCTCGACCGTCACCTTTTGCGGCAGTTCGATGGCGATGGCCACGCCTTCAAAGGTTTTCAGGAAAACCTTGATGCCTTCGACCAGAAACACCTTGCTGTCGCCCACCACGTCTTCACTGACCGAGACCTGCTCGTAGTTGTCAGGGTTCATGAAGTGGTAGCCTTCGCCATCGGCGTAGAGAAAATCATATTCGCGTTCGTCCACCGTGGCCTTTTCAACCATTTCGGTGGTGCGCCAACGCTCGCTGACCTTTACCCCGTCCGAAATGCGGCGCATGTCGACGCTGGTGGTCGGGGTGCCCTTGCCGGGATGGAAGTTTTCGGCGGTGAGCACGATGTAGAGCTTGCCATCCAATTCGACGACGTTGCCCTTGCGAAGCGATGAAGCGATGACTTTCACGGGGTACCATTCCTTGCGATTGCGATATCCGCGGCGTAAGAGGCGCGGGCTTTGGCCCTGCAACTAGCGTATGTTTCCCCAAATCTCCAGCCGAAAGCCGCGCTTCCAATGGTCGTAAACGCAGAAAATCCCGGTTCCTCGCCCTGGTGGGCACCCGTGCGCCACGCAGACCGTCGCCCGCTGCTTCTGGCGCGTAACCGCGTTCAAGCGGCGCTTAGGGGGTGGCTTGCGGCCGAGGGCTTTACCGAGGTGGACCCGGTGGCCTTGCAGGTAAGCCCCGGCAACGAGGCGCATCTGCACGGTTTTGCCACCGAGGCGGTGGGCAACGATGGCGTGGCGCGGCGGATGTATCTGCACACCAGCCCCGAGTTTGCGATGAAAAAACTACTTGCGGCGGGCGAGGCGCGGATCGCCGCTTTTGCCCATGTCTGGCGCAACCGCGAGGCGGGGCCGCTGCACAGCCCCGAGTTTACGATGCTGGAATGGTATCGCGCGGGCGAGGGCTATGAGGCGCTGATGGCCGACTGCGCAACGATGTTGCGGCTTGCGGCCGAGGCGACCGGCGCGAGCCAATTGCACTATCGCGGGCAGGTTTGCGACCCCTTCGCGGCACCCGAACGGTTGAGCGTGGCCGAGGCATTCGAGCGCCATGCGGGCCTTGATCTTTTGGCAACACTTGCCCCCGACGGCACGCCTGACCGCGAGGCGATGGCCCGCGCCATGCGCGCGGCAGGGCTGCGCGTGGCGGTCGATGATACATGGTCCGACATGGTGTCACGCGCGCTGGTGCAAAAGGTCGAGCCGATGCTTGGGCTTGGCCGCGCCACCATTCTTGACCGATACCCCGCCGCCGAGGCGGCACTGGCGCGGCGCGTGCCGGATGATGCGCGGCTGGCCGAACGGTTCGAGCTTTACGCCTGCGGGGTCGAACTGGCGAACGGGTTTGGCGAATTGACCGACGCTGCCGAACAGCGCCGCCGCTTTGCCGCCGAGATGGACGAAAAGGCCCGCGTTTATGGCGAGCGCTACCCGCTGGACGAAGATTTCCTTGCGGCGCTGGCGATCATGCCCGCGGCAAGCGGCATCGCGCTGGGCTTTGATCGGTTGGTGATGCTGGCCACCGGCGCGCCGCGGATCAGCGATGTGATCTGGACCCCGGTCGCGGGCACCTAGCGCGGTGCGGCGGCCCGGCGCAGCCGGTCGTTGATGGCGCGCCCCAGCCCGCATTCAGGGATTGGTGCAACTGCAATCTGCCCACCGGGCCCGGCCAGCGCATCCGCCTCGCGCAGCGCATGAAAAAGATTGGCTGCCGCTTCCACCAGATCGCCCGTGGGCGAGAGGTTCAGCGCAGCGGTGGGGCACGGGCCAAATCCGATCCAGACCTCGCCGGGGTGCGGTGCCTTTGCGTGTAGCCGCAAGCCCGCAGCGGGGGCGTAGTGCGAGGCCAGCTGGCCAGGCGAAAGCGGTTTGGCAGGGTCGGCCCCCTGCGCCAAGGCTGCGCCGAGGCAAGCCTCGATCGCCTCTGCAGGTAACCCGCCGGGGCGCAGCAGGCGTGTTGGGTCAAGTGCCACGATGCTGCTTTCCAGCCCAACGGCGCAGACCCCGCCATCGATCACCGCGGCAATGCGCCCGCCAAGCCCCGCCAGCACATGCGCCGCGCGCGTCGGGCTGACCTTGCCCGAAGGGTTGGCCGAGGGCGCAGCCAGCGGGCCGCCGAAAGCGCGCAACAACCCCTGCGCCACGGGGTGTGCGGGCACGCGGATCGCCACGCTGTCATTGCCTGCGGTGACGAGCGGTGAAAGGCCAGCATCTTCGCGCAGCGGCAGCACCAGTGTTAGCGGGCCGGGCCAGAAGGCATCAGCCAGCCGTTCGGCATCGGGTGAAAACCGCGCGAAGGCATGCGCCTGCGCAATGTCTGGCAGGTGCACGATCAGCGGGTTGAAACGTGGGCGGCCCTTGGCCTCGAATATCCGCGCAACGGCGCGGTCGTTTCGTGCATCCCCAGCCAGCCCGTAAACGGTTTCTGTGGGCAGTGCGACCAATTCACCCGCGCGCAACAGCGCAGCCGCTTCGGCCAAGCCTGCGGTATCTGGGGCAATCAATCGGGTTGCATATGCTTCGTTCATTCGTGACGCTGCGTTGATGGTGCCGCATCGGCGGGCATGGGCTAGTCTTGGGTAATGCCATACGCGCCCCGGCCCCTGATGCCAAGGCGCGAGCGAGGGAGGAAGCCATGCCATATCAATCGCCCGTGGGCGAGTTCCGCTTTATACTCGATGCCGTGGTGCCGCTGGCGCCGCTTGCCGCGACCGAGCGTTTTGGCGAAGCGACGCCCGACATGGTGGAGGCCATTCTCGAAGGTGCGGGGCGGATGTGCGACGAGGCCTTGGCACCGCTGTCGCGTGTGGGCGATCAGACCCCGACGCGGTTGGAGAACGGCGTTGTGCGGTCTGCCCCCGGTTTCAAGGCCGGATTCTCGGCAATCGCCGATGGCGGCTGGGTTGCGGTTGCGGCTTCGGCCGAGCATGGCGGCATGGGCCTGCCACAAACGCTGAACATGGTGGTGAACGACATGATGTCGGGTGCCTGTCTGGCGCTGCAACTCAACGCGCTGCTGACCCAAGGCCAGATCGAGGCGCTGGAACATCACGCCAGCGACGAGATCAAGAACCTCTATCTGCCCAAGCTGATTTCGGGTGTCTGGTCAGGCACGATGAACCTGACCGAGCCGCAGGCGGGCACCGATGTGGGGGCGCTGCGTACCAAGGCAGAGCCGCTGGACGATGGCAGCTATGCGATTACCGGGCAAAAGATCTTTATCACATGGGGCGATAGCGATCTGACCGAAAACGTCTGCCATCTGGTGCTGGCGCGCCTGCCTGACGGTGGCCCCGGCACGCGCGGTATCAGCCTGTTCATGGTGCCGAAGTTTCTGCCCGACGCCGATGGCAACCCCGGTGTCGCCAATACGCTCAAGGTCGTGAGCCTCGAACACAAGATGGGGCTGCACGGTTCGCCGACCTGCGTGATGGCCTATGAAGGCGCAAAAGGCTGGCTGGTGGGCGAAAAACACAAGGGGCTGGCCGCGATGTTCACGATGATGAACAACGCCCGCCTTGCCGTGGGGGTGCAGGGCGTGGGCGTGGCCGAGGCCGCTTATCAGATGGCGCTCGACTATGCGCGCGAGCGCAACCAGATGGGCCCGATCATCAACCACGCCGATGTGCGCCGGATGCTGGCCACGATGAAGGCCGAGGTCTTTGCGGCCCGCGCGATCGCGCTTGGCTGCGCGGTGGCGCTGGATATGGGGCGCGCGACTGGCGAGGCTGACTGGGCCGCGCGGTCTGCGCTGCTGACGCCAATTGCAAAGGCCTATGGCACCGATGTGGGCATGGCCGTTTCAGAGACCTGCGTGCAGGTGCACGGCGGCATGGGCTATATCGAGGAAACCGGCGCGGCGCAGTTTTACCGCGATGTGCGGGTGACCGCGATTTACGAGGGCACCAACGGTATTCAGGCCATGGACCTTGTGGGCCGCAAGATGATGGACGGCGGCGAGGCGGCGTTCCGCTTGTTGCAAGAGGTCGAGGATAATGCCGAGGCCGCGCGCGCAATGCTGCCACAGCTTGCGGGCGATGTCTGGGCTGCGGCGGAAACGCTGCGAGAGGCGACCGAGGTTTTGCTGGCGCAGGGCATGGAAGACCGGTTTGCGGGTGCCGTGCCTTACCTTCGCGCCTTTGCACGGATTCTGGGGGGGCATTACCACCTTCGGGCCGCCGTGGCCGAGGGTGGCAAGGGCCCGCGCAGCGCGCTGGCGGCGGTGTATATTCGCCGCCTCATGCCGCAATACGCCGCCGCGCTGGCCGAGGCGCGCGAAGGCGCCGAGGGTCTGTTCGCACTGTCGCCCGAGGATCTTGCGCATTGATCGCCCCTGACGGCGGCGCGCCGGTGCACCATCCTTGGACGGAACCGCCCGCGCATGGGGCGGTGCGCGAAATCGCGCCTGGGGTGCTTTGGATGCGGTTGCCGCTGCC
>NZ_JBFHIA010000057.1:0-14269 GCF_041596715.1 Phaeovulum sp.
ATCGTCACTGCCCGAATCCGCGGCAATGAAATCGGGCTGGGTCGCGACGGCGGATTGAAAGCTCACCGGTTTCAGCGGTGCGAAGCCGAGATGGCCATTTGGGCAGATGATACGGAGCGACGCCATGGGGTTCCTCGTGGACAGCTTCAGTTGCATTCCTATATGCACAAAGCGTGCCAAGAGGGGCGTACGACAACCTATTGTTTTAATGCAGTTATTTTGCTTAAATTGAAAGCAACAAGGGACATGCGTGGAATCCGCGCGCCGCAATAAGGGTTTTCACGCTCAGGTAAGGCCCAGCTTGATCATCTGATGGCGCAGCGCGTGGCGGCTTAGGCCAAGGCGCGTTGCCGCTGTTTGTAGGTTGCCCTCGGCCGCCTCTAGCGCCTGCGCCACGATCATGCGCTGAAAAGCCTCGGTCGCTTCGCGAAAGCTACCCTCGGGCGCGGGCGCTGCGCCTTCGGGGCCCACTGGTGCGCCACCTGCGGCGACCGAGCGCAAGATACGCGCAGGCAGATGGCGCGGCAGGATCACGTCATCCTCTTCCAGAATGAAGATACGCTCCAGCAGGTTTTCCAGTTCGCGCACGTTGCCCGGCCAACGGTAGCGCATAAAGATATCTTCGGTTTCCGGTGCCATTCCAGTTATGTCGCGCTTGTACATCGCGTTGTATTTTTTGATGAAATATCGCGCGAGCGTCAGCACATCATCGCCGCGTTCATGCAGCGCCGGCAGGTTCAGCGCAACCACCTGCAAGCGGTAATAGAGGTCTTCGCGGAACTTGCCCGCGTTCACCTCGGACAGCAGCACCTTGTTGGTGGCTGCAATAAAGCGCACATCCACCGTCGTCGGCTTGACCGCGCCAACGCGGCGGAATTGCTGGGTGTCGAGCAGGCTTAGAAGCTTGGTCTGCAAGGGCGGGTCAAGCTCTCGGATCTCATCCAGAAAGACCGAGCCTTTGTTGGCCGCCTCGATCAGGCCCAGTTTTCGCTCGACCGCGCCGGTAAAGGCACCGCGCTCGTGCCCGAAAAGCTCTGATTCAAGCAGGCTTGCCGGGATCGCAGCGCAGTTGATATCGACAAACTCGCGCGCGGCACGGGACGAGGCTTGATGGATCATGCGCGCAACCAGCCCCTTGCCGGTGCCGGTTTCACCGTAGATCAGCACGGTGCGCGCCGGGCTGTTGGCCACCCGATCAATCAGTTTTCGCAGGGCATCAATGCTTGGGTGGGTACCCACCAGTTCGCTTTTGTAATCGGCCATGCCGCGCCCCATCCGACCGGCACCCGGTCAGGCGGCGAGCGAAATGCTTCGCCACGCGCCGGTGCAGGGATTGCCTTCGCAGTAATCCATCCGCTGCAGGTTACACGAATAGACCGCCGAGGAAATGGTTTCGGCGGCATCTGCGGCCCCGTGCTGGCAAATCGGCGCCGCACCGGGTGCTGTATTGGCATGGGTTCCCATCACACCCTGGGCATCTTCACGCCCCCATGGCTTGCCGGGCAGGACCCGCGCCAGATAGTCGAACCGCGCGTGCGAATTGGCCGCGATACTGTCATCGCGGGGTTGCAACGTGTCGGGTGCAAGCGCGCCGGTATAGTGGTTGGTGCGCCAGACCTCTGGCCCGGTCGTCACAGTCACCCCAGCCGCGCCCAACTCGATCGCCGCGGTGGCACCAGTGGCATCGGCCAGAACCAGCGTGCCGCCACCTGCGTGCGGCGTTGTGCGCACCATCTCAACCGCCTCAGCGACCGTGGTGCAGCGCGCCAGAATCCGCGTCATCAGAAAATACCGCAGCCAGCCTACGCGGTGGGTGGCAACCGACACCTGCGTATCGGCCAGCGCCAACCCCGCAGCATTGATGCCACTGGAATAGGCACCGGGGCTGCCAAGGCTGCCAAGGCACAGCATACCACCCGAAATCACATCGGGGCCGGTGTGGTGCGCAATCGACTGGACGCCAAGATGAACGCCCGAATAATCCCGGTTTTTTACCACCATCGGGCCGTCTGGCCCCTGCCCCACGGCCCAGGCCGAACAGCCATCCTTCAGCGCGGCACCGCCCTTCAGATCGCGCAGCGTGCCAAGGTGCATATGCGCGAAAAGCTCGGGCTCCGGAAAACCGAACCCTTCGGCGATGCCCAAAAGCTCGGCCATGCCTTCCGGGTCATTGGCAAGATGAAACGCGCGCTGCGCGGCCAGATAGGCCAGCGAGGCTTCGTCAAACACCCCCTCGGCCCTCGCAGTCTCGACCCGGCCAAGGGTTGCGTCACGGACCTTGGCACCCAACCACGCTGGCGCCGCCTGTTCGTGGCCGCGCGTGTAAGCTGACCCGGAAAGCTGCATCTTGATGTTCATGTCTGACCCTCATCCATCAGGCTGACCCCCTCGGCCAGCCGGTGGCAGGCAGCGGTGTGCCCGGGCCCTACCCCCTCGTTGACCGGCGCTTTGCTGCGACAGATGTCGATCGCCAAAGGGCAACGGGTGTGAAACTTGCACCCCGACGGCGGACGCAGCGGCGAGGGCAGATCACCCTTCAGCCGCACCCGCGCACGCCGCCCATGCGCCTCGATCTCGGGCACTGCCGAAAGCAGGCTTTGGGTGTAGGGGTGGCGCGGGTTGGCCAGCACATCCTCAACCGGCCCCATCTCGACGATCTCGCCCAGATACATTACGGCGACCCGGTCGCTAAGATAGCCGATCACCGAAATATCATGCGAAATGAACAGGTAAGTCAGCCCCATCTCGCGCTTGAGTTCCAGCAGCAGCGCGATGATCTGCGCCTGAATCGAGACATCGAGCGCCGAAACAGGCTCGTCACAAACGATGAACTCGGGGCTCGACACCAGCGCGCGCGCAATGCCGATGCGCTGGCGCTGGCCACCTGAGAACTGGTGCGGATAGCGGTCAAGCTGGTTCGCCTTCAGCCCCACCCGCTCGACAATCCGCTCGGTGATGGCACGGGCTTCCTCGCCGCTTGCCAATCCGTGCAGCTTTAGCGGCAGGCCGACGATTTCGGCAACGGTGCGGCGCGGGTTCAAGCTGGCGTAGGGGTCTTGAAAGATGATCTGCATCCGCCGACGCATGTTCTTCAGCGCGACCGGATCGAGCGATGTCACATCGGTTCCATCAAAGGTAACCTTGCCCGAAATCGGCGCGTTCAGCCGCAAAATGGCGCGGCCAAGCGTGGATTTGCCACAACCGGATTCACCGATCAGCCCAAGGATTTCGCCCCGGCCCACGGTCAGGTTTACGTCATTGACGGCGCGCACCACGGTATGGGGCACCCCGGTCATCCGCTCGATCAGGCCACGGCGACCTTCGTAATGCTTGGAAAGATGCTCGACAGACAACAGCGGCTTCATGCGGGCACCTCATCAAGCAGGATACAGCGCGCCAAGCGCCCCTCGCCCGCCGGTCGCATCGCCACCGGGGCAAGGCAGGCATCGCGGCGCAGGGGGCAACGGGAATAGAAGCGGCATTGCGGTGCCATGCCGATCAGGTCGGGCACCTGCCCCTCGATCGGGTTAATCGGCTGGCCGCGCATGGCCGGGCGCGGGATCGAGGCCAGAAGGCCGCGTGTGTAGGGGTGGCGCGGGTTGGCGATAACCTCGGCGGTAGGGCCCGCCTCGACCACCTGGCCCGCATACATCACCAACACACGGTCGCAATGTTCGGCCACCACGCCAAGGTCGTGCGTAATCAGCACCACGCTCATGCCCAAACTTTCACGGATCTCGGTGATGAGTTCCAGCACCTGCGCCTGAATGGTGACATCCAGCGCGGTGGTCGGCTCGTCTGCAATCAGCAGCTTCGGACGGCAAGCCAAAGCGATGGCGATCATGATGCGCTGGCGCATACCGCCGGAAAACTCGTGCGGATACTGGCGCAGGCGGTTCTCGGCAGAGGGGATGCCGACAAGGCCCAGCATCTCCACCGATTTCGCGCGGATCGCCGCGCGCCGTGCCTTGCCCCGCGCAGGCAGGGTTTCGTCATGCGCTTCAAGCACTTCGCTGATCTGTTCACCCACCGTAAGTGCCGGGTTCAGCGCGGTTAGCGCATCCTGCATGGTCATGGCGATTTCCTTGCCGCGCACCTCGCGCATTTCGCGCATGCTAAGCGCGCGCAGATCGCGCCCCTCGAACAAGATCTGCCCCTCGGCCACGCGGCCGGGGCTGCGGACAAGCCCCATCACCGAAGCAAAGGTGACCGATTTGCCAGAGCCGCTTTCCCCCACGATGCCAAGGCATTCGCCGCGCCGCACCTCGACATCGACACCATCGACCGCCCAGACTTCGCCGGCGCGGGTATCAAACACGGTGCGCAGCCCGCGCACTTCCAAAAGCGCGCTCATTCGTGGAACCTCGGGTCAAAGGCGTCACGCAGGCCCTGACTTGCCACGTTGATCGCCAGCACCAAAAGCAGGATCGCAAGGCCGGGGAATGTTGAAACCCACCACGCCTCCAGAATGAAGGCGCGGCCATCGGAAACCATCGAGCCCCAGCTTGCCATCGGCGGCTGCACGCCCAGCCCAAGGAAGGAAAGCGAGGCTTCCAGAATGATGACATTGGCCATGCGGATGGTCGAAACCACTACCACTGGTGAGAGGATATTGGGCAGGATTTCACGCAGCATGATGTGGCGCGGCGAGGCGCCTAGGGCGCGCGCTGCCTCGACATATTCCAGCTCGCGCACGGCAAGGGTTTCGCCGCGCACCACCCGTGCCGGGATAACCCATTCCTTATAGGCCAGCGCCAGAATGATGTTGCCAAGCCCCGGCCCCATCATCGCCATCAGCCCGATTGCAAAGATCAGGTAGGGAAAGCCCAGAAGAATATCGACAATCCGCGAGATGATGACATCGACCCAGCCGCGCAGATAGCCCGAGGCGAGCCCCGCGATGATGCCGATGCCAGTGGCCAGCACGATCACCGTAACGCCGACGAAGATCGAAATCCGCGCGCCGTAGATGATGCGGGAAAAGATGTCGCGCCCAAGCGCATCGCAGCCCAGAAGAAAGCCCCATTCGCCACCCTCTACCCATGCGGGCGGTTGCAGGCGGCGGAAAAGGTCCGTCTCATAAGGGTCTTGTGGTGCAAGCCAAGGCGCAAAGGCGGCCATGACAACGAACAGCACCACCACCACCGCCGCGGCCATTGCCAGACGGTTGGCCATGAAGCTTGCCAGATTGCGGCGAAAGATGGTGTCGGCGGCGGGGGTTGCGGCGGCCATGCTCATAGCTTCACCCGCGGGTTGAGGACAGTGTAGAGAATGTCTGCAAAGAAGTTCAGCCCCACATAGATCACCGCGTAGAGCAGCACCGCAGCCTGCACGAGCGGGTAGTTACGCAAGAAGATGCTTTCCACCACCAGCCGCCCGAGGCCGGGCCAGCCGAACACCGTTTCCACGATCATGTTGCCGCCGAGCAGACTGCCGGTTTCAATGGCGGCCACCGAAACGGTTGGTATCAAGGCGTTCTTCAGCGCGTGGCGAAACAGAACGCGCGCCCGGCTAAGGCCCTTGGCATCGGCGAAGGTCACATAATCCTGCCGCAGCACTTCCAGCATCGAGGTGCGGGTGACGCGCATCAGGATCGCGGTCATCGGCAGACCAAGCGTGATGGCAGGCAGCAGGATGTGCTTCACCGCATCCCAAAAGGCGGGCAGGTTGCCGCGCAGCAGCGTATCGATCAGCAGAAAGCCGGTGATGGTTTCAATCTCGCTTGAATAGCCGATCCGGCCAGAGACAGGCAGAATGTTCCATTGCACCGCGAAAAGCATGATCAGCAGGATGCCGAACCAGAAGCCCGGCAGCGATACGCCCAGAAGCGAGCCGACCGTGGCGAGTTTGTCGAAAATGGAGTTCTTGCGGATCGCAGCCAGCACCCCCAGCGGAATCGCCGTCACCAGCGCCACGATCAGCGCGACAAGGCTCAACTCGATTGTGGCGGGCAAGCGTTCGGCAATGACATCGGCAACCGGGCGGCGGTGATAGAAGCTCTGCCCAAAGTCGCCTTGCAGGGCGTTGCCTATAAAGACGAAGAACCGCTCGACGATGGGCCGGTCTAGCCCAAGGCCACGGCGCAGCGCCTCTTCCTGTTCGGGGGTGATGTTCTGATCCCCGATCATGATCTGCACCGGGTCGCCGGGCGTCAGCGCCATCATCACGAAAACGATGAGGCTGACGCCCAACAGAACGGGCACGAGTTGCAGCAGGCGTTCGATAAGCTTGCCAAGGCTCATGCCCGATCCCTCCTTGTTTTGGATGTGCTCAGTTCAGGCAAGCGTCGTGCAGATTGATGCGGCTGTCGGCACTTGGTTTCCAGCCGCTCAGCCGGTCAGAGACACCGTAGATGTCTTGCGGCACCCAAAGATAGAGGTAGGGCAGGTCTGCGTTGATCATCAACTCTGCCTCACGGTACATTCCAGCGCGCTTGGCCACGTCAAGCTCTGTCGCGGCCGCGTCCAGCAGCGCATCCACAGCCGGGTTCGAATATCCCGCCGAGTTGCCGCGGTCGTTGGTGCGGTGGGTCGGCGTAAAGATGTCGAACGGGTCAAGCGAGCCGTTGCCCCAGCTGGAAAAGTACATGTCGCCGGTTTTCGGCGCTTTGCCTTGCAACCGCCACTTGGAGGTAAGCTGCGCGCTTTCGCCCACCGCAACGGTCGTACGGATGCCGACCTTGGTCAGCAAAGAGGCGATGGCCTCGGCGGTATCTTTGAACGCGCCTTCGGTATCCATCACGACATCGATGCCGTTCGGAAAGCCCGCATCGGCCAGCAACTTTTTCGCCATTTCGGGGTCATAGCCATAAACCGGCAGATCCGACGCGCCAAAGGCGTCAGGTGAAAGGATGCCATTGATCGGCGCGGCGTTGCCGCCAAGGATCTTGTCGATCAGCAGGTTCTTGTCGATCGCATGGGCCGCAGCCTGCCGCACGAGCGGGTCATCGAAATACTCGCCCTCTAGGTTCATCGCGACAAAGAAGCTGCGCGTGCCGTTGACCGTCATCACATGGGTGCCAGAGTTGGCATTGACCTGCGCAATCGAGAAGGCGGGCAACTCGTTGATGATATGCACGTCACCCGCCAGAAGCGCGGCAACACGGCTCGCGCTTTCCGGAATGATCTTGAAGATCACGCGGTCCACGCAGGCCGGCCCGACCGGGGCAATATCCGTAGCGCCACCATAGTATTCGGGGAAACGCTCCATGATGATCGATTCACCCTTGCGCCATTCGACAAGGCGGAACGGGCCCGTGCCGTTTTCTTCGGTTGCAAGCCCTTCCGAGCCGACACGCTCGACGAAGGCTTTCGAGACGATCTGCTGGTTGGGCAGCATCGCGGGCAAAATTGGCCACGGCTCTTTGAGCGTGATGCGAACGGTGTCGCCGTCCACCACCTCGACCGAGGCAACCGGCCCCATCAGGCTTTGCCGCGGGCTGGTTTGGCCATTGCCCATGGCACCTTCGACCACCACGCGGTCGAGCGAGAACTTCACGTCTTCGGCGGTCATCATCGTGCCATCGTGAAACTTGATCCCGGCGCGGATCTTGAAATCATAAACCGTGGGCGAGACCTGAGTCATCGATTCCGCGATCTCGGGCACCACGACCATGTTGGGGTCACGCGTCAGCAAACCGTCATAGAGGTTGCGGATAACCGTCTCGGTTTCGCGCTTGCGGTGGTTGGCGGGATCCAGCGTATCAGCGTCGAGCGTGAAGCCAACCACAAGGTCGGCGGCATAGGCCGCGGGTGCTACCGGGCCAATCGCCATGGCAGAAGCCAATAGTAGGCGTTGCAGGTTCGTCATTCTTTATCTCCCTGTTTCTGCGCTCGGGGCGGCGCATTTGTCCGGGTTAGGGCGGACATGGGTATACATGCACAAGTCGTGCCAGAATTATGCCCAGCGCTCGGGGGCGGTTTTTCTGCCGCTTTTTCGCGCACTGCGTGAAGCACCGCGTTGCGGGGCACGGTTTTTCAGGCGCAATGCGTGAAATGCGCGCACCCCATGTGCGCATTCCACGCGCTGGCTATACGTGCAAATCATCGTTTGCGCCGTGCGGATGCGGCTGCAATGCCCAGCAGCCCACGGTATTTGGCCACCGTGCGACGCGCCACGATGACCCCCTCTGCCTCGAAATGGCGCGCGATATCGGCGTCTCCTAAAGGCGCGGCCGGGTCTTCGGTAGCAATCAGCGCCTGCATCTCGTGCAAAAGCCGCGCCGTGGCAATGCCCTCGCCCCCTTCGCGCGCCGGCAGCGCTGCGCTGAAAAACGCACGCAGCGGCAGCGTTGGGCCCGGCGTGGCAACCATCAACCCCGCGGTCACGCGGCTGATGGTAGAAAGATGCAAGCCCGTCGCGCGCGCAACATCGGCGGCGCTTAGCGGCAGCATCGCCTGCGCGCCTTTTTCCAGAAACCCAGCCTGATGCACCAGCATCTCGCGCGCGATCCGCAGCGTGGTCGCGTTACGCCGTGCCACCGCACCCACGATCCATTGCGCCTCGCGCCAAAGCGGGTCGTTACCGGTTTCGGGGGATTCACCGAGTGTGATGACAGGAAGGGTGGAGCGGTTCAGCTCGACCGTCCAGTCCTTGCCTTGGCGCCGCACAATCAGGTCGGGCTCGCGAATAGGCATCGGGGCTGCGTCAAAGCTGGCGCCGGGCTTTGGGTTCATGGCGCGGAGCGCGCGCAGCATTTCGGCCAACCGTTCGGGCGTGGCTTCGCATAGCGTGGCAAGCTCTGCCATCGCGCCCTTGGCCAAAAGCGGCAGATGGCCAAGCAGGCAGTTAAAATCGGGGGTCAGCAGCCCTTGGTCTTGCGCTTGCAGCCGAAGGCATTCGGCCAGCGAGCGGGCAAACAGGCCCGCAGGTTCGGCCTGTTGCAGCGCCGCCAGCACACGTTCGGCATCAGCCAGCGGGCGGCCACTGTGCCGGGCGATATCCTCGACGCTTGCGCCCAGCCAGCCGCTTGGTTCCAGCGCGGCGAGGAAGGCCTCGGCCAGCGGGCGGTCGGCGGGCGCGCGCACCAAAAGCCCGATCTGCGCGCGCAGATGCTCGATCAGCCCCGGCGGCGGTGCCATTACACGCTCTGCCGCATCCGATGGCGATAGCCCGCCGCCCGGTGCCGCCGCTGCCGGTTTTGCGGCATCAGCCGGTGGCGGTGCCGCCAAGAATTGGTCAAGCCAGTTTGGCGTTTGCACCGGGCGCGGCGCGGCGGTCAGCGAAACATGCGGATTTGCTGCTGCAAGCTGCCTCAGATGTTCGGACAGTTGCTGGTTGTCGAGGCGCAAAAGGCCGATCGCCTGCCGCAGCCGCGTAGTCATCGACAACGCGCGTCTCTGGCGCAGGCCAATCGCGATCTGGGTTTCCATGCCTTTCCGTTCCCCTCACCGCCAGTGTGACCTGTCAGAGGGGGCCGGGCAAGCGCGCGGTCAGACCATCACGCCGAAGAGCGCACCAACCGCCGCGGTTGCCGCCATTGCAAGCACGCCCCAAAACGTCACGCGCGCAGCACCGCGCCAGCGCCCTGCGCCCCCTGCCGCCGCCCCGACTGCCCCCAAAAGCGCCAGCGCCACCACCGTCGCGCCGCCAATCATCGGCAACGCCGAAGCCAGCGGCGAAACCAGCGCCACAAGCAAGGGCAAGGCCGCGCCGGAGGCAAAGGTTAGCGCCGAAACCAGCGCCGCCTGCACGGGCCGCGCTGTCAGTGATTCTGAAATGCCAAGTTCATCGCGCAGATGCGCGCCCAGCGCGTCATGTGCGGTCAGTTGCTCGGCCACCAGCCGTGCGAGGTGGCGGTCAAGCCCGCGCGCGGCGTAGATGTCTTCAAGC
The DNA here is from genome assembly GCF_041596715.1 of Phaeovulum sp. GTDB lineage: Bacteria > Pseudomonadota > Alphaproteobacteria > Rhodobacterales > Rhodobacteraceae > UBA6213. The sequence continues at coordinate 9,832 of NZ_JBFHIA010000057.1, forward strand.
TCTTTCTGCTCGTCTTCGGGATGTTCTTCGATCTCGGCACGCTCGCGCGCGGTATCGGCGCGCTCGGCATCGGTTTGTGAACTGACCGAGACATATTCGCCCGCCGCCATCGACATCGCACCTGCCATCAGCCCTGCAAGCCCCGCGACCAGAATCTCGGGTTTGCCCGAACCTGCGGCCGCGACGCCCACCAGCAAACTTGCCGTAGAAACGATACCGTCGTTTGCGCCAAGAATGGCCGCGCGCAACCAACCGACGCGGTGCAACGTGTGCGTTTCGGAATGGGTAAGGCGGCTCATGATCTTCCTTTCGTGTCGCAACCGGCACGAATCGATACCACCGGCACGGCAGAAGGGCGAGCCCCGGCTGGTGGCCTAGGCGCGGTCGGTTCGGATCTTGTCTGTCAGCAACCGCAGGCTGTTAAGCACCACAAGCAAAGTGCCCCCTTCGTGGCCGATCACCGCGATTGGCAAGGGCAACTCGAAGGCAAGTGCGGCGGCTACCAGCACCATCATGGCCGCAATGGCGAAGACGAGGTTGGCGCGAATGATTGCGCGTGTGCGCAACGCCAATCGCTGCGCCGCGGCAACGCGGGTCAGATCGTCTGACAAAAGCGCCACATCGGCCGCCGCCAATGCCACATCGCTACCCGCGGCCCCCATCGCGACACCCACATCGGCACGCGCCAATGCCGCCGCGTCATTCACCCCGTCCCCCACAAAGGCGACGCGCGCTTCACCGGTCAGTTCGGCGACAAGGCGCAGCTTGTCCTCGGCCAAAAGCCCTGCGTGAATATCTTTGGGCGCAAAGCCAAGCTCTTTGCCGATCAATGCGGCAACCTCTTGCCGGTCGCCGGTCATCATCACAAGGCGCGAGACGCCAGATTTGCGCAGCGCCGCAAGCCCCGGCGCAGCAGAGCCGCGCGGGCTATCGGCCAACCCGATGCCGCCCAAGACCTGCGGCCCGCGCCCGATCCAGACCACTGTTTCCGATGAATTGGCGAGGACTTGCAACTCTGGCGGCAGATCGTCTTCTTCGGCCAGCATCCGTGCCACCATACGCGCGTTGCCCGCCCAGACCAGCGCCTCCCCATGCACCCCTGCGATACCTTCGCTGGTGACCGTGCTGACCTCGCGTACCGCAACAGGCACCAAGCCGCGCGCCTCTGCTGCGGAGCGAATGGCTCCTGCCACCGGGTGCTCGGAATGTGCCTCCAAACCCGCCGCCAACGCCAAAAGCGCCGCTTCATCGCCATCAACAGCGACGATGCGGCGTATTTCGGCGTGACCGGTGGTCAGCGTGCCGGTCTTGTCGAAAGCAAAGATGCGCGCCTCGCCCAGCGCCTCAAGTGCAGCACCGCCCTTGAACAGCACACCGCCCCGCGCCGCCGCCGCTAGCGCCGAAAGCATCGCGGCGGGCACAGAAATCACGATGGCGCAGGGGCTGGCTGCGACAAGCAGCGTGGCGGCGCGGTAAAGCGCGTCTGCGCTGCTCCAGCCAAGCCAGATCAGCACCACATAGGCCAAGACCGCGCCCGCCAAGACAACAGCTGTATAACGCTGCCCGAACCAGTCACCGAATTGTTCCGAAGGCGCGCGCGCGGCCTGCGCGCGCGTGACCATTTCGATCATCCGCGCCACCGTGCTTTCGCCCTGCGCCCGCGTCACCGCAACCTCTAGCACCGCGTTCAGGTTCACCGTCGCCTCAAACAGCGGCTCGCCCACGCTTTTGCGCACCGGCATCGACTCGCCGGTGATCGTCGCTTCGTCAATATCGCCCTCGCCGGTGGTGATCGCGCAATCCACCGGCACCCGCATACCGGGGCGCAGCAGAACATGCGCGCCGGGGGCAAGGCTGGCCACCGGTACCTCGGTCAAGGCCCCGTCGGGGCCCAACAGCAACGCGGTTTCGGGTCGCAACGCCATCAACGCCTCGACCGCGCGCCGTGCGCGCCCCAAAGCACGCGCTTCCAGCGCACCCGATGCAGAGAACAGCGCAAGCAGCACCGCGCCTTCAAGTGCGGCGCCCACCATCAGCGCCGCAAGCGCCGCAAGCACCATCAGCAGATCAATCGCCAGCACCCTCTCGCGCAGAAGCGCATCAAGCGCACTTACCCCGGCGGGCACGCCGCCTGCCACATAGGCAAGCAGCAGCCCGGCCGTGACGGCGGCAGGCAACGGCCACACAAAACTGGCCAGCAGCGCCAGCGCGAGCCCGCCTACCGTGATCAACGCCAATGGCGTCACGCTTTTTTCGACGACGGTCTGCGACATGCCTTGCCCCTGGCCTTGCGCCCGAACCGGCCATCGCAGGGCCATTCGAACACACACTTCAATGCTGCCCCCAAATGACAGGGGCCACAATGTGACGCAAGCGCATGCGGCAAATCGCGCGCATTACGCAAGCAGCGCACGCACCCGCGGGATGACCTGCGAGCCGTAAAGCCCGATCGAGCGCATCAGCGCCGCATGTGGCAGCGTACCCATCGAGTATTTCATATCGAACCGGCTCAACCCCAGCGTGCGCACGCAATCTGCGATTTTCTGCGCCACGGTCTCGGGCGCGCCCACATACATCGCGCCGTGTTCGATCTCGCGCTCGAAATCGGCGCGGGTGGTCGGTGGCCAGCCACGTTCGCGCCCGATCCGATCATGCAACACCTTGTAGCCCGCAAAAGCCTCTGTCTGCGCCTCGGCATCGGTGGGCGCGATATGGCCGGGGGAATGAACGCCAAGCGGTTGCGGCGCGCCGCCGATCTGGGCGTAGCTGCGCTGGTAAAGATCGACAAAGGGCAGAAACCGCTGCGCGGCACCGCCGATGATGGCGAGCATCATCGGCAACTCATGGCGCACCGCGCGCAGCACGGACTCGGGGCTGCCACCGACACCGATCCACGCCTTCAGCCCCTCGGGCCCAAGCGGCGGATAGACCCGCTGGCGGCGTAGCGGCGCGCGGTGCTTGCCTGTCCAAGTGACAACGTCATTGCGGATCAGGCGCGCGAACAGATCCAACTTTTCCTCGAACAGTTCTTCGTAATCATCAAGCTTGAAGCCAAAAAGCTCGTAGCTTTCGATGAACGAGCCGCGCCCGAGCATCACCTCGGCGCGCCCCCCCGACAGTGCGTTGAGCGTAGAAAACCGCTGGAACAGCCGCACCGGATCGTCGGACGACAGCACCGTGACCGCGGTTCCAAACCTGATCCGTTTGGTGCGCGCGGCAATTGCGGCCAGCACCACCTCGGGCGCAGAAATGGCAAAATCATCGCGGTGATGTTCGCCAAGCCCGAAGAAATCCACCCCCAGCTCGTCAGCCAGTACCGCCTCATCCAGCACATCGCGCAGCACTTCGGCGTGCGATTTCAGCTGGCCATCTTCGCGCGCCGTAACATCGCCAAAAGTATCGAGGCCGAGTTCAAGTGGCTGAGCCATAAAGGGTCTCCGCATTCGGACTGTTCCGCCCTTTTTAGCACGGATCGCCCCTTGGCCGTAGCGATGATCGCCGGGGCGTCAACCGCTCTGCGGTTTGCCGTCATTTAGCCGGGATAGAATAGCGCTGACGCTGGCATCCACGGCCTCTTGCGAGGCATCGGCAGCCATTGCGGCCTCTGCCAGATCGCGCGTGGTGCGCAGCTGGCTGACAAACCGCGCGCAACCTTTGCACATCGCCAGATGCATCCGCATCTGCAACATTTGCCACGCACCAAGCTCGCCATCGATCATGGCAGAGGCGCGTTGGGCAACTTCCTTGCAACTTAGCATCTAGCGAAGTCCTTTTCATGCATCGCTTGGGAATGACGATCCGAAAGCCAATGCGTTACAACAGCAAAAGCAGGAATGGCGCGTCTGCAACCTGCACCCCCTGCCCCGTCTCATGTCAATGCGTCCAGCGCAGCACGTATGGCCAGCCGCGCGCGGTGCAAAAGAACACGCATATTGCCATCGCTGATACCCAGAATGGTGCAGACCTCGGCGGCCTCAAGCCCCTGCTGGGCGCGCAGCACCAGCACCGCGCGCTGAGCGGGCGGCAAGGTTTCGATAGCGGCATTGACGTGCTGCAACAGGCTTCGCCCCGCCACGATCCGCTCGGCGGTCATTTCCTCCCAAAGTTCGGGCATGTCCTTCCAGCGGCCACGGCCATCGAAAGCGGCTGCAAGGTTGTCGTCTTCGCCTGCGCCGTCGAAGGAAACCGCGCGGCCATCGCGCACGGCGCGGGTGCGCGCCTTGTTCAACACGATCGTAAAGATCCAGCCCGCCAAGGACGAGCGCCCCTCGAAACCGCCAATGTTTTTCAGCACCGCAACCCAAGCGTCTTGCGTGACCTCTTCGGCGCTCGCGCGGCTTCTGAGGATACTATCGGCAAAGCGCACCATCGCCGCGTTGTGTTGGCGGTAGACACGCTCAAAGGCGGCGCGATCGCCTTTTGCCAGCGCGCGCACCTG
>NZ_JBFHIA010000058.1:0-14222 GCF_041596715.1 Phaeovulum sp.
CATCTCGCGCAAAAGCGCGGGCGTGGCGAAACGCGCACCATGCGCCGCCGTCAGCGCATCGCAGATTTCCACCGCGCGCGGCGCGCCGATGATGTCGAGCCAGCTGAACGGCCCGCCCGACCACGGTGCAAAGCCCCAGCCCAGAATCGCGCCAACGTCGCCTTCGCGGATGTCGGTCAGCACGCCGTCCTCCAGCGCCCGCACCGCTTCAAGCACCTGTGCGAACAGCAGACGATGCTGCACCTCGGTCAGTTCGGGCTGTGCTTCCGCCTCGGGATAGCGCGCCTCAAGCCCGTCCCAAAGCCCGCTGCGCCGACCCGTGGCATCGTAGGCATAAAAGCCTGCGTTGGCCTTTTTGCCCATACGGCCCTGATCGGCCATCCAGAACAGCACCTCGTCCACCGCGCCATCGGGGTAGGCATCGCCCATCGCAGCACGGGTGGCCTTGGCGATTTTCACGCCAAGGTCGATCGAGGTTTCATCGACCAGTTGCAGCGGGCCAAGTGGCATCCCCACCAGCTTGGCGGCGTTTTCGACCAGCGTGGGGTTCACGCCTTCGGCCACCATGCGCATGCCCTCGTTGATATAGGGAATGATGCAGCGGTTGGCGTAGAAAAAGCGCGCGTCGTTGACCACGATCGGCGTCTTGCGGATCTGGCGCACGAAGTCGAGCGCTTTGGCCACCGCAACATCGCCCGTCTGCTTGCCCTTGATGATCTCGACAAGGTTCATCTTGTCTACGGGCGAGAAGAAGTGGATGCCGATGAACTGCTCGGGCCGGGCCGAGGCTTTGGCAAGGTGGCTGATCGGCAGGGTCGAGGTATTGGTCGCAAAAATTGCCGATGACGGGATCACCGCTTCGGCCTTGGCGGTCACGCCCGCCTTCACGCCCACATCTTCGAAAACCGCTTCCACGATCAGATCGCAACCTTCAAGCAGCGCATAATCGGTGGCGGCGGTGATGCGGCCCAAGACCTCAGCCTTTTTCTCGGGCGTCACCTTCTTGCGCTGAATGCCCTTGTCGAGCAGCGCTTCGGAATAGCCTCTGCCTTTGTCGGCGGACTCTTGCGTTGAATCGATCAGCACCACTTCGATGCCGACCTGCGCGCTGACATAGGCGATACCCGCCCCCATCATGCCCGCACCAAGCACGCCCAGCTTTTTCACGCTCTGGTCGGGCACCTTGGGCCGGTTCGCGCCTTTTTCCAACGCCTCTTTGTTGATGAAAAGGCTGCGGATCATCGCGCCCGAGGATGGGTTCATCATCACATTGGTGAACCAGCGCGCCTCGATCTTCAGCGCGGTGTCAAAGGGCACCAGCGCGCCTTCATAAACCGCCGAAAGCAGCGCCTTGGCGGCGGGGTAAACGCCCATCGTCTTGCCATGCACCATGGCGCTTGCGCCGACAAAGGTCACGAAGCCTGCGGGGTGATAGGGCGCACCGCCCGGCATCTTGTAGCCCTTGGCATCCCACGGCTTGACCAGATCGGCGTCGGTCGCCGTCAATACCCATGCTTTCGCAGCCGCGAGCGGGTCTTCCACCACCTCGTCGATCACGCCAGCGGCCTTGGCCGCCTTGGGGTTGTTGAGCTTGCCTTCCAGCAGCAGGGGGGCGGCCGCCATCGCACCAAGTTTGCGCGAAAGCCGCGTGGTGCCACCCGCGCCGGGGAAAATGCCGACCATGATTTCCGGCAGGCCGATCTTGGCCTTGGGGTTGTCGGCGGCAAAGATGCGGTGGCAAGCCAACGGCAGTTCAAGGCCGATGCCAAGTGCGGTGCCCGGCAATGCTGCCGCAATCGGCTTGCCGCCTTTGAGGGTCTTTGGGTCCATGCCCGCGCGCTCGATCTTGCGCAAGATAGCATGCATGGCCATCACGCCTTCAAAAAGCCCCTTCGCAGGCTCGTCGCCCGCGTCATCCTTCATCTTGGCGATGACGTTCAGGTCCATGCCCCCGGCAAAGTCTTTCTTGCCCGAGGTGATGACCAGCCCCTTCACGGCGGTATCGGCCAAAGCCTTGTCAACAAAGCCGCTAAGCTCTTCGAACCCGGCAAGGCTCATCACGTTCATCGACTTGCCCGGAACATCCCAGGTGATAGTGGCAACACCATCGGCGTCAACGGCATAGGTAAAATCGGTCATGCTTTCGCTCCCTTGGGCCAGCCGGGGTAGGGCGTTCCGTCCTTGTGGGACATGATCCGCACGCCATCCCGGCGCGTATAATGAAGGTCGATGTCGGGGTAGTGGCAGGTATCGTCACGCATGCGCACCTGCAATGAAGTAGCTGGTCGGCGTCGTGCCGCGATTTTCAAGGCAGTGGCCGTTGGCAACACCCTTGGGCCAAGCGGCACAACCGCCCGGGCCAAGATCGTGCGGCCCGTCGTTTTCCCAAACCGTCACGGTGCCGTCGAGGACATAGAGAAACTCGTCCTCTGCCTCGTGCCAATGCCGCTGGCTAGACCGCGCGCCGGGCATCAGGCGCTCGGTAATGGCACCAAATTGGGTCAACCCGCCTGCGTCCGAAATGGCAAAGGCTTCGTATTGGCCCAGATCGCTGAAGATATCGGGGTAGCTAGTGCCGGTTTGGCCCGCGACAGAGCCGTGGGTCACAATGCGGCGCGCGGGCTTTGCGGCGTCGTATGCCTCGCCCCAGACCGGTTGCAGGCGCATCAGCTTGGCGGGCAAATCGCCGCTGCGTTCTATCGTTCCGTCAGCGGCCAATACCTGCCAGCGGGTCGTCGAATTGACCTGTCTGCGGCCAGAATCGGGGTAATGGCATACGTCTTTGGCCGCACGGCTGCCGACGATCAGATAGCGAAGCGGGGCTTGGCTTTGGTTCAGCACACGGTGTGCATTTGCGTCGCCATGCCGCCAACAGGCTGCATCCTGCGCGCCGAGTGTGTGCATGCCGTCGTCGTCATGCACCGTCGCCACGCCGTCCAGCACATAAAGAAACTCGTCCTCGGCCTCGTGCCAGTGCCGTTCGGACGAACTGGCACCGGGGGCGAGTGTTTCAAGATAGACGCCGAACTGCGTCAGCCCGCCCGCATCCGAAAGACGCAGCGTTTCGCGGCCCTTATGCGCGGAACGGTCAGCATGGCGCGGATCGACGATCATCGCGGCCCTTCCCAAGGGGTGCCGTCCTTGTGGGTAAAGCGCACCTTGCCGCCCTCGTTCACCATTTTCATGTCGATGTCGGAATAGGTGGCCACTTCGTTGGGCGCGCGGCTGCCCACCACCAGAAACCGCGCCTCGGCGTCGGAGCGGTTGATGAAGTGGTGCCCGTCTGCCACCCCCGCCGGAAACGCGGCGCAATCACCCGCCCGCATCACGGTTTCGCCCGCATCCTGCACCAGCACACATTCGCCTTCGGTAACCATGACGAACTCATCTTCGGCCTGATGCCAATGGCGCAGGCTTGAAAGCGCACCGGGCTGAAGGATGATGAGGTTGGCCCCAAATTGGGTCAGCCCCCCGGCATCGCCCAGCCGCAAGCTCGAACGGCCCGCCATCATCGCACCATATGGTTCTGGATAAATCGAACCGGTCTTGAGCGGCGCTTTTTTGGGATCGATCACACCCATCACACCCTCTCGATGATCGTGGCGACGCCCATGCCCGATGCGATGCACAGCGTTGCAAGCCCAACGCCCTTGCCGGTGCGTTCCAACTCGTCCAGCAGCGTGCCGATGATCATCGCGCCCGTTGCCCCCAGCGGGTGGCCCATGGCAATCGCGCCGCCGTTGACGTTTACCTTGTCGGGCGAAACATCGAAGGCCTGCATGAAGCGCAGCACCACCGCGGCGAAGGCTTCGTTCACCTCGAACAGGTCGATGTCGCCGATGCTCATGCCGGATTCGCGCAGGATCTTTTCGGTAACCGGCACGGGGCCGGTCAGCATGATGGTCGGGTCGGTGCCGATCTTGGCGTTGGCGCGGATGCGCGCGCGCGGTTTCAGCCCATGGGCTTTGCCAAACTCGGCATTACCCACCAGAATGGCCGCCGCGCCATCGACGATGCCAGACGAGTTGCCTGCATGGTGTATGTGGTTGATCGCGGAAAGGTGCGGATATTTCATCATCGCCACCTTGTCGAAGCCCGGCATGACCTCGCCCATGTCCTTGAACGCAGGCTTCAGGTTTGCCAGCGTTTCGATCGTGGTTTCCGAGCGGATGTATTCGTCGCGTGCCAGAATCACGACACCGTTCTGGTCCACAACCGGCACGATCGAGCGGTCAAAGCGCCCCTCTTTCCATGCCAGCGTCGCGCGCCGCTGGCTTTCGGCTGCCAGCGCATCGGCATCGGCCCGGCTGAAGCCGTATTCGGTGGCGATGACGTCAGCCGAAATGCCCTGCGGGACGAAATAGGTTTTCATCGCCAAGGTCGGGTCCACGGCAATCGCCGCACCGTCAGAGCCCATCGCAACGCGGCCCATCATTTCGACCCCGCCTGCGATATAGGCATTGCCCGCACCGCCGCGCACTTGGTTGGCGGCAAGGTTCACCGCCTCCATACCACTTGCGCAAAAGCGGTTGATGGCAAGGCCGGGGATGCTTTCGTCAAGGTCCGACAGCAGCACCGCCGAGCGCGCAAGGCAGCCGCCCTGTTCCCCGACCTGAGTCACATTGCCCCAGATCACGTCCTCGACGGCATGGCCTTCAAAGCCGTTGCGCGCCTTGACGGCGTTGAGAAGCCGCGCTGACAGCGCGACCGAGGTGACCTCGTGCAGCGCGCCATCGGGGCGGCCTTTGCCGCGCGGGGTGCGAACGGCGTCGTAGATGTAGGCTTCGGTCATCTTGGTTCTCCTCAGGCACGGTCAGCTGGGCTGCCGGGCATCAAATCGTAAGGGCTTTTCCATCCGGGCAGGGCGGCGATGCTGTCCAGCCAGCGGTCGATATTGGGCCAGTCGGCGCGGTTGAACCCGAAAGGTTCGGGATAATAGAGGTAGCCACAGCAGGCTATGTCGGCGATCGTGGGGCCGGACCCGACGATCCATTCGTTGCTGGCAAGATGGTCATCAAGCACCTTGTAGGCCGCCTTGAGCCGCCCTTGCAGCCAAGCGATCACCTCGGGCTGGCGCTTGGGCTCGGGCAGAAAGTTCATCATGAAGCGCAGCGCGCCGGCTTGGCTGGAAAGTTTGTGGTTGTCCCACAGCACCCAACGCAAGATCTCGCGCCGCTCGGCCGCCGACTTGCCGCAGAGCTTAGAGGTTTTCGAGGACACGTAATCCTGAATGATCCCCGACTGGCTCAGCACAACATCGCCGTCAACCAGCACCGGCACCTCGCCCATCTCGTTGAGTGCGCGGTATTCAGGTGTGCGCGTCTCGCCGTTGAAAAAGTCTACGAATACCGGCTCCCATTCGTATTCGGCAAGCTGCATCGTCAATGCCGCCTTGTAGGCATTGCCCGATTCGCCAAAGCAATAGAGTTTCGCTGCCATTATTCTCGCTCCCAGTGTGACGGTTGAGCGGCGGGTTCAGCCCCGCGCGCCCCCGAGTTGTGTTTTCGCAATGACGAACACCAATTTACAAAACAGGAACGGCCATCTTTGCGACCGCGATCAAGGTTGCGGCGTTTGAAGCCGCGGGTGCAATGCCTATCCCGCATTTGGCAAGTAGTGCTTGCCAAATGCAGGGGGCTGGCGGAACCGACGCACACGCCCTGCTGCGTCTTTACTGCGCCAAATCCCATGTTCCCCCCGTTCGTTACGCCTTGCGGTCTTCCAGTTCGGCCTGAAACAATTTCAGGCGGACCGCGAGGTTTTCCTTGTGCGTTACCGAGCCGAAATGCTCGAACAGAAACACCAGTGCCTCGTCGGTGCTCAGGCCCGCGGCATCAGCAAAGCTGTTTAGCGCGCGGTACGCGTCATTGGTCAGGGCCACCGGAAAGCGGCGGGTCAGGCGCAGGCGTTTGGGCATGGCTTCTCCCCTTCCATGCGGTGGCGGGCGGCCCGCCTCCTGCAAGGTTAGAACGCTTCGGCGCCCAATGCCATCACCGGATCGGCACCCGAGAGAATGCGCGTCAAGTGCAGCGACGTGGCAGGCAACTGGCGCGCCATGTAGAAGCGCCCGGTCGCAAGCTTGGCCTCATAGAACGCCGCATCCTCGGCACCTGCGGCAAGTGCCGCCTGCGCCGCCTTTGCCATACGCGCCCACATCAGCCCAAGGCAGACATGGCCAAAAAGATGCATGAAGTCATACGAACCAGCCAGTGCGGCGTTGGGGTTTTTCATGCCCTGCTGCACAAAGAACATCGCGGCTGCCTGCAAGTCTTTCGAGGCCGCCTTGAGCGGGTCAAGGAACTGCGCCTTCAGCGCGGCATCCGCCTCGTTTTCCTTGATGAAGCTCTTGACGTACTCAAAGAATGCCATGGCGTGCTTGCCGCCATCTTGCCCGATCTTGCGGCCCACAAGGTCAAGCGCCTGCACACCGTTTGCCCCTTCGTAGATCATCGCGATGCGGGCATCGCGGGCAAACTGGCTCATGCCCTGTTCTTCGATATAGCCGTGCCCGCCAAGCACTTGCTGTGCGTTCACTGCGGCCTCAAAGCCCTTGTCGGTCTGAAAGCCCTTCAGCACCGGAATCATCAGGCTGACCAGCCCTTCGGCATCTTCGTCGCCAAGGCGGTGGCTGCGGTCGATCAGTTCGGCCGCCCAATAGGTGAACGCGCGCGCGCCTTCGACAAAGCTTTTCTGCTCCAGAAGATTGCGGCGGATGTCGGGGTGCACGATCAACGGGTCGGCGGGGCCATCGGGGTTTTCCGCACCGGTCACGGCACGGCCTTGCAGCCGGTCCTTGGCGTAGGCGAGGGCGTTTTGATAGGCGGTTTCGGCGATCGAATAGCCTTGCAGCCCAACGCCAAGCCGCGCTTCGTTCATCATCGTGAACATGGCGCGCATACCTTTGTGCAGATCGCCCAGCAGGTAGCCCGTGGCACCATCAAAGTTCATCACGCAGGTCGCGTTGCCGTGGATGCCCATCTTTTCTTCCAGCTTGCCACAGGCGACCGCGTTGCGCGCGCCCAGCGAGCCATCGGCTTTCAGCTTGAACTTCGGCACGATGAAAAGGGAAATGCCCTTGGTGCCCTCGCCGCCGCCGGGTGCCTTGGCCAGCACAAGGTGAATGATGTTCTCGGCCAGATCGTGCTCGCCGGATGAGATGAAAATCTTTTCCCCGGTGATCTTGTAACTGCCATCTTTTTGCGGCTCGGCCTTGGTGCGCATCAGCCCGAGGTCGGTGCCGCAATGCGCCTCGGTCAGGTTCATCGTGCCGGTCCAGTCAAGGCTCAGCATCTTTGGCACATAGGTCGCTTTCTGCTCGTCCGTGCCATGCGTCAGAATCGCGCCGATCGCGCCATGCGTCAGGCCCTGATACATGTTGAAGGCCATGTTGCCCGAAACGAAGAACTCGCCGACCACGGTGCCGACAAGATAGGGCAGGCCTTGGCCGCCATATTCCTCGGGCAGATCAAGCCCGTTCCAACCGCCCTCTTTCACCGCCTCGAAGGCTTTCTTGAAGCCCTTCGGCGTGCTTACCACGCCGTTTTCCAGCCGGCAGCCCTCGGTGTCGCCAACAGCGTTCAGCGGCGCCAGAATCTCGGACGACATCTTGCCCGCGGCATCAAGAATTGCGTCGGTGAAATCGCGGTCGAGGTCTGCATAACCCGGGATGTCGGATTTTGAAATCTCCAGCACCTCATGCAGCACGAATTGCGCGTCTTTGGTGGGGGCGGTGTAGTTTTGCATGTCTCTCTCCCTCAAGTCTTCCTGGTCAGGCGGCGGGCTGGTTTCCGATTTTTTCGGCCAGCACGCGCTCTCCGACACTGATCTGCTGATTCAGTTCATGAATGGCCGCTTCAAGTTCGGCGTGCTGATGGCGCATTTCTGCCAGCCGCTCGCGCGCAAGCTCTATCGTGCGCTCCATCTGCGTGCGCTGCTGGTCGTCGATGTCATAGAGGTCAAGCAGCTGGCGAATATCTTCGAGGCTAAAGCCAAATCGTTTGCCGCGCAAAATCAGCTTCAGCCGGGCCCGGTCGCGGCGCGTGAACAGCCGTTTCTGACCCTTGCGGATCGGAAAAAGCAGCTCTTTCGATTCGTAAAAGCGTAACGTGCGCGGTGTTACGGCGAATGCCTCGCACATCTCGCGGATACTCATTACGTCTTCGGTCATTCGGGCCCTGCCACGCGCATGTCGTTATGTCATGCTCAGAATGTGTGTCTTTGGCCCGGGTTTTCAAGCAAAGTTGACGCGAACGTAAGCATAACGTGGCGTCATAATTTCGGCTAATCTGGCGCGCGCGCTCAGGTGTTTAGCGTATCGGCGGTTTCGTCGCGCAAGGCGCGCAAATCGGCAATCGTATGCTGCAATTCGGCGACTTGGGATTCGAGCGCCAACAACTGACGATCAGCCATCACGATCCAAGCCTGATACTGCTCGACCGTGCCCTTCTTGTCATAAAGCAGCAACCACTGGCGGATCTCTTCCAACCCGAAGCCAAAGCGCCGCCCACGCAGGATCAGCGTCATCCGCGCCACTTCTCGCGGCCCGTAGTATCGGGCGCGTCCTTCCTTTTGCGGGCTCAGAAGTTCGATGTATTCGTAGTAGCGTAAGGTGCGTGGCGTCACATCGAAACGCGTGCACATTTCCTTGAAACCGATCAGATCCGACATCCGTGTTCCCCTTCCGCGGTGGCGAAGCTAACGGAGCGGGCCGCCGATCTCAACTCGGTTCGTGCAACAGGGTGCGCGTCGCGGTCTCTATTGCCCCGTGCAGGGCGCGGGGCCGCGCGCCAAAGTCGGCGCAAAGCCAGAGGGGCGGGGTATGGACCGGCAGGAAGAGACAAAGCTGCGCGTGGCGCGGCAATTCATCGAAGCGATTCCACATTCGCGCGCACTTGGTATGCAACTCGATGCGCTGTCCGATGGGTCTGCCGAAATATCGATGCCCTACGATCTGCGCTTGGTGGGCGATCCGCGCACCGGGGTGATTCACGGCGGCGCGGTTTCGGCGCTGATGGATACCTGTTGCGGTGCGGCTGTGATGAGCCACCCTGACGCGCCCGCAGGCACCGCCACGATTGATCTGCGCATCGACTATATGCGCGCCGCCAGCCCCGGCCAACGCATCCGCGCCCATGCTGCGTGCTACCATGTCACCCGCACGGTGGCCTTTGTGCGCGCCACTGCCTTTGACGATGACAAAGACCATCCCGTGGCCTCGGCAACCGGCGCATTTACCATCGAGCGCGCGCGCAAGGACGATCCGGCATGAGCACCCCCCCCACCACCCCGCGCAAGCGGCCAGAGCCTGTGCAAATGGTCAAAAGCCGCCGCGATGCAGCCCTTCGGGCGCTGGTTACTGGTGTGCCTTACATCCAGTTTCTCGGCATCCGCTTTGACCGCCGCGGTGACGAACTGACGGCGGAATTGCCATTCGATGAAAAGCTGATCGGCAATCCGCTGCTGCCCGCGCTGCACGGCGGGGTCACGGCGGCCTTTCTTGAGGTGACGGCGATTATCGAACTTAGCTGGACGCTATTGTGGGAAGATATGGAGGCAGGGCGCATCGATCCTGTGACGCTCGACCCGATGCATCTGCCGCGGTTGCCGAAAACCATCGACTTCACCGTCGATTACCTTCGCTCTGGCCTGCCGCGCGATGCCTATGCGCGGGCCCGTGTGAACCGCTCTGGGCGGCGCTATGCCTCGGTGCATGTCGAGGCATGGCAAGACAACCGCGCGCGGCTTCTGGCGCAAGGCACCGGCCATTTTCTGATGCCACCAGCAGGTCCGATCAGCGCGCGCGATGACTGACATCAGCCACCAAAGGGTGCTGCGCATTGCGCTGCCCATCGTCATTTCCAATGCCACGGTGCCCATTCTGGGCGCGGTCGATACCGGCGTTGTCGGGCAACTGGGTGCTGCCGCCCCGATTGGTGCGGTGGGGATTGGCGCGGTCATACTTGCGTCGATCTACTGGGTATTCGGCTTTCTGCGCATGGGCACCACCGGGCTTGTGGCACAAGCCAAGGGCGCGGGCGATCACGCCGAGGTTGCCGCCAACTTGTCGCGTGCGTTGCTGATCGGCGGCGGCGCGGGCCTTGTTATCATTCTGGCGCAGATCCCGCTGTTTGCTGCGGCCTTCTACCTTTCCCCCGCAAGCGCAGAGGTCGAGGCGCTTACCCGCAGTTATCTTACGATTCGCATCTGGGGCGCGCCTGCAACCATCTCGATGTATGCGCTGACCGGGTGGTTGATCGCGCTTGAACGCACGCGCGCGGTGCTGGTGGTGCAGGTCTGGATGAACGGGCTGAACATCGTGCTTGATCTGTGGTTCGTGCTCGGCCTTGGCTGGGGCGTGCAGGGGGTGGCGATTGCGACGCTGATTTCGGAATGGTCGGGTCTTGCGCTTGCGCTCTGGCTGGCACGCGATGCGCTGCACGGCGGGCACTGGCGCCGCGCCGCGCTGGTCTTTGACCGTGCCCGACTGGCGCTGATGGCGCGTGTCAATTCCGACATCATGATCCGCTCTGTTCTGCTACAGGCGGCCTTCACCAGCTTTCTCTTTCTTGGTGCGGGGCTGGGCGATACCACGCTCGCGGCCAATCAGGTGTTGGTGCAGTTTCTCTCGATCATCGCCTTCTCGCTCGACGGTTTTGCATTCTCTGCAGAAACCCTGACCGGGCAGGCGCTTGGCGCGCGCCGCCCCGCCACGCTGCGCCGCGCCGCTATCGTGACGTCGGAATGGGGTGTGGGCGGGGCGGTGCTGCTTGCGCTGTTCTTCTGGCTCGTCGGCCCAACGCTGATCGACATCATGGCCACCGCGCCAGAGGTGCGTGAAACCGCGCGGGTCTATCTGCCGTGGCTGATCGCCTCGCCGCTGATCGGTATTGCCAGCTGGATGTTCGATGGCATCTTCATCGGCACCACGCTCAGCCGCGAGATGCGCAACGCGATGCTGACCTCGGTGGCAATCTATGTGGCTGCGGTGGCGTTGCTGTTGCCCGCCTTCGGCAATCACGGTCTTTGGGCGGCGCTGATGGTGCTCAACGCCGCGCGTGGCCTGACGCTTGCCGCATATTACCCCCGCGCCGAGGCGCGCGCCCGGGCCTGAGCACCTTGATTGCCAAATGCCCCGGCAACGGTGTCAAAAGGCTTTCTAAATGGTAAATACCAGGCGGTATATACCATAAAAACAGGGTCTTAACGTCATTATCACACGTGTTATCGCGCCTTAGCGCGACCGCACCATACCGACGATATCCAGCGTTTTTGCCAGAATCGGCGCGGCAATCGCATCGGCCCGCTCGGCACCGGCACCAAGGATCCGGTCAATCTCGGCAGGGTCCGCCATCAGCCGCGTCATTTCGGCCGAGATGGGCCCCAGCGTCGCCACCGCCAGATCGACCAGCGCCGGCTTGAACTCGCCAAAGCCCTTGCCTGCGTATCTATGCACCACCTCCGCCGCGGTCTGCCCCGCCAATGCGGCATAGATGTTCACAAGGTTCTTTGCCTCGGGGCGGTCCTTCAGCGCCGCGACATGGTCGGGCATCGGTTCTGCATCGGTCTTGGCCTTGCGGATCTTGGAGGCGATCGCGTCGGGGCTGTCGGTCAGGTTGATCCTGCTGGCGTCAGATGGGTCCGACTTCGACATCTTCTTGGTGCCGTCGCGCAGGCTCATCACCCGCGTCGCGGCCCCCTCGATCACCGGCTCGGGTGCGGGAAAGAAGGGCACGCCGTAATCGTGGTTGAACTTCGCCGCGATGTCGCGCGTCAGTTCCACGTGCTGCTTCTGGTCGTCTCCGACCGGCACCATCGTGGCGTGGTAAAGCAAAATGTCGGCGGCCATCAGCGAGGGGTAGGCGAAAAGGCCAAGCGAGGCCGCCTCGGCGTTCTTGCCCGCCTTGTCCTTCCACTGGGTCATGCGGCTCATCCAGCCCATCCGGGCCACGCAGTTCAGCACCCAGGCAAGCTCTGCATGGGCACTCACCTGGCTCTGGTTGAACAGAATCGAGCGCGCCGGGTCGATGCCCGCGGCGATGAAACCAGCGGCCGCCTCGCGGGTTTGCTGGCGCAGCCGGGTCGGGTCTTGCCAGACCGTGATCGCATGCAGGTCAACAAGGCAATAGACCGTCTCGATCCCTTCGTCCTGCTTTTCAGCGAACCGCTTCAGCGCGCCGAGGTAATTTCCCAAGTGCAACCCGCCCGAGGGCTGGATGCCCGAGAAGATGCGGGGTGAGAAACCGGGGTTGGCGGCGGCAGCATGGGCGGCGGCGGTCATGAAGGGCTCCGTTCGGCAGTCGATGGGGCAAGGCTGGAAATTGCCAGCGAAACCGCTTATCGCTGCGCGAGGCGGCGGCGTCAACCAAGCCCCGCGCCTGCAAGGAGGCCCGATGCACCGCCCCGACCCCGATTATGACGAGGCAAACCGCCCGCAACTCCACGCGCCGCTGAACCCGCTGCCGTTTGCCGTCTGGCTGCTGGCGCTGCCGATCATTGCGTTTGAGGCGGCTTTTGCGCTTGGCCAAGCCGGAATAGCTGGCGGAAACGCGGCGCTCGGCTGGCGGCAGATGGCGTTTCAACAATTTGCCTTCGTGCCCGATTACCTGCGCTTGATGTGGGAAGCGCAGAGTTTCCCGCTAGTCGATACGGCGCGGATCGTCACCTATCCGTTCGTGCATGGCAGCTTTACCCACGCGGCGATGGTGCTGGTTTTCATTCTTGCGCTTGGCAAGATGGTGGGCGAAATCTTCCGCCCACTGGCGCTGCTTGCCGTTTTCTTTGGCGCGGCGGTGGTGGGGGCGCTGGTCTATACGCTGCTGCCTTTCACCCATGCGCCGCTTTATGGTGGCTATCCGGCGGTTTACGGGCTGGTTGGCGCGTTTACCTACATTCTCTGGGCGCGGCTTGGGGCAATGCAGGCCAATCGCGCGCGTGCTTTCACGCTGATCGGCTTTTTGCTTTTCATCCAACTGGTGTTTGGGCTGATCTTTGGCACGGGCTGGGATTGGGTTGCCGAGATCGCCGGTTTCGGCACCGGGTTCGGGCTTTCCTTCGTGGTTGGCCCCGGCGGGCTGAAACGCGCGATGCTACAGATTCGCAGACGCTAGCCTAGGTCACGCCGCAACGCCGAGCGGAAATCAGAGGGGCGAAAGGCGCCGAGCGCCAGCCCCGAACCGAAATAGACGACCAGACCCAGCACCACCAACGCCCCCAGCGCCACATAGCGCGCGCCGTGCATGGCAAGCATCGGCGCTGCAAACCCGGCCGCGAACCACAAGACTACCCCCATCAGCACCGCCGCTGCGATGATCCGCCAAAGCCGGTCGCGCAGCCGCGCGTCGGTTGCGGCGGCATCCCCCATGGTGCGGCTTCCATACCAGAGCTGCGCCACCATCACCCAAGCCGAAACCGTGGTTGCCAGTGCTGCCGCCAGATAGCCCAACACCGCCATCAGCCCGACCGCAAAACCGAGGTTCACCAGCATCGAGACCACTGCATAATAAAACGGCCGCCGCGTATCTTCGCGCGCATAATAAAGTGGCTGCAACACCTTGTGCAGCACGAAAGCGGGCAGGCCCAACCCGTAGGCCGCAAGCGCCCAGGCGGTGTTCACGCTGTCGGTGGGGCCAAATGCGCCGCGTTGAAAGAGCACCTGCACCAAGGGCAGCGCCAATACCACCAGCGCCACCGCCGCCGGAATTGTCAGCAGCAGCGCGAATTCGGTGCCGCGGTTGAAACTGGCGCGCCCACCTTCGGTATCGCCTGCCCGCAGGCGGCGCGAAAGATCAGGCAGCAGCACCACGCCTATCGCGATGCCCACCACGCCTAGCGGCAATTGATAAAGCCGGTCGGCGTAGCTGAGCCACGCGACCGCGCCTTCGGTGAAGCTGGCCACTTGCCGCCCGACGATCAGGTTGACCTGCACCACCCCGCCCGCCAGCACGGCCGGGGCCGCGATCACCGCAAGGCGGCGCAATTCGGGCGTCAAATGTGGCCAGCGAAAGCCAAAGCTGAAACCCGCGCGCCGCACCGCAACCCATGTAAACGCCAGTTGCGCCACCCCGGTGACCGGCACCGTCCAGGCTAGCGTCAGCCCCATCGGCCAGCCCTGCCAATCGGCCAGCGCCATCGCCACGATGAAAAGCGCGTTCATCAGTATCGGCACCGCCGAGGTGGCCATGAACCGCCCCGTGGCGTTCAACATGCCCGAAACGAGTGCCGTC
>NZ_JBFHIA010000059.1:0-14196 GCF_041596715.1 Phaeovulum sp.
CCGCTGACCGCGGGCGAGCTTGGCAATCTGCGCAGTGCGATCAGCGCCTGCTGGACGGTTGGTGCCGCCTCGACGGAAACACTGCGCAGCATCGTCACCGTCGGCATTACCATGACGCCGGGGGGCGAAGTCGAATCAGTGCGCAGGATTTCAGCCGACAGCCCCAGCGATGCGGCCGCAAATACCGCCTACGACATTGCTCGCCGCACGATCTTGCGCTGCATCGGCAACGCAGCACTGCCACCTGAGAAATACGAGACTTGGCGCGAAATCGAGATGGTTTTCGACTATAACGGGATGCGACTGCGATGAACCCTTGGTCAATCTCGAGGCAGCTTGGTTCAGATCGGCGGCCAATGGCGAAAAATCGCCCCGGCCAGAGAAATGAGGATGAAGTGATGCGCACCCGCGGCCATAGTGGCACCACCACCCCAACCCTGACAGAAGGGACACGCCCGATGTTTTTGCGCCTTCTTCTGGCCGCAGCGCTTTCAGCGCTTTCCTTTGCCCCGGCCGCGCTGGCGCAATCATCGCCGCTGCGCATCGAGATCACCGAAGGGGTGATCGAGCCTTTGCCCTATGCGGTGCCCTTGTTCATTGCCGAAACGCCCGAAGCAGCACAAGCGGCGGCTGATATTACCGCGGTGGTGACATCGGACCTTACCGGCACCGGTTTGATGCGCGACATCCCGGCAAGCGCGCATATCGGCCGCGTCACGTCCTTTGATGCGCCCATCGTCTATGCCGACTGGAAGGCGATCAACGCGCAGGCGCTGATCGTCGGCTCGGTGGGGCTGTCGGGCGGGCGGTTGACGGTGAAGTTCCGCATGTTCGATGTATTCTCGGGCGCTGAAATGGTCGGCCAGCAGCTGGGCGGTGGGGAGGCAAGCTGGCGGCGGATCGCGCACAAGGCGGCGGATGCCGCCTATGCGGCGATCACTGGCGAAGGCGCGTATTTCGACAGCCGCGTGGTGTTTGTGGCTGAATCCGGAGACAAGGGCGCGCGGCAAAAGCGCCTTGCGGTGATGGATTACGACGGCGCCAACCTGCAATACCTGACCGACAGCAGCACGATCGTGCTGTCGCCGCGCTTTTCGCCTTCGGGCGACAGGGTGCTTTACACCACGTTCGAGACAGGCTTTCCGCGCATCAAGCTGATCGACGTGGCAGCGGTGACGGGGCGGTTTCTGGCCGAGCAACCGGGCACCATGACGTTTTCGCCGCGGTTTTCGCCCGATGGAGCGCGCGTTGTCTATTCGCTTGAACAGGACGGCAATACCGATATCTGGGTGATGGATATTGCATCCGGGGCCGCAACCCGCCTGACCAATAGCCCAAGCATCGAGACCTCTCCTTCGTTTTCGCCCGATGGCAGCAAGATTGTGTTTGAAAGCGACCGTTCAGGCACGCAGCAGCTTTACATCATGTCCGCTACAGGTGGCGCTGCCGACCGGATCTCGTTTGGCGATGGGCGCTATTCCACGCCGGTCTGGTCGCCGCGCGGCGATCTGATCGCGTTCACCAAGCAAAGCCCGGGCCGCTTCCATATCGGCGTGATGCGCACGGACGGCAGTGAAGAGCGGCTGCTAACCGCCTCATTCCTCGACGAGGGCCCGACATGGGCACCGAACGGCCGTGTCATCATGTTCACTCGCGAAACCTCGGGTGCGGCAGGCGAGGCGCGGCTCTACTCGGTCGATATTTCTGGGCGCAACCTCAAGCAAATCCCAACACCCGGCCCGGCATCTGACCCGGCTTGGTCGCCGCTGCAACCCTAACCCCGCTGCCTGATTCCCAAGCCCGCGGCAACCTGATAGAATACTTCTGATCGAGCCAACAAAAACGAAGGCGGAAACCCATGTCTATGATTACAAAATCACTTCTCATCGTCGCCGTCCTCGGGTTGGCGGCCTGCAACAACCCTGATCGTTTCGGCGGCGCCAGTGGCGCAGGCGGTGTCGGTGCCGATGGCATCACCTCATCGGCGCTTGGCGATCCCTCGGATCCGCGCTCGGCGGCGTATTTCATGCAGACGGTGGGCGACAAGGTGCTGTTTGCGGTCGATCAATCGACCCTTACCCCAGAGGCGCGCAACACGCTGATCGGGCAAGCTGTCTGGATGCAGCAGAACACGCAATACTCTGCCATCATCGAAGGCCATGCCGACGAGCAAGGCACCCGCGAATACAACCTTGCACTGGGTGCGCGCCGCGCCAATGCGGTGCAAGAGTTCCTGATTTCGCAAGGCGTTTCGCCGAGCCGGTTGCGCACCGTTTCCTATGGCAAGGAACGCCCGCTGGCGGTCTGCTCGACCGAAAGCTGCTACTCGCAAAACCGCCGCGCGCTGACCGTGGTTTCGCTTGGCGCAGGCGTATAAGGGGATGAAGATGCGGTTTTGGGCAGTGCTGGCGGTCGCGCTTTCGCTGGCCATTCCGGCCGGGGCGCAAAGCAATTCGGCAACGCTCGCGTCGATCCGAACAGAACTCGGTGCGCTTGCGGGCGAGCTTGAGGCGCTGCGCGCCGAGTTGATCAGTGGCAGCGGTGCTGGGCTGGTTGCAGCGGGTGGAGTTGGCGCGCTGGAACGGATGGACGCGATCGAGGCGGCGCTGGTGCGGCTTACCGCGCAAAGCGAGGCGCTTGAAAACCGCATCAACCGCGTAGTGGCCGATGGAACCAACCGCTTGGGCGATCTGGAGTTCAGGCTTTGCGAGTTGGAAGAGGGCTGCGACATCTCTAAACTTGGTGCCACGCCGCTGATTGGCGGCGGGGTGGCATCTGCGGCTGGCGGCAGCTTTGGCGGCTCGACCGTGCAGGGTTCGAGCCCGGAACTCGCGATGAGCGAGCAAGCCGATTTCGACCGCGCCAAGGCGGCGCTTGATGCGGGCGATTTTGCCAATGCGGCACAACTTTTCGCCAGTTTCAACCAGACCTATACGGGTGGGCCCCTGACGGCCGATGCGCTTTATCTGCGCGGTCAGGCATTGCAGGGCGCGGGCGATGTGGCGGGCGCGGCGCGCGCTTGGCTTGAAAGCTTTGCCGGTGCACCTGACGGGCCGCGTGCGCCTGATAGTCTGCTGATGCTGGGTCGTTCGCTGGCTGATCTGGGGCAGGTGCCCGAGGCCTGCGCAATGTTGACCGAGGTTGGTTTGCGCTTTCCCACAGCCGCCGCCGCCACAGAGGCGAGTGCCATGATGCGCACGCTGAACTGCCCGTGACCGAAGATTCTGCGTCGCCCATTGCGGCGAGGCTGAACGCGCTATTGCCGCCCGGCCGATTCTCGCGGCTGGGCGTTGCCGTTTCGGGCGGCGGCGACAGTGTTGCGCTGATGCGTCTTTTGGCCGCGCATCATGCGGCAGGTGGGCCAGAGCCATTGGTCGTGTCACTTGACCACGGCTTGCGCCCCGAGGCGGCGGATGAGGTGGCGGCGGTGGCGCGTTCGGCGGCGGCGCTTGGCCTGTCACATACAGCGCTGGTCTGGGGCGGTTGGGACGGGTGCGGCAACCTCATGGCAGGGGCGCGGCGTGCGCGGTATCGGCTGATCGCCGACTGGGCGCGGGGGCAGGGCCTGCCGGCGGTGGCGCTGGGCCACACTGCCGACGATCAGGCAGAAACCTTTTTCATGCGGCTGGCGCGGGGTGCGGGGCTGGATGGGCTGTCAGGCATGGCCGAAGAGCGGCGCGCCGAAGGCATGCTCTGGCTGCGCCCGCTACTGGGCACTACTCGCGCCGAGTTGCGAGACTATCTGCGCGCGGCGGGGGCGGATTGGGTGGATGACCCGACCAATGAAGATACCGCTTATGCGCGCGTGCGCGCCCGCGCTTCGCTTGCCGCGCTGGCACCCTTGGGCATTTCGGCAAGTGGTGTGGCCGAGGTGACGGCGCATCTGCGCGAAGTGCGTGAGGTGCTCGACACCGCCACACATGCCGCAGCCGAAGCCTTGGTTCGTGATGATAGCGGCGATCTGGTCATCGAGCGTGCGGGCCTTGCCGCGCTACCCGCTGAACTTCGCCGCCGTTTGTTGGCGCAAGCCCTGCGGTGGATCGCGAGTGCCGAGCACGCACCGCGTGGCCCCGCGCTGGCAGCTTTTGCCGAAACCGCGTTGAAAGGCGATGCCCCGGCAACATTGCACGGCTGCTTTGCGCTGCCCGAAGGCAAAGATTTGCGGATTTGCCGCGAGGCCGCGGCATGTGCAGGCGCGGTGCCTTTGGGTGAGTTGTGGGATGGGCGCTGGCGGGTCGTCGGCCCCTCTGTGCCGGGCGCCGAGGTGCGTGTGCTGGGCGATAAAGGCTTGCAACAATGCCCGGATTGGCGCGCCAGCGGGCGGCCCCGCGCGGCGCTGGCCGCTGACCCCGCGCTATGGCGGGGGGGTGAATTGCTTGCAGCACCGCTGGCTGGGATGGGTAATGGATGGCGCGCAGAGGCTGAGCGGGATCGTGCTGATTTCCTTGTATCGCTTTTCGTGCATTGAACCTTTCAGGTTAATGCCTATTTTCAGCTTCGACGGCGGCGCCTGTGAGGCGCGGGCCACTGTATGGAGGGTACCCATTGGGTAACGCGCGCAACATCGCCTTCTGGGTCGTACTGTTCTTGCTGATTCTGGCGCTATTCAACCTGTTTAGCGGCAGCCAAGGCACCTTGAACGCACGATCAGTCAGTTATTCCGACTTTATTTCGCGGGTCGAGACCGGCGCGGTGACAAGCGTGGTTCTCGATGGCGAACAGGTGATGTTCCGCGGCACAGATGGGACGCAATACACCACTGTCAAACCCGAATCCGACCAGATCACCGAAACGCTGATCGCAAATAACGTGGAAGTGAAGGTCGAGCCGCAGCAGCAATCGGGCTTCATGTCGATTCTCGGCGTGTGGTTGCCCTTCCTCGTGCTGATCGGCATCTGGATCTTCTTCATGAACCGTATGCAGGGCGGCGGCAAAGGCGGCGCGATGGGCTTTGGCAAATCGAAGGCCAAGCTTCTGACCGAAAAGAATGGCCGCGTGACCTTTGACGACGTGGCAGGCATCGACGAGGCCAAGGAAGAACTGGAAGAGATCGTCGAGTTTCTGCGCAATCCGCAAAAGTTCAGCCGCTTGGGCGGCAAGATCCCCAAGGGCGCGCTGCTGGTCGGCCCGCCCGGTACCGGTAAAACCCTGCTGGCGCGCGCCATCGCGGGCGAAGCCGGTGTGCCGTTCTTCACCATTTCAGGCTCGGACTTCGTGGAAATGTTTGTCGGCGTCGGTGCAAGCCGTGTGCGCGACATGTTTGAACAGGCCAAGAAGAACGCGCCCTGCATCGTCTTTATCGACGAGATTGACGCGGTCGGCCGTTCGCGCGGGATCGGTATCGGTGGCGGCAATGACGAGCGCGAGCAGACGCTGAACCAGCTTCTGGTCGAAATGGACGGGTTTGAAGCCAACGAAGGCGTCATCATCGTTGCGGCAACCAACCGCAAGGACGTGCTTGACCCCGCGCTCTTGCGCCCCGGCCGCTTTGACCGGCAGATCCATGTGCCCAACCCCGATATCAAGGGCCGCGAGAAGATCTTGCAGGTGCATGCTCGCAAGACGCCGCTTGGCCCCGATGTGGAACTGCGTCTGATCGCGCGTGGCACCCCCGGTTTCTCTGGCGCCGACCTTGCCAACCTCGTGAACGAGGCGGCGCTGATGGCGGCGCGAATAGGGCGGCGGTTTGTGACGATGGACGACTTTGAACAGGCCAAAGACAAAGTGATGCTGGGTGTCGAACGCCGCAGCATGGTGCTGACGCCCGAACAAAAGGAAAAGACCGCCTATCACGAAGCCGGCCACGCCATCGTCGGTATGGCGATGCCCAAGTGCGACCCGGTTTACAAGGCCACCATCATTCCGCGTGGCGGCGCGCTGGGCATGGTTGTCAGCCTGCCCGAGATGGACCGGCTGAACATGCACAAGGATGAGGCCAAGCAACGTATCGCCATGACCATGGCCGGCAAGGCAGCCGAGATCATCAAGTTCGGCGAAGAAGGCGTATCAAACGGCCCGGCCGGTGACATCATGCAGGCAAGCCAGCTGGCGCGCGCCATGGTGATGCGCTGGGGCATGTCCGACAAGGTTGGGTCAATCGATTATTCCGAGGCGCACGAGGGATATTCGGGCTCGACCGGCGGCTTCTCGGTTTCCGCCTCGACCAAAGAGATGATCGAGGTTGAGGTGAAGGCGCTGATCGACGAGGGCTATGAGCTTGCGCGCAAGACCCTGATCGAGAAATCGGAAGAGTTCGAGCGTCTGGCAAAGGGTTTGCTTGAGTATGAAACACTGACCGGCGAGGAAATCCGGCGTGTGATGCGCGGCGAATCGCTTGGCGACGACGACGCTGATGCGACCCCGCCTTCGGGCAATGTGCCCTCGGTCACCGCCTTGCCGCGCACCAAGCCCTCCACGCCCAAAGGGGGCGGCACCGCCCCCGAACCAAGCGCCTGAGCGTCGCGGGCATCCGCCCGCGCGCCAGCGCCGCTTGCGCAACTGAAGTGCTGGACAGAGCGCGCACACCCGGTTAGGGGGCGATGCCAGTGGCCCCCTGTCTGAGGCAGGTCGCCCTATGGCCGAAACAGCAACGGGGGAAGGCGCAATGATCACCACCTACAATGTGCGCAACGGTTTGCTGGTATCGCACGAAGGCCCCCCCGGATCGGCCCGCGCCTTGGCACCCGAGGATGTGGTCTGGCACGACATGCAGGCCCCGTCGCTTGAAGAAGAGCGCCAACTTGAAGCCCTGCTCGGGGTCGAGATTCCGACGCGCGAAGAAATGGAAGAGATCGAGGCGTCCTCGCGACTTTATACCGAGGGCGGGGCGTTTTTTCTGACCGCGACAGTCGTTGCCAACGCGCAGTCCGAGACCCCGCAACTGGCACCTGTCACCTTCATTCTTTCGGGCAATCGTCTGGTGACCGTGCGCTACCACGAGCCGCGCTCCTTCGCCACCTTCCGCCAGCGCGCCGCCAAGACCGATCTGGGCATCCGGTCGGGCACGACACTGCTGATCGCCTTGTTCGAAACCGTCACCGACCGGCTTGCCGATATTCTTGAAGCGGCAGCGCGGCGGCATGAAGAGATTTCGCGCGACGTGTTCGTATCGGGCGCGCGCAGCCCCGAGCAGCGCAACCAGCTTTCGCAGATTCTGGAGCGGATCGGCCAAGCCGAAGACATGAACGCAAAGATCAAGGAAAGCATCGCCACGCTAGACCGTGTGATCGGCTTCTTCTCGCTGGCACCTGACACCAAGAAGGGTGCGACCGAGCGGCGCACGCGCATCAAGACAGTGGCGCGAGACCTGCGTTCCTTGGCCGATTACGCCAATGCGCAGACACAGAAGATCACCTTTCTGCTTGATGCGACGCTGGGCATGATCAACATCGAACAGAACAGCATCATCAAGATCTTCTCGGTTGCTGCGGTGGTGTTCCTGCCGCCAACGCTGATCGCGTCGATCTATGGGATGAACTTCCATTTCATGCCCGAGATCAGTTTTACCTATGGGTATCCGATGGCGCTGGGCATGATGGTGCTTTCGGCGATCGGCCCCTACTTCTTCTTCAAGCGCAAGGGGTGGCTCTAAGCGACCGGCCCTTTTTTCTGTTCGCGCGGCTGCGCGTGCGGCTGGCCCCTGCGCGCGCCCACGAAGCACCCCTGTCTGATGGTTCTGTGGCACCGCGCTCGCCCGTGTTTATTGTGCTGACAATTTAATCGCGGCTGCTCTTAATGGGGCGGCGTATCTTTGCGCTTTAATGTCGCAAACGCGCTTACCCGCGTACGCCGAGCAGTTAGTCTGCGCGAAACCCAGATGCCTTTGGAGGGCCCGCCCCGTGATCGTCAAGACCGATATCGAGATTGCCCGCGCCGCAAAGAAGCTGCCGATCGCCCTGATCGGTGCAAAACTTGGCATCCCGAACGAGCAGCTTATCCCCTACGGGCATGACAAGGCCAAGGTGAGCCGCGATTTCATCAACGGGCTGGATGGGCGCGCGCAGGGAAAGCTGATCCTTGTTACAGCCATCAACCCCACCCCCGCGGGCGAAGGCAAGACCACCACCACCGTGGGTCTGGGCGATGCGCTGGCGCGTGTCGGCAAGAAAACGGCCATCTGCATCCGTGAAGCGAGCTTGGGGCCGAACTTTGGCATGAAGGGCGGCGCTGCGGGCGGTGGCTATGCGCAGATCGTGCCGATGGAAGAGATGAACCTGCATTTCACTGGGGATTTTCACGCCATAACCAGCGCGCACAACCTGCTGAGCGCGATGATCGACAACCATATCTACTGGGGCAACAGCCTTGAGATTGACGAGCGTCGCATCGTTTGGCGCCGCGTGATGGATATGAACGACCGCGCGCTGCGCGATATCGTGGTGGGGCTTGGCGGGGTTTCCAACGGCTTTGCGCGCCAGACAGGGTTCGACATCACCGTGGCTTCTGAGGTAATGGCGATTCTGTGCCTGTCGAAGGACCTTGAAGACCTGCAAGAACGGCTGGGCAGCATCGTCGTGGCATATCGGCGTGACAAGACGCCGGTCTATTGCAGCGACCTTAAGGCCGATGGCGCAATGACCGTGCTTTTGAAGGATGCATTGCAACCCAACCTTGTGCAGACGCTGGAAAACACCCCCGCCTTTGTGCACGGTGGCCCGTTTGCCAATATCGCGCATGGTTGCAATTCAGTCATCGCCACTGAAACGGCACTGAAGCTGGCCGATTATGTGGTGACCGAGGCAGGTTTTGGTGCCGACCTTGGTGCCGAAAAGTTTTTTGACATAAAATGCCGCAAGGCCGGGCTAAAACCTGCGGCAGCGGTGATTGTTGCCACGGTGCGGGCAATGAAGATGAACGGCGGCGTCGCTAAAGCTGACCTGGGGTCAGAAAATGTGGCAGCCGTAAACAAGGGTTGCCCCAATCTTGGTCGCCACATCGCCAACGTCAAAGGATTTGGCGTGCCAGTGGTGGTGGCGATCAACCATTTTACCTCGGATACCGAGGCAGAAATAGCCGCGGTCAGGGCTTATGTAGCCAAGCAGGGTGCTGAGGCCGTGCTTTGCAAGCATTGGGCCGAAGGTGGGGCGGGGGCGGAAGAGCTGGCGCATAAGGTCATCGCGCTGGCCGAAGCTGGCGCAAGTGCCTTCGCGCCGCTTTACCCAGACGATATGGGCCTGTTCGACAAGATCGACACCATTGCCCGGCGCATCTATCACGCGGGCGAGGTGATCGCTGACAGCTCGGTTCGCGATCAGCTGCGCGCGTGGGAAGCGGCCGGATATGGCCATTTTCCCATTTGCATGGCGAAAACGCAGTATTCGTTTTCGACCGATCCAAACCTCCGGGGCGCACCCACAGGCCATACCCTTCCTATTCGCGAAGTGCGGCTGTCGGCGGGGGCTGGGTTCATCGTGGTGATCTGCGGCGAGATCATGACGATGCCGGGTTTGCCCAAGGTGCCATCGGCTGAAACGATCAGGCTGAACGAAGATGGTCTGGTTGTGGGGCTGTTCTAAGGCGCGGGGCTTGAGACGCCTCGCAAAACCGGGCATTAGCCTTGCAATCGTTGCCCGGAGGCTTGCATGAAACCGACCGCCCAGATCGCCAGCATGGCAGAACTGCGCGCCGTGATCGACGCGCTTGATGCTGAATTGGTTGCAGGGCTTGCCCTGCGCTCGCGGTTGATCGACCGGGCGGCAGAGTTGAAACCTGCCGAGGGTATGCCTGCGCGCATACCTGAAAGGGTAGATGCGGTTCTGGCCAATGTGCGCACCGAGGCCATCGCGCGTGGCCTCGACCCGGCGCTGATCGAGGCGCTCTGGCGTCTGATCGTCGATTGGTCGATCGCGCGCGAAGAAGTTGTTCTGGGAAAAGGAGAAGGCTCATGAGTGCCAAGAACATCGACGGCAAGGCCTTCGCGGCGGCGGTGCGGGCCAAGGTCGCAGATCACGTGGTGCGGCTGAAGGCCGACTATGGCATCGCGCCGGGGCTGGCGGTTGTTCAGGTTGGGCAAGACCCCGCCTCAGAGGTTTACGTTCGCAACAAGGGCATTGCCACGCGCGAAGCTGGTATGGCGAGTTTCGAGCATAAGCTTCCTGCTGATGTCTCGGCCGCCGCACTTTACGCGCTGATCGACCGGTTGAACGCAGACCCCACGGTGCACGGCATCCTCGTGCAGTTTCCCGTGCCACCGCATCTGAGCGAGACCGAGATCGTGGCCCGCATCGACCCTGCCAAGGATGTGGACGGGCTGCATGTTCTGAATGCGGGGCTCTTGGCCTCGGGCGGCAAGGCGATGGTTTCGTGCACGCCGCTGGGCTGTCTGATGCTGTTGCGCGATCAGTTGGGCTCCCTTGCAGGGCTGAATGCCGTTGTGGTGGGCCGCTCAAACCTTGTGGGCAAGCCGATGGCGCAATTGCTGCTGCGCGAAAGCTGCACTGTCACCATTGCCCATTCGCGCACGCGCGATCTGGCGGCGGTCTGCAAGGGTGCCGACATTCTGGTGGCCGCAGTTGGGCGGCCGCGGATGATTACCGGCGATATGATCAAGCCCGGCGCGACGGTCATCGACGTGGGCATCAACCGCATTGCGCATGACGGCAAGACGCGGCTGGTGGGCGATGTCGATTTCGCCTCGGCGGTAGAGGTGGCAGGGGCGATTACCCCGGTGCCGGGCGGGGTTGGCCCGATGACCATCGCCTGCCTCTTGGCAAACACGGTCACCGCGGCCTGCCGCGCCAATGGCTTGCCAGAGCCGGAGGGGCTGACCGCCTGACCGGGGGCGCTAGGTTTCCCCTGGCGCGGCTAGTGCGGTGCGCGTAAGCGGACAGCGCCGCGCCGCGTAAAACGTATCGAGCACCGCGGCAAACTCTGGCCCGCCGCCCGCGGCCTCGAACAGCGTCGCAGAAGAGCAGAGCTTCAGCGCATCGATTTGCCCGAACATGTCTTGGGCGCTGCTGTGAGGGTGGCTCAGCACGGCGCGTGCGGCATCATGCAGGCGCGGGCCCAGCACCGGGTCGGCCAGATAAGCGCGCGCCTCGGCAAGGTCGGCAATGCCGTAATGTTTCGCGGTTGCCGAATGGCCAAGCGCGGCAAGTTGCGGAAATATGAACCACATCCAGTGTGTCTGCTTCAGCCCGGCGCGCAATTCGGCCAACGCCACGGGCCAGACGTCTTGCTGCGCTTCGTGAAACCGGGCAAGCCGCATGGTGCTCATGCCGGATCGACGGGCACCATCGTGCCTTGCAAGATGGCGATTAGCTTGCGCGCACCGTCCGCCGCTTCGGCCTCGACCTCGGCAGTGACCACCACCAGCCGCCGCCCCGGCCGGACCACCCGCCCGCGCGCAATCAGCCGCACGCCCAAGGCGGGGGCCAGCAAGTTGATCTTCATTTCGGCGGTCATCACCTCGCGCCCCGGTTCGATCAGCGTCAGCGCGGCATAGCCTGCTGCGGTGTCACCCAAGGCAAAGGTCACACCCGCGTGGCCTGCGCCGTGCTGTTGGCCCATCGTGGGCAGCAACGGCGCGGCCAGTTCGCAGACCCCGTCACCGACGCTCATGACTTCAGCACCGATCGTGCGCATCATCGACTGAAGCGCGAAACTCGCAATAATTCGGGGCTGCGCAGGGTGTGGCACGAGGTACTCCTTGACTTCTTTTTCATCAAAGCGCGCCCTAGTCATGCAAGCAACAGGCATTGCTTGTTGGCTACGCGCAAGGTAGCAACTATTCTATACAATCATTCTTTTTGTGCGGTGTTGATGATATCCTTTTTAAAGCAATGGAAAGCCAGTCTATCGGTGCCTGCGGTGCCCATTATTTGGGTGGCGCTTTCCTTGCTGGGTGCTGCAACGGGTCCGTTTGGCACCTTGCACAACTACTCGCTGGAAACGCGACTGGTTTACTGGCCGCTGCTGATTTCGGCATCAATTCTGATCGGAACGGCAGTGCGGGTATTCGTAGAGTCGGTGCTGATGCTGCGGCATTTTGCTGCACAAGCGCCAATGCAGGCGCTTCTGATTGTGTTGTTGCTCACCCCACCGCTTTACGCAGGAACGCTATGGTTTTCGCATCGCAGTGACGGCGCTCCGCCGAACGTGCGCGAGATGGCGCTGTTGATTTTTGCGACGTCAATCGCCATCAGCGCGATTCGATACGCAGTGGGAAGCGGTCAAACAGCATCGGCCGAGCCAGCCCCGCCACCCCCGCCGCCTGCGCCCGAACCGCGCATTTTCTTGCGGTTGCCCGAAGACAAGCGCGCGCCACTGCTGCGCCTCTCC
Organism: Phaeovulum sp.; assembly: GCF_041596715.1. GTDB lineage: Bacteria > Pseudomonadota > Alphaproteobacteria > Rhodobacterales > Rhodobacteraceae > UBA6213. The sequence continues at coordinate 12,280 of NZ_JBFHIA010000059.1, forward strand.
GTGCGCGATCACTATGTGGATGTCTTCACAGAGGCAGGCGAAACATCGCTTCTGCTGCGGCTTAGTGACGCGATTCTCGAAACCGAAGGGGTCGAAGGCGCGCGCGTGCATCGCTCGCACTGGGTCGCGGCAGCGGCGGTGGCGGGTAGTGTTTCAACGACGGGAAAGTTTGCGCTGGTGCTTACCGATGGTACGCGTGTTCCGGTTTCCCGAACCTACAGGGCGGCGGCCGAGTCGATGTTGGCGGCGCGCGCCATGGGCGGGGATTTGGTTAGCTAGTCCGGCCCTCGCGCAGGCGCGGCATCGGCATTGCCAACGCGCGCGCCCCCGTCAGCACCGCCAGCGCATTTGGCAGCATCAGCGCCGCAAGCACAGGATCGCTTGCCGACAGACCGCCAGTATAGGTGCCGAAGGCAGGCAAAATGGCCCGCCGCGCATCAAGCAGAAAGCAGGGGCGCGAAACCCCGCCAAGCCGCGCCTTCGGGTGGTAATGGCCCGAAATCTCGCCCGCCTCGGTGCCCGCCTTGGCGATATGGCAAAACCTGATCGGCCCACGCGCCACATCGTCGCGGTGGCTGCCACCCAGCGCCACGGGGCCCGGATCGTGGTTGCCTGCGATCCAGACCCAATGGCGGCCCGCCATCAGCCGTGTCAGCCACAGCGACTCGGCATCGGGCAAGTCTGCTGCCTCCAGATCGTCGAAACTGTCGCCAAGACAGATCACCTCTGCGGGGTCCAGCGCGGCGATTTCGGCATCAAGCCGGGCGAGTGTGCTGCTGGTGTCATAGGGGGGAAGCAGCGCACCGTTGCGCCGCGCCAGTCGCGCGGCCTTGCCAAAGTGCAGATCCGATACAACCAGACACCTCTCTGCCGGCCACCAGAGCGCGCCGGTGGCCCGCGCCACCAGTTCCGCACCGGCCAGAACAAACTCGTGCCCCTGCATGCCCGCCTCTTGCGCCGCTGCGACGGCTTTTCTTCAAACCAGTGCCGACTGTCGCGCCGCCTCGGTGCTAGCGCAAGCCTGCCTGCGCCATCAAGTGCGCCGCCTCGGTCGCCATCAGCCTTTCGCGCCCCTCGCCGCGCACCGCAACCTTGCCCACTTCCAATAACAACGCGGCGGCTAGTGGTGGCAGCCCCGGCAAACGGCGAAGCGTTACCCTGCCGCCAAATTGCGCCAGCATCGCCGCAACCCGCCCCGCATCGACCATGCCATTCAGCGCTGCGGTGCGGGTGACGCGCAATAGCAGATGGTCGGGGTCATGGCGGGCCAGCGTGTCGTAAAGGATGTCCGAGGAAAAGGTCGCTTGCCTTCCGCTTCTGCGCGCGCCGGGCAGGTTGCGCTGGATCAGCCCGGCTACCGTGGCCACCTCTCGGAAGGCGCGCTTCATCACCGAGGTTTGCTCGAACCACGCCATCAGCCCTTCGCTCACCGCTTCCGGGCGCAAGAGGTCGGCGGCATCGGCAAGCGGTTCCAGCCCCCAGATCAGCACCGCGCAATCGGAGGCGACAAAGCCAAGCGGCGCAAGCCCCGCCGCCTCCATCGCGCGGGTTAGCACCATGCCCAGCGTCTGCATCGCGCCCCGCCCACCAAAGCCCCAGAAACAGGCATATTCGCGCCCTTCAAAGGGGAAGCTTTCCACCAGCATCGCCTCGCTGCCCGGTAGTGCCGAAACTTCGGCCTGTAGCGCCAGCCAGTCGCGCGTGTGGGCAGGCAGGCGTGGGTCGGGTGCGCTGATCTGGGCCATCACACGCGCCGAAAGAGCGGTCGAGGTTGAGAACTTGGAGCCCGAAAAGACGGCGATCTTTGGCCGCTTTGCGGTTGAGCGGCTGACCTCGACGGTCAGTTCGTTCAACCCCTCAAAGCGCACCACCTGCCCTCCGATCAAAAAGCTGTCGCCGGGGCTGAGTGTTGCGGCA
>NZ_JBFHIA010000060.1:0-14009 GCF_041596715.1 Phaeovulum sp.
AGCGATTGTGCCAGCCGCATCCTCTCGGAGGGAATGGCTTGCCAGCCGTGCAGCAGCAAGCGCGTGGCCAGCGGCAGGTTGAAGAACACATGCGCCAGCACCACGCCCCCCGCGCCGTAGATCGAGATTCGCGGCTGCCCAAGTGCTGCCAGCGCGTCGTTCACCACCCCCGCGCGGCCAAATACCGCAAGCAAGCCCATTACCGCCACCACAGCAGGCAGAATGAAAGGCGCGCCCATAAGCGAGACAAGCGCGCCCCGCCCCGGAAATCTGCGCCGGTGCAGCGCACGCGCCACTGGCACCGCCAGCGCCACCGACAGCGTGGCCGAAATCAGAGCCTGCGCCACGGTAAACCGAACTGCGGCGATGTCTGCTGCTTGCAGCGCACCCAGCCCGCCCGCTTGCCACGCCACCGCCGCCAGTGTGCCAAGCACCAGCACCAGCACAGCAAGCGCGGCAAGCCGTGCTGGCATCACCGCGCCAGCGCTGCGCGCCATTCGGCCAATGCCGGCCCACGCGCCGCCTGCGCCTCTTGCGGCGACATCAGCAGCGACTTCTCGGGCCAGATCAACCATTCGAACGCCTGCGGCAGCCCTGCGGGCGAGGTGGTGGCCGGATACATCCAGTTCGTCTCGGGAATCGTGCCCTGAAATGCCGGGCTGTGGATAAATGCCATGAAGCGGTCAGCAAGCTCTGGCTGATCCGATGCGGCAAGCCGCCCGGCAACCTCGATTTGCAAATAGTGCCCCTCGGCAAAGGGCGCTGCCTCTTTGGTCACATCCGACTCGGCAATCACGTGATAGGCGGGCGAGGTGGAATAGCTAAGCACCATATCGGCCTCGCCTTCCAGAAACAGGCCGTAAGCCTCGGACCAGCCGGGCGTCACGGTGACGATATTGTCGGCAAGTGCCTGCCAAACCGCACTCGCGTCATCGCCGTAAGCGGCCTTTACCCACAGCATAAGGCCAAGGCCGGGCGTGGAAGAGCGCGGATCCTGAATCACGATCTTCGCGTCCGAAGCGCCGAGTTCGACAAAGTCCTTGGGCGGAACGGCAAGCCGGGTGGTGTCGTAGACAAAAGCGAACCAACCCCAGTCATAGGGGGTAAAAAGGGGGTCATCGTAGGCCACTGGCACATCGGGCGCAGCCGCCAACCCGTGCGGCGCAAAAAGCCCTGTATCGGCTGCCTGCGCGGTCAGGCTGGTATCTAGCCCCAGCACCACGTCGGCATCGGTTTTGGCACCTTCCAGCAGCAACCGCGCCATCAGTGCCGCACCATCACCCGCCGCGACGAATTGCAAATCGCAATTGCAATCGCGCTCGAACACTTCCTCGATGATCGGGCCGGGGCCCCACTCGGAAACAAAGCTGTCGTAGGTCAGCACTGTCAGCACGGGTTTTTCCTGCGCTTGCGCCGCAGTGGCGCACAGGAAACCCGCAAGCATCAGGGATAGTCGCATCTTTCATCCTCCAATGGCTTGACGGGCGGGGTCAGGCCGGGAGGTGATGCCCGGATACCTTCCCTCCGCCGGTCTTAACCGGTTCAGGTTCGACGAGTTCGCGGGTCTTCCCGCATCTCAGCCCTGCGCAAGGGCTCCCCGAGGTGGGCTCAACATAGGCGCGCCACTGGCCCGTGCAAGGCAAAACTGCTTGAGCCATGCGCCGGGCAGGGCTAAGCGAGGGGCAACCCGTCAGGAGTGCCCCGATGAGCTTTAACACCTTCGGCCAAATGTTCCGCGTCACCACATGGGGCGAAAGCCACGGGCCCGCACTGGGGGCAACGGTCGATGGCTGCCCGCCCGGTATCACGCTTTCTGAAGCCGATATTCAGCCTTGGCTGGATCTGCGGCGTCCGGGGCTGAACAAGCTGACGACCCAGCGGCAAGAGCCCGATCAGGTTCGCATCCTCTCAGGCACGTTCGAGGGGCGCACAGCCGGCACACCTATTCAGCTGATGATCGAAAACACCGATCAGCGCAGCCGTGACTATGGCAATATCGCGCAGGCGTTCAGGCCCGGTCATGCCGACCTTACCTATCATCAGAAATACGGGCTGCGCGATCATCGCGGCGGCGGGCGCAGCAGCGCGCGCGAAACCGCGGCGCGGGTGGCGGCGGGCGGCGTGGCGCGCGCCGCGCTGGGGGCACTTTTCCCCGGCCTTCGGATAACGGGCTATATGGTGCAAATGGGCACCAAACATATCGACCGCACCCGCTTTGACCGCGAAGAAATCGCGCGGAACAACTTTTTCGTGCCCGACGCCGGGGTGGTTGCCGAATGGGAAGCCTATCTGCACCACATCCGCACCGAGGAAAACTCATCGGTCGGCGCGGTCATCGAAGTGGTGGCCGAGGGCGTGCCGCCGGGCTTGGGCGCGCCGGTCTATGGCAAACTCGATGCAGATCTTGCCGCTGCGATGATGTCGATCAACGCGGTCAAAGGCGTCGAGATCGGCGAAGGCATGGGGGCTGCCGCACTGACGGGCGTGCAAAACGCCGACGAAATGCGCGTCGGTGCGAATGGGATCGAGTTTCTTTCCAACCACGCGGGCGGCATTCTTGGTGGCATTTCGTCAGGGCAACCGGTGGTGGTGCGCTTTGCGGTCAAGCCCACTTCATCGATCCTGACCCCGCGCCGCTCGGTCAATACCGCGGGCGAAGAGGTCGAGGTTATCACCAAGGGCCGCCACGACCCCTGCGTGGGCATCCGCGCGGTGCCGGTGGGCGAGGCGATGATGGCCTGCGTGCTACTGGACCACGTTCTGCGCGACCGCGGCCAAACGGGCGGTCTGCGCGGGCTGATCGGCTAAGATCGGCCCGCGCTACCCTCAGCGCGCGACCTAGCTGGTCACCGCAGCTACTGCTGTATCGAGCAGTTCCTTGATCTGGGCCTTCGAGGTCGCTGCGACCAGACGGCCAAGTTCGGCATCCCCTTTCAGCACCAACAGCGTCGAGCGGCGGGGGATATTGCGCGAGGTGGTCACGGCGTCTGCCTGCCAAGTGTCCCAATCAACGCGGATGAAGGTGACCTTTTCCAGATAGGCCGGGGTTTCGGCCTGTAGTTCCGTGATAACCTTGTCTTGCGCAGCACAGGTGCCGCACCAGCTTGCGTGGTAATCGACGAAAACGACCTCGCCCTTGCCCAAACGCTCTTCGATCAGGCCGGGGGTATAGGTCAGCATTGTCGAGGTTGCAGCCGTGGCGCGTAGCGGCAAGCTCGCCAAGGGCGCGGCAAGCGTTACAGCGGCGGAAAGTTGTAGAAAATCACGACGTTTCATGAGGGTATCCTTTGTCAGATTGCAACGGAAAGCTCTTGCAGCCAGCCGGGCATGAGGTTCAGCACAGCGCCTTCCAACCGCTGCGCAAATCCCGAAAGAAGTAACACGGCGACTGCGACGAAAACCAGACCGAGCACCGGCCTTGAAGCTGCGGCAAAACGTGCGGCACGGGCGCGGTTGCGCATCAGAATACCGCGCGCGCCGTAGGCAAGTGCGAGCATGACGGTTGCCACGCCCAGCGAAAATGCGGCCATGACCGCCCCAGACATCGCGAGGCTTTGCCGCTGGCTGGCCAGCGCAATCGCACCGCCAAGCGTGGGGCCGATGCAGGGGCTCCATGCCGCGCCCAGCAGCGCGCCACCCAGCGCTTGCCCCGGCAAGCCGAAAGATTGGGTTGCATCAATGCGCGCATCGGCGCGGCTTGCCACGCCCGCCGTCGCGGTTTGAAACCCCGAGGCGAGGCGCGGCATCAGCAGCACCAGCCCAAAGGCCAGCATCGCCACTGCACCCGCTCGCGCTAGCGTTTCTGGCCCCAGCCCGAGTGCCTGCCCGAACGCCGTAACGCCAAGCCCGAGTGTGGTGAACGAAGCACCCATCCCCACCGCCAAGGCTACAGGCCCCAGCGGGTGCCGCCCCAGCGAGGTTGCCAGCACGATCGGCAGCACCGGCAGCACACAGGGGTTGATGAGCGTCAGCGTTCCGGCAGCATAGGCAAGTAAAAGTTCCACGCGGCAATCCTGTCATTTGGTTGGCCCTACCGTAGCCACGGCAGAGCGCCCTTGATCAAATGACAATCGCGCGTGCGCGCCGTTACAACGCCGCGCGAGAAATCTGCACGGCAAGGATGCCCGCTGCGATAACCACCACGCCCAGCACATCAAGCGGGCCGACACGTTCGCTCAGCAGCACTGCCGCCACGGCAACGCCAAAAAACGGGTTGAGAAAATGGAAGGTCGAGGCCTTGACCGCCCCGATACGCGCCACCAGCCAAAACCAGACCCAAGTCGCCAACACGCCCGGCACCAATACGGTATAGGAAAACGCGCCGATCAGTCTGGGTGACCAATGCACGGTGAAATCTTCAAACAGCAGCGCTGGCACCATCAGGATAGCGGCACCTACGAACATTTGCAGCCCCACGATCATCATGACATTGCCGCCCGATGAGGCACCCTTGACCGATAGCGTGGCAGCGGCAAGCGCTAGGGCCGCAACAAGGCACATCGCTACCCCCAGCGGGTCAACCCCGCCCGAAAGACGCGCACCCATGATCAACACGACACCCGAGACCCCCGCCAGCATACCAAACACGCCCAAGGGGCGCAGCTTTTGCCCCATGAACAGCCAGCCCAGCAGCGCCACAAGCAACGGCATGGCCGAGGCTATAATGGCCGCCAAGCTGGCCTGCACCCATTGCATCGCCACGAAATTGAGCCCGAGGTAAAGCGCGTTCTGGCTGACACCAAAAACGATGGTTGCGCGCCACTGCGCGCGGTTCAGCTGAAATCGCTGCCCCAGCGCCAGCGCGATGCCCACGCCAATCATGCCCGAAATCAGAAACCGCGCCGACAGCGCAGTCAGCGGCGGTGCCTCGGCCACGATCATCCGTGCCGAGGTGAACGCCGAGGACCACATGAAGGCAAAGGCTAGCCCTGCTAGAATTGCGCGAAAGTCCATTGCCGCCCCAAATGAAAAGGCCGCCCACGGCCAGACCGGGGCGACCCTATCGGATTTGCGCAGCCCCGCAAGGGGCGAGCATATCAGCCGTTGACGCTGTCTTTCAGCGATTTGGCAATGGCAACCTTGACCTGCTTGTCAGCGGCTTTGGTGATCGTTTCGCCGGTGGCGGGGTTACGCACTTGGCGTTCCGGGCGCGCGCGGCAGGAAACCTTGCCGACACCGGGCAGCGTCACAGCGCCGCCAGCGGCGATCTCGGTTGTGACGACGGCGGCGATAGCGTCCAGCGCGCCGGCGGCAGTTTTCTTGTCCGACCCCATCGCGGTTGCTACGGCAGCCACGAACTGGGCTTTGGTCATCGACTTCGACATTGGTCTGTCTCCTCGCTGTGCCCCACTATGCGGGGGTGTTCGGCTTTTTTGCAGTTTGCGGGTTTTTAACACACGTTTTTAGGAATCATGGCAAGCGATATTCTCGCCTTTGGTCGGGTTTTGCCGCGTCAGAGGAACGCGGTTTCCTCGAAACTGCGCAGTTTGCGGCTGTGGATGCGTTCCAGCGGCATTTCGCGCAACTTTTCCATGGCCCGCAGGCCGATCTGCAAATGGTTTGCGACCTGCGTCTTGTAAAAATCGGTCGCCATACCGGGCAATTTCAGCTCGCCATGCAGTGGTTTGTCCGACACGCACAGAAGCGTGCCGTAGGGTACGCGGAACCGAAATCCGTTGGCGGCGATGGTGGCGCTTTCCATATCAAGCGCGATGGCGCGGCTTTGGCTAAGCCTTTGCACCGGGCCGGACTGATCGCGCAGTTCCCAGTTGCGGTTGTCGATCGTGGCAACGGTGCCGGTGCGCATGATGCGCTTAAGATCGAAGCCTTCCAGACGCGTCACCTCTGCCACGGCCTCTTGCAGCGCAATCTGTATCTCGGCCAGCGCCGGGATCGGCACCCAGATCGGCAGATCGTCGTCAAGCACGTGATCCTCGCGCAGGTAGGCATGCGCCAGCACGAAATCGCCAAGGCTCTGGCTGTTGCGCAGCCCGGCGCAGTGGCCAACCATCAGCCACGCATGCGGTCTGAGCACCGCGATATGGTCGGTGGCCGTTTTTGCGTTTGACGGGCCGACACCGATGTTGACCAGCGTCACGCCCTGCCCGTCAGCGCGTTTGAGATGATAGCTTGGCATTTGCGGCAGCTTGGCGGGCGCGGGCATGGGCGCATCGGCCGAGGTTATCTCGATATTTCCGGGCCCGACTAGGGCGGTGTAGCCGCTGGCGCTGTCGGCCAGTGCGCGCCGCGCCAATGCCTCGAACTCATCCACGTAGAACTGGTAGTTAGTGAACAGCACAAAGTTCTGAAAATGCTCGGGCGAGGTGGCCGTGTAATGCGAAAGCCGGGCAAGCGAGTAATCGACCCGCTGCGCCGTGAAGGGCGCAAGATGGCCAGAGCCGTCGGCGTTAGGCCCGGCGGTGCCGTTGACGATGTCATCATCCATACTGGCCAAGGAGGGCACGTCGAACACGTCACGAAGCGAGAAATCGAGCACCCCTTCCTGCGGCACCGATACCGAAGGCACTGCCGACAGCGCGAAATGCACCGGCATCGGTGTGGCCGAATGGCCCACCTGCACCGCAACCCCGTGGTTACGAATAATCAGCCCCAACTGCTGGGTGAGGTAGTTACGAAACAGATCAGGCCGCGTGATGGTGGCTGCATAGGTGCCGGGGTGCGAGACATGCCCCCATGCAAGGCGGCTGTCGGACTTGGTGTGGGTTGACGAGGTAATGCGAACTTCGGGGTAGAAGGCACGAAACCGCGCCATGGGGCGGCGCGCCGCAAGCGTTTCGCCAAACTTCTCCAACAGAAACTCGGTGGCTTGGCTATAAAGCTGCTCCAGACGCGCAACCGCGTCGGCGGCATTGGTGAAAAGCTCGGCCTCGACGGCGGGCGGGCTGATGATGGGCAGTTGGTCGGTCATGTAAACAAATCCGTCAATTGAAAGCGGGTCACATCCACCAATCCAAGATCCGAGATCCGAAGCTCTGGGATCACGACCAGCGCAAGCAAGCTGTGCTGCATATAGGCATTGTTAAGCGTACACCCACACTCAGCCATCGCGGAAACCATGCGAAAGGCTGCGGCGGCAACATCGGCGGCAGGGGCGTCTGACATAAGGCCCGCAATCGGCAACGCGACATGAGCCAACTCTGCACCGTCTTTCCAGACCGTGATGCCACCGCCCAACGCGCCCAACCTGTTTGCAGCGGCGGCCATCATTTCGCCGTCGGTGCCCACCACGATCATGTGGTGGCTGTCATGCGCCACGGTCGAAGCCATCGCCATGCGGCCACTGTAGCCAAAGCCTGAAACAAAGCCGTTAACCACGCCGCCCGTGCCCCGGTGCCTTTCTACCAGCGCAATCTGCGCGATGTCGCGGGTGGGGTCGGCGGGCACAAGGCCATCGACCACGGCCAGCTCAGCGGTCAGCGACTTGGTCGGGGCCTGATTTTCCACCACGCCGATAACCCGCGCAACTACGGTATTGGCACCCTCAGGGGCCGCAATCGCAAAATCGGCGGCGGTCAGCGACTTGCCCAGATGCACGGTTTCGCGCGCGCTTTGCGGCCAGGCGTAATGCGGGCATTTGGCCAGCAATACGCCATCCTTCGCCACGGTCACCCCGCGCGCTATCACCTGCTCTACCGGCAAGCTGCGCAGATCTGAAGACAAGATCACATCGGCCCGCCGCCCCGGCGCGATGCTGCCCAGTTCGCGCTCTAGCCCGAAATGGGTGGCGGTGTTGATCGTGCACATCTGCAACGCGATCAGCGGTTCGGCACCGCAGGCGACCGCGTGCCTATAGACGCGGTTCATGTGCCCCTCGTGCACCAGCGTGCCAGAGTGGCAATCGTCCGTGCACAAGACGAAATTGCGCGGATCCAGCCCCTTTTCGGTGACTGCGGTGATCTGGCTCTGCACGTCATACCAAGCCGAGCCAAGCCGCATCATCGCGCGCATACCTTGGCGCACACGCGCAATCGCGTCGGCCTCGCAGGTGCCCTCGTGATCGTCCGCAGGGCCGCCTGCCACATAGGCGGCAAAGGCGCGGCCAAGATCGGGGCTGGCATAGTGGCCACCAACGGTCTTGCGCGCATCTTGCGTGGCGGCGATTTCCGCAAGCATCTTGGCATCGCCCGCCACCACACCGGGAAAGTTCATCATCTCGCCCAAACCGATGATGCCGGGCCATGCCATAGCCTCTGCCACATCCTGCGGCGTAATCTCGAACCCGGTCGTCTCCAGCCCCGGTGCCGAGGGCGCGCAGGACGGCATTTGCGTGAAGATGTTGACCGGCTGCATCAGCGCCTCGTCATGCATCATCCGCACACCGGCCAGCCCCAACACATTGGCGATTTCGTGCGGGTCGGTGAACATGCTGGTGGTGCCGTGCGGAATGACCGCCGCAGCAAACTCGGCCGGGGTCAACATGCCGCTTTCAATGTGCATATGCGCATCGCAAAGACCGGGCAGCATGAAGCGGCCCTTGGCCTCGATCACTTCGGTTTCGGGGCCGATGCAATGGCCAAGGTCGGGCGCAATCGCGGCAAACCGCCCCTCGGCGATGGCGATATCATGGCCGGGCAGCACTTCGCGTGTTTGTACGTTGACCCATTGGCCACCGCGAATGACCAGATCGGCAAAGGCGCGGCCCGCTGCAACGGCAATAAGGCGCGGCGCGGCCTCGGGCCAAGTTTTGAATGAGGTGTGATTTTCCATGCCGAAATCTGCCACCGGGCACGCGGGCTTGCAAGTGACGTTATGATGGTGGCTTGCGCGGGCGGCGAGAGGTGCCAATATCTTGCACATGAAAACACTTCTCACGATCGGGCATGGATATACGGCGGCGGCGTTGACGCGGCGGCTTTTGCCGCAAGGCTGGCGCGTTATCGGCACCACGCGCGGGCATCCAGAAAACCTTATTTCCGCCGGAATAGAGCCTGTTTTGTGGCCCGGCACCCCGCTGGCGTCGGCGTTGGCCGAAGCGACGCATGTGCTCAGCTCGGTCCCGCCCGGGCCAGAGGGTGACCCGGTTCTGGCAGCCGAGGCAAAGGCGCTGGCCGAGGCAGGGCCGCATCTGGAATGGGTCGGATATCTTTCGACCACCGGGGTATATGGCGATCACGGCGGCGGCTGGGTGGACGAGACGACCCCCCTTACCCCCGGCACCTCGCGCGGGCGGGCGCGTGCAGATGCCGAGGCCGCGTGGTTCAAGCTTGCTATGCGCCCCGGCCTGCCACTGCATGTCTTTCGTCTTGCAGGCATCTATGGGCCCGGCCGCGCGCCGTTCGAGGCCATCCGCAACGGCAGTGCGCGCCGCATCATCAAACCGGGGCAGATGTTTTCGCGCATTCATGTTGATGACATTGCGACCGTGCTTGCCGCCTCGATCGCGCAGCCAGATCCCGGTGCCGTTTACAACGTTTGCGACGATCTGCCCTCGCCACCCGAAGATGTCATAACCTATGCGGCAAAACTGCTTGGCCTGCCGCCACCGCCTGCGGTGCCATTTGCCGAGGCAGAGCTTGGCCCGATGGCCCGCAGCTTTTATGCCGAAAGCAAACAGGTAAGGAACGATTGGGTCAAGACCGCGCTGGGCGTGCAGCTTGCCTATCCAACTTACCGCGAAGGGCTGGCCGCAGTGCTGAAAGCCGAAAGCTCACGGTAGCGGCGAAAGGCCGATCAGCGGCGCGTGTAATTCAAGAAACGACCACCAGATCGCCACCGCCAAGCCCAGACGCAAGGCAGACGGCAGCGCCTGCGGCTTCCAGCGCCCATCGAACAGCGCGGCAAGCGGCAAAAGCCCGGTATGCGCCGTCAGACGCGCCCATTCCTCGGCCCCCATTGCGCGGGCGCGGCGTGCCTCCACCAGCTTCATGCCCAGCGCCGCAAGCGCCGCGAAAGCCCCAAACATCAGCCCGTGTGCCAGATCGCCATTGGCCAACAAATGCGCTAGCGACCACAAAAGCATCGCCCAAAGAAGCGGCTGGCGCGTAACCCCCGCGATGCCGGGATGCGCGGGATCAAACCCCTTTGCTTTGCCCTCAAACGCAAACGGATTTGGCGCGGCAACGCCGAAGGTGCCAAGCAGAACCACCAGCGGCATGACGATATTGACCGTCCAGCGCTGCCAAAGTGCAGGTGGCCAAAGCTCGACATACGGCGCGCGCCCGGTGGCGACGATCAGCCAGTAAAGCAGCCCGGTCGATAGCAGCGAAAACGCCACCCCATAGCCCGCCCGCCCTAGCACCGCGACCAGCCGCGCCTTGAGCGCCGGGCGGGCTGGCAGTGCATGCGACAGGAAGAAGGCGGCAAAAGCCGCCATCAGTTCACCCCAGCCGTGGAGGATCTGCACCGTCATGCGCGCGAGAGTAAGGTCGCCGCTGGCCTTCCGCAAGCGGGGCGCGCGCAGCATGGATGACGCGCGTCAACGCAAGATCCGGCCAATAAGGCTATCATGCCCAGAGGTGGTAGATCCCCGAAGGGAGGGCACTATGTTGAAAACCCATATTGTTTCTTTCGCTGTCGCGAGCGCTCTGTCTGCCGGATTCGCGCATGCGCAGACACCTGAAATTGGACATGACCTCTACAATCGGTTCTGCGTCAGTTGCCACGGCCCATCGGGCAAGGGTGACGGGTCGATGCCGCACTATCTTACCGAAATCTACGCCGATCTGACCGTGCTTTCCGCCAAGAACGGCGGCGAGTTTCCTATGTCGCGTGTGTTGCAAATTATCGATGGCCGCACAGGGCTGCGCGGCCACGGTGGCAGCATGCCGGTATTCGGCGACATCTTCTCGGCGCGCAACCCAGACATGATGGGCTCTGAAATGGGCGCGCTGGTAACGCGCGGGCGGGTGCTGGCGCTTGCCGAATATCTGGAATCGATTCAGGAGTAGGTATTGCGCAGCCAATTTGGCGCGAATTAGGCCATATCGCGCCCGTGTCTTGGGCGGCACGAGGGCGAGGCTCAATGACGGTTTACGGCAGAACGAGTGGCGGTTAGACAACGGTCCTAGAACCGCTGTCGGAGTGCCCCTATGCTTGCCGCCGCCCGCCGCCTTTCGATGCGCGCCCGTGTTGCCATTATCCTTGCAGTGCTGGCGCTGGTGGTTGCTGCAACCCCACGAGAGGTCGAGCGTTACGGCGACAACCTTCAGATCGCCCTGCCAGCACTGGCGATAGGCTGCTCGGTGCTCAACGGCGATGTCGGCGAATACCTTGCGCGATACGTCGTCATGTTCACCGGGGTGCACGGCACCAAGCGCGCGCTTGGCGATGCTCCCATCAACTTGCGCCCTAGCGGCAGCTTGCTGGGCTTCCCCTCGGGCCATACCGCCACCGCCGCCTTTGGCGCAAGCGCCCTTGTGCAAAGCTGCATCACAGGCCATCCGGTTGCAAAAACCGTGGTGATACTGGCCGCGGCCTTTACAGGCGCATCACGGATTGAAGCCAATGCCCATACGATCTGGCAAGTATTGGCCGGCGCGATCTGGGGCATTTTCTGCGACCGCTTCCTGCGCCCCGGCAGCCCTTGGCGCGGCCCGGTCTTGCGCCGCCTATCCGCGCTTTGGCGGCGCGGTCGCACGCGGTAAGGATTAGCCAAGAAACGGGTGTCGCAAATAGGAAAGGGGCAGGTTTCCCTGCCCCCGCGTGATGTTAGCCGCTTTTGGCCCTGTCAGAAACCGAACACCAACGAAACCCCAACCTTGTTCTCGGTTTTCACCGTGCGGCTGTCGTTGTAGTCGGTAAGGTAGCTAAGCCGGGTCGACATCGCGTCCGTCATCCTGATGCTCACACCGAAATCGTTGTCGATCCGCAGTGCGGTATCCGAGCTCAGAATATCCGTGTCATTGGTCAGGAAGAGATTTTCGTTGAACTTGTAGAACGCCCGCGACGAGACGATGTAGCCGGTTTCAGTGACGCTATCGCCAAGCCCGTCCTTCAGGTAGCTGACGCCGATACCGGCCTGCACCCGCCAGGTCACGTCTGGAGTATTGACGATCCGGTAGCCCGGACCCACGCCGATGAAGGCATCAGTGCGAGTATCCCCGGCGGTCGTGGCCAAGCCATCAGATTTCACCCGACCCAGCACGAAGCCGTAGAACTGGTCGTTGAAATAGCGGTTCGCATCGTAGACCGCGAACACGTCTTCCTTGGTGCGCACACCGTCGGTTTCGCTGTAGTCCAGCACCACGCCGATCGTCTGGACCCACAGGCCCTCTGCATAGCGCAGACGCGCGCCAATCGAGAGATCTTGCGAATCTGTGGCACCGACCGTGCCAGAGTAGGTCAGGGCCGCACTACCCGACAGGCCGGGGCGGAACTCTGGGTTGCCGAAACGGCTTGCGTCTTCGGACCGTGCCAGATCTTCGGCCGCAGCATCTTCGATTTCGGTAATCCGATCATCAATGGCCTCTATACCGAGCAGAGCGGTCTGCGCCAAGGCGCTCGTCGCACCAAAGGCGAATGCGAGAGCCGAGATCGTGAAGATTTTGCTTATCGTTTTCATGGTCTTTCCTCTCTTTTGCACAACCCCGCAGCAGCTTTGATGGGGGCAGGCGTGTTGCCTGAAGCAAAATTAAAGAACGATCATCCATAAGAAAAATTCGGAAAACTTGTGGATAGCGTGAGTATTTCTCGTGCTGACTATCCCTTGTATTTCGCAGTCCGCTGCCAGTTGGAGGCGACCGCGCACCCGGCCAGACCTTGGCGGGATTTTGACCATCTTTCAGGTCATTGGCAGGTTGTGCAATTCGGTCAGATTTGCTCCAGCACCTCGGTCGTATCGTCTTTGGCCAATTCGATCACCGATCGCAGTGTCGCATGGGCAACAGTGGCCAGATCATCTTCCAGATCGTCGCGCCAAACCGACCATGCCGGATAGGCGTAGGTGGGCGCGTCGGGCACCAAATGCAGCCGCCCATCGTCGATATACTTTTTCACGGTGCGCGCAGGCAGATAGGCAGCAAAGTCGCGGCTGAGGATGAATCGCACCGAAAGCGAGCCCATCGTCAATGTCAGGCCGGGATTCGACAGTTTCGGCAGGTGGGAATCGTGAAAATGCAAGAAGTCCCCGCCCCAGTCCACAAAGGCATAGCGACCGGGCAGTTGTTCGCGCGTCGGGTTTTCCCAAGGTGCCACCAGTACCAGCTCGTCATCGAGCACCTTTTCCACGCTAAGACCCGGCCGCAGAGTTGGCACATAGGTCAGCGATATCTGCATCACCCCTTCGGTCATGGACCGCGTCAGCGAATCGGGCAAGCCAAGCTGCGCGTGCAGCCCAAGGTTGGGCAAGGCCGCGCGCAATGCGTCGATCCAGCGAAAGCCAAGTCGCGGCCAAAGAGAAACCTGCGCCCCTATCGTCAGGCTGCGGCTGAAGCCTTCGGGAATGGCGACCTGCTGACGCGCCTGTTCCCAGTTGCGCAAAAGCGCCTGCGCGAAACTTTCGAACTCTCGCCCCGCCGAGGTCAGCTCCGCCCCGGATTTCGAGCGGGTGAACAAAGGCCGCCCCAATTGATCTTCAAGTCGCTGGATGCGCAGACTGACCGCGGACTGAGTCACGTACAACCGCTCTGCGGCCGAAACGAATGACCCAGAGGCTGCAACCTCGACAAAAGTCTTGATCAGAGCCAAATCCATAACTTAAGTCTCTGCGCTTCTGGCAAGACGTCAAGTGCTGAAAAACGGCCAGCTAAAAGAGGTTTGGCGATGGTTCTGGCTTTCCTCAAGGCAGGTTTTGCCCGCCGCTGAGCCGCCCTTTCGCCCAGCATTTGGACCTATCGGGATAGAACCGACGCAGAGCCCCCGCCAATTCGGGGGCGACCGGCCGCATGAACCAACAGCGTGCCGCGAGTGGTGTTTCGCCTTGCAAACATTGGAAAAGATGATTGGCGGAGAAGAATGGTGCCGCTGAAGGGACTCGAACCCCCGACCCCATCATTACGAATGACGTGCTCTACCAGCTGAGCTACAGCGGCATTCTTCTCTTGTCGGCCATA
>NZ_JBFHIA010000061.1:0-13984 GCF_041596715.1 Phaeovulum sp.
CTGCTGCTGCGGCTAAGCCGAGAACTTCGAGCCGGTCGCGCACCAATTCGTCGCGCTCTAAGCCGAAGCCCGAGGTCGTGGCCGAAGCGGCGGCAGAACCTGTCGCGCAAGCCGAAGCTGGTGCGCAAGCCGATGCCGAAGAGGCCGCACCCGCACCGGTGAAAAAGGTATCGAGCCGGTCGCGAAAGCCCAAGGCCGAAACCGCCGCCGACGATGCGGCCGCGCCCAAGGCGGCTGCAAAGCCCCGCACGCGCAAGCCCGCGGCACCCAAGGCTGCCAAGGCCGAGCCCGCAGCCGCCGCCGCGCCACTGCAACCCGCGCCCGAGCCCGCCGTAGCCACCCCGGCGGCGCTGCAACCGGCGCCAGAACCACGGCCCCAGGCCGCCGCGCCAGCGCCGGCCCTCACGCCTGCGCCGCAGCCCTCGGCTGAGCCGGAAGCCGAAAGCGCAGAGGCAGAGAAAAAGCCGAAGAAACGCGGCTGGTGGTCGCTGGCGCGTTAAGGCACTGAAACAGCAAAACGCCGGGCCATGAGCCCGGCGTTTTCATGCCTGCGTATCAGCCACGGCGAATCAGATAGGTTTTGGTGCCGCCCGCCTCTGTGGCAGACACAAGCTCGTGCCCGGCATGGGTGCAGAAATGCGGCACATCCACCCAAGAGGCCGCGTCGGTGGCATGAAGCCGCACCAGCGCGCCCCTCGGCAGGCCAGCAAGCACCTTTTGCGCGCGCAGCACAGGCAATGGGCACAGTAGGCCCCGCGCATCTACCTCGGTTTCTCTATCGCTCATGTCGCCGCCCCTTTTCACTTTGCGATAGGGCGGGTGGGGCAAATTGTCCACGCGGTTGTTTGGCCACGCATTTGTGATAAGGCCGCAGGTGACACTGGTCGCGGGCAGAGGTATGGCTGAGCAATGTTTGGAATAGATCTCTTGGATGCATCTTTTCTGCCAGCGGCGCTCGTGGCGCTGACGGCAGGGCTTTTGTCTTTTCTCAGCCCCTGCGTTTTGCCGATCGTGCCGCCCTATCTTGCCTATATGGGCGGGGTCAGCATGGGCGATTTGCGCGAGGGGCGGCGCAGCGCGCTGTTGCCCGCGGTCTTCTTTGTGCTTGGGCTTTCGACGGTGTTCTTGCTGCTTGGCTTCACCGCCTCGGCCTTTGGCAGATTTTTCCTAAGCAATCAGGACTGGTTCGCAACGCTTGCGGGCATCGTGGTGATGGTGTTTGGCGCACATTTTCTGGGTGTGATCCGTATTCCGATTCTGAACCGCGAGGCGCGGATGGATGCGGGCGACCGGGGCGGTTCGGCTGTTGGTGCCTATTTTCTGGGGCTGGCCTTCGCCTTTGGTTGGACGCCTTGCATCGGCCCGCAGCTCGGGTTGATCCTGTCGCTGGCAGCGCAGGATGAAAGCATTGCGCGGGGCGGCGCGCTGCTGGCCTTCTATGCGGCGGGCTTGGGTGTGCCGTTTCTGCTGGTTGCAGCGCTATTCCCGCGTATGGGCGGGCTGATGAACTTCATGAAGCGCCACATGGAAGTGATCGAGCGCATCATGGGCCTGTTGCTGTGGACCATCGGCCTATTGATGCTGACCGGCGGTTTTTCGCAGTTTTCTTACTGGCTGCTGGAAAACGTGCCGTTCCTTGCCACGGTTGGCTGACGCTTTGTCTTTGCCGTAATGCGACACCGGGGGACACGCGCCCCCGGCCACGCTCAGCTCCAATCGGGTTTGCGTTTTTCTAGAAACGCCGCAATCCCTTCCTCGGTATCGCGCCAGAGCATGTTTTCCACCATCACCGCGCTTGCATGGGCGTAGGCATCTGCAAGCCCCATCTCGATCTGTTCGTAAAAGGCGCGCTTGCCGATCTTGACCGCGGCGCCAAGTTTTTCTGCCAGCACTGCCGCCAGTGCTGCGGTTTCCGCAGTCAACGCCTCGGGCGCGACGACGCGGTTGACTAGGCCCAGTTCGCGTGCCCGCGCGGCATCTATGAAAGCGCCTGTCGAAAGCATCTCGAACGCGGCCTTGCGCGGCACTGCGCGCGAAAGCGCCACCATCGGGGTAGAGCAGAAAAGCCCGATATTGACCCCGTTGACGCCAAAGCGCGTGCCCTCGGCCGCAACCGCCATGTCGCAACTGGCAACCAACTGGCAGCCTGCGGCGGTGGCGATGCCATGCACCTCGGCGATCACCGGCTGCGGCAGGCGCGGGATCATCTGCATCACCTCGGCGCAGCGGGCGAAAAGATGCGCGAAATAGGCGTGCCCCTTGTCGGGGCTGGCGCGGCCGGCCTGCATTTCCTTCAGATCATGGCCTGCGCAAAAGGCTTTGCCTTTGGCCGCCAGCACCACGACGCGCACGCTTTTGTCCTCGGCCAGCGCGGTAAAGGCATTTCGCAGCGCCGCCAGCATCGCATCCGATAGCGCATTATAGTTGGCGGGTGAATTCAGCACGAGGCGGGCCACCCCCGCCGCATCGCTTCGCTCAATCAACTCGGCCATTGTCATTCCCTCCCGTTTGCCGAAACACTAGGGCGAGGATGGCGCGGAGGAAAGATGCAACACCTGATGGATGCGGCGGCGTTGAATGCCTTTATTGCGCGCGATTTCACGCAAGTTGCCGAAGATTTCGCGATTGAGGCGGTTACCTCAGAGGGTATCGACGTGCGCCTGAAGGTGGCAGAGCGACACCTGCGCCCCGGTGGCACGGTTTCGGGCCCGTCGATCTTTGCGTTGGCCGATGTGGCCGTATACCTTGCGATCCTTTCGCGGATCGGGCCGGTGGCGCTAAGCGTTACCACCTCGGCAAGCCTTGATTTTCTACGCAAGCCCGCGGCGGGGCTAGACCTGATCGCGCGCACCCGGCTTTTGAAGCTTGGCCGCAACCTTGCGGTGGGTGATGTGCTGATTTACTCGGAAGGCACCTCAGACCCGGTGGCGCGCGCCACAATGACCTATTCGATTCCGCCAAAGAGTGGGGTATAATAATACCTATATTGCAAGGCATTGAAAAGTAAGGTATTAATTTGCGTCAACGCGCTTGACCTGCGCGCGCTTTTGCCTCAAAAGCCACCATCCGATGCTTACAGCTGTCGAAGGGGCGAAAGCCGATGAAAACCTATACCGCGATCCCGGCGGAGATCGAAAAGAAGTGGATCCTGATCGATGCCGAAGGCATCGTGCTGGGCCGCCTCGCCACGATCGTCGCCATGCGCTTGCGCGGCAAGCACAAACCCACTTTCACGCCGCACATGGACATGGGCGACAACGTGATCGTCATCAACGCCGACAAGGTGCAGATGACCGGCAACAAGCGCGCCGACAAGCGTTATTACTGGCACACCGGTCACCCCGGCGGCATCAAGTTCCGCACTGCGGGCCAGGTGCTTGACGGCGCGCATCCCGAGCGCGTGGTGATCAAGGCGGTCGAGCGGATGATTTCGCGCAACCGTCTGGGTGCCCAGCAGATGTCGAACCTGCGCGTCTATGCCGGTGCGGCGCATCCCCACGAGGCTCAGCAGCCCGAAGTGCTTGATGTGGCCTCGCTGAACCCGAAGAACACCCGGAGCGCATAAGATGGTTGACGACCTCAAATCCCTCGACGATCTGAAAGCCGCCGTGGCGGGCACGCCTGCCGCTGCCGCGCCGGTCGCCGCCCCCCGCCAGCCGCAGCGCGATGCGCTTGGCCGCGCCTATGCCACCGGCAAGCGTAAAGACGCGGTCGCCCGCGTCTGGATCAAGCCCGGCAAAGGCAATGTGGTGGTGAATGGCAAGCCGATGGCCGAATATTTCGCCCGTCCGGTGTTGCAGATGATCCTGAAGCAGCCCTTCACCGTGGCCGGTGTCGAAGGCGAATTCGACGTGATGGCAACGGTTGCAGGCGGCGGGCTTTCGGGCCAGGCCGGCGCGGTCAAGCACGGCATCTCGAAGGCGCTGCAGCTTTACACGCCCGAATTGCGCGGCGCGCTGAAAGCTGCGGGTTTCCTGACCCGCGACAGCCGCGTGGTGGAACGCAAGAAGTACGGCAAGGCCAAGGCCCGCCGCAGCTTCCAGTTCTCCAAGCGCTGATCGGAACCTTGCAGATTGCGAAAGGGCGGCCTTCGGGCCGCCCTTTTCATTTTGGGGTGCTGCGCAGCTTGTGGCGTAGCCAGCGTTCGACGGGTCGCTCGTAGATTCGGGCCAGAAGCAGCGCAAGCCCAAGGCTCAGCGTGCTGGCCAAGCCAAACACGGCGAGCACTTGCCAGACATTCGCCAAGCCAAGCGCCGCGCGCGAGGTTGAGCGGAACACCAGCACCGCAGCCAGCACCAGCATCGGCATGTGAAACAGGTAGATGCCAAAGATATTATGCGAAAGCATTGCCCAAGGCCCCGGCAACCGCCAGCCGCGATCAAGCCCTGCCACAAGCACCCATGCCGCAGCGGCAGAAAACAGCGCGGGCGCAAGCGTCCAGTAGAGCCGCCAGAAGGGCTCGGCCAGACCGAGCGGCGCGGGGTTTTGCACAGGCATCCAGACAATCGCCACGATCAGCGCGCCAGCGATCAGGTTTAGCACCCGGCGTGGGCCCGCGTTATGGGCGAGCCACGCGCGCAATTCGGGCCTGCGGGCAAGAAGATATGCCATACCCAACCCGATCAGGAACGGTGCAATGCGAAACCAGACGCGGAAATACAGCTCGAACATCGGGTCGGGCAACGACCGTGTGGCAATCGCGCGGGGCATGATGTCAGCAAAGGTTTCAGTCTGTGCATCGACGTAAGCGCCCCGCGCCAGCAGCGACAGGGCAAGCGCCGCCCCGATCCATAAGAGCGGTTTTCGGCAGCGCTGAAGCCAAAGCACCGCAAAAGGCAGGACGATGTAGAAGGTCATGATCGATTCCATCGCCCAACCAACAGGAATCACGCTGTAATCGCCAAGAATGAAGCCCAAGAACAGCGCCGAGCGCAGGATTTCTTGCGGATGTGAGCCTTGGGCGAGCGCGTATAGCAGCAGCGCGAGATAGTAGAGCGGCAGGATCCGCGCGACACGGCGCCCAAAATAGCCGCGCAAATTGATCGTACCGCTGCGGGAAACTTCGTGCAGCAGCGGCACCGCCAGCAGCAGTGCCGAGACCATGAACAGCAGGTCCACCCCATAGGCTTGCCACGCGACGTTCAGCGCCCCCGGTAGCCGCGCGACAAGTTCCGCAGCTGTTTCGGCAGGGCCAAAGCGCACGATTCCATGCACGACGTGAAACAGCACCACCTGCAATATCGCCACGGCACGAAAAAGGTCGATCAGGCGGCGGTTTTCAGCGGAATCAAAGATCATGCGGGTCTCATTTTGGCGCCGGTCGCAATGCCGCCGCCGGGTGCCGGCTGGGCTGAAAGCAAGCCTAAGGTCGCGTCCGCAAAAAAGAAAGTCTAGGCTTTGCGCCCATCCGTGCCACCGAACCGCGGTGGATAGGGTTCAATTCGCGGCCAGCCGCGCGCGGTAGGCGGCGATGCAGGCGGCTTCGGTGCGCTGCACGGCAGGATGTGTTCGCATTTCAGCCATCAGCGCCTCGGTCGCGGTGCGGTATTTCTCTATCGTATCGTCGCGCTCGGCGGCTGCGGCGCGGTCGATGAAATAGGTGTCTGTGTGGCGCAGCGGCGCATCGGGCGAAATCGGCACGCCGCCTCGGCCGCGCGCCCGGCGCAGAAGAAAGCTGTCATAGGTCTTGATCGGATGATGGTTGATTTGCGCCAAGTCATGCGCAATCTCGCCCGGTGCAAAGCGGCGCAGGCGTTCGTAAAGCTTGGTTTCGGGGGCCAGCGAAAAGCGCGAACCATCGGCGCGCATCACCTCGATCGGGCGCGGCAGGCGAAAGCGCATCATCGAGTGGCTGTGTACGGCGGCAAAGTTTGCAGGTGTGCGGGTCAGCGACTTTATCGGGATGTTGCTGGCATGGTTGAGAGGCAGGCGGTATCTGAAGCGCGCGCACACAGGCCCCGGTTGCCATGCCAGATGCGGTGCATTGCCGAAGTTGGCAAAGTTCAGCGCCAGAATATCGACTTCGGGCGGCACTGCGGCGATCAGGTCGTGCAGCTTGCCCGCGCCCACGTGGATGTTCAGAAACTCGTCGGTATCAAGCGCCATCACCCAAGCTGCGCGCCGCACCGGAAAGGCGCGCATCAGTGCCGCGAATCCCTTGATCTGGGGCGAGTCGCCCTCGGCGGGATGGTGCCGGATATGGCCGCAATAGCCCGCCTCTTGCAGCGCATCGAGCAGCGCATCCGACCCGTCGGTGCAGTCGTTCGAGGCGAACAGCACCGCGGCAAAGCCAAGCGCGAGGTGATGCGCCAGAAACTCGACCAGAAAGGGCCCCTCGTCTTTCTGGCATGACACCAGAACCGGTTGGCCCGGCAGCTTTTCGGCAATGCGGTTGGCGGCGGTTGTGGCATCCATTTCAGCGGCACGCTAGGGCAGGCGCGGTTGCCGCGCAATGCCGCTGGCTAGTGGAAGTCGCGGCTTGGGAACAGTTTTCTGGCCTGATCGCGCGGATGATAGGCACGAGCAGGGGGGCGCGGGGTGATGGGGCGGCGCACCTCGTCATGGCGCCCGGCGGTGGGGTCGATGGCGGCAAGCCCCGCCTGACCCAATGTGGAAAGCCGCGCCGAGACATCTTCGATCGTCTCGGCAATCAGATGCGTGACGCCGCTTTGCCGCTCTAGCCGCCCGCCCACGCGCAACAGCCTGCCCGAAAGCACGGCGCGGCGATGCGCCTGATAGACCTTGGGCCAGACCACCACGTTGCACACGCCGGTCTCATCCTCCAGCGTCACGAACACCACGCCCGAGGCGGTGCCGGGGCGCTGGCGGGTGATGACCAGCCCGCAGACCGAAACCCGTG
Organism: Phaeovulum sp.; assembly: GCF_041596715.1. Classification (GTDB taxonomy): domain Bacteria; phylum Pseudomonadota; class Alphaproteobacteria; order Rhodobacterales; family Rhodobacteraceae; genus UBA6213. The sequence goes on from NZ_JBFHIA010000061.1 coordinate 6,860, forward strand.
CAGGTGCCCCGGCAAGGTGGGCGTGCGCGGTGATGCCGGGCAGGCCGGGGCGCAGCAGTTCCATCGGATGCGCGCGCAAGGAAAGGCGCAGCGCAAGGTAATCATCCACCACCGCCTCGCCCAAGGTCATCGCAGGCAGGGTCACGGGCGCTTCGACGATGCCCTCGCCTTCGACCGCGCCAGCAAACAGCGGCAGCGGGCCGGGGCCCTTGAGCGCCTGCACCTGCCAAAGCGCATCGCGCCGCGGCAGGCCCATGCAGGTGAACCCGTCCGCCTCGGCCAACCGTTCCAGCGTGGCGGGGGGTACGCCGGCGCGCCGCCAGAGGCTTTCGACATCGGGGTAGCCATTGGCGCGCGCGGCCACCACCCAGCCTGCATCCTCTTCGCGCATACCCTTGATCTGGCGAAAGCCAAGCCGCAGCGCAAGGCGACCATCGGCGCGGGGTTCCAGCGTGTTGTCCCAGTGGCTGAAGTTGGCGGCGACCGGGCGCACCTCGACCCCGTGGTCGCGCAGATCGCGCACGATCTGCGCCGGGGCGTAAAACCCCATCGGTTGCGAATTGAGCAGCGCGCAGGCAAAGGCCGCCGGGTGGTGCCGCTTGAGGTAGGCCGAGGCATAGACCAAAAGCGCAAAGCTTGCCGCGTGGCTTTCGGGAAAGCCGTATTCGCCGAACCCCTCGATCTGGGCAAAGCAGCGCAGCGCGAAATCGGGGGCATAGCCGCGTTCCAGCATCCCCGCCACGAAACGGTCGCGAAAGGTGCCAATTGTGCCCATGCGCTTGAAGGTGGCCAAGGATCGGCGCAGCCGGTCAGCCTCTTCCGCCGAAAAGCCTGCCGCGACGATGGCGATCTGCATCGCCTGTTCCTGAAAAAGCGGCACACCCAAGGTGCGCCCCAAGACCGCGCGCAGTTCGGGCGAGGGGATCTCGGGCTCTTCCAGCCCTTGGCGGCGGCGGATGTAGGGGTGCACCATGCCGCCCTGAATGGGCCCCGGTCGGATGATCGCCACCTCGATCACCAGATCATAGAACTTGCGCGGCTGCATCCGCGGCAGAAAGTTCATCTGCGCGCGGCTTTCCACCTGAAATACCCCCACCGCATCGGCGCGGCAGAGCATGTCATAGGTGCGCGCATCCTCGCGTGGCAGGTTTTCAAGCGTAAAGCGCGCACCGCCATTGTCGGCCACAAGGTCAAAGCATTTGCGGATACAGGTGAGCATGCCGAGCGCCAGAATATCGACCTTGAGAATGCCGAGCGCGTCGATATCGTTCTTGTCCCATTCGATGATGGTGCGGTCTTCCATCGCCGCGTTCTCGATCGGGCAGATCTCGTCAAGCCGGTCGCGGGTGATGACGAAGCCGCCGACATGCTGCGAAAGGTGGCGCGGAAAGCCGATGATCTCGCCGATCAGTCGCAGCGTCATCGCAAGGCGCGGCTCGTTCGGATCAAGCCCCAGTTCGCGCAGCCTTTCGGCCTCGGGGGGGTGTGCGTGCCAGCCCCAGCCGAGGTTCGCGATTGCCGCCACAAGGTCGGGCGAAAGCCCCATCACCTTGCCTACCTCGCGGATCGCGGCACGGGTGCGAAAGTGGACCACCACGGCGGTCAACCCGGCGCGGTGGCGCCCGTAGCGGGTGTAAATGTGCTGGATCACCTCTTCGCGTCGCTCGTGTTCAAAATCCACGTCGATGTCGGGCGGCTCGCCGCGGGCCTTTGACATGAAGCGTTCGAACACCATGGCGATGGTATCGGGGTGCACCTCGGTGATGCCGAGCGCGTAGCAGATCACCGAGTTGGCCGCCGAGCCGCGGCCTTGGCAAAGAATGCCGCGGCTGCGGGCAAAGGCCACGATGTCATGCACGGTCAGGAAATAGGCGGCAAAGCCAAGCTCTTGGATGATGCCCAATTCCTTGCGCACTTTGGCGGCGGTATCTTCGGGCACGCCTGCGGGGTAGCGGCGGGCAAGGCCAAGGTCGGTCAGCCGCGCAAGGCGGGCCTGCGGTGCCTCGCCATCGGTGATTTCGTCGGGGTATTGATAGGAAAGCTCGTCCAGCGTGAAGCTGCAACGGTCGGCAATTTCCACGCTGCGGGCAAGGGCGGCGGGGTGGCTGCGAAACAGCCGCGCCATTTCGCCCGGGCTGCGCAGGCGACGTTCGGCGTTGGGCAGGGCGCGGGTGCCTATGTTGTCAATCGTGCAGCCTTCGCGCAGGCAGGTCAGCACATCGGCCAAGCGGCGGCGCGCGCCGTGGTGCAAAAGCACGTCGCCCACGGCCACCATCGGCAGCGTGCTTGCCTGCGACAGCGCAAGGCTTGCGGCAAGGCGGGGGCCATCGCGCCCGTCATAGCGGGGGGCAGCGCCAAGGTAGGCCATGGCCGGAAAGCGCCGCGCCATGCGCGCCAGCACCGGGGCGGCAGTGGCGCGCGCTGCGGGGTCAAGCGCATCCCCGACCAGCGCGATCAGAACCAGCCCGTCGGCACCCGCCAGAAGATCGGCCTCGCGCAGCTCGCACTCGCCTTTACCCGCCCGCCGCTTGCCGAGGCTCAGCAGCCGCGAAAGCCGCGCATAGGCGGTACGGTCGGGCACCAGCGCCAGCCACTCGACCGGGCTGTCGGCCAGCACCAGCCGCGCGCCGATGATCAGCCGCGGCAAGGGCGGCGGGGCTGCCTTGGTACGTTCGGGCATCGGCTGCGGATCGGATGCCGTGCCCGGCCCTGCGGGCAGGGCCGGGGCCGCTTCGTCTTGCATCCGCGCCAGTTCGCGCAGCGCCACATGCGCACGCACTACCCCGGCCAGCGAATTGCGGTCGGTGATGGCGATGGCGTGCAGGCCGATCTCGGCGGCGCGCAGCATCAGCTCTTCCGGGTGCGAGGCACCGCGCAGAAACGAGAAGTTCGAGGTCACGCAAAGCTCTGCATAGGCGGGCGCACCTGCCTGACCGCGCCGGGCGAGGCTGCGGCGGGTGGCATCTGGCCCGGGGCCGGGCCGGGGCGGGGTGGGGTGCTGCTCTGGCATCAGCGGCTTGCCCGGCTTTGGGGGGCGGGGCCGCGATCTGCCATCTTGCCGTGGCGAGGCTGGCGCGAGGTGTTCATGCGAACTCTCCTTGTGCGAACCAGCCGGGGTTTTGCGGCGTATGGTAGAGCCAGAGCCTGCGGCCATCGGCGGTTTCCACTTGCCAATAGTCACGCAGGCCGCTGCGCCATGCGGGCTCGTCAAGCCACCATTCGGGGGCAATTCTTTCGGGGCCGATGGCACGGGTTGCGGCAAGCTCCATCCGCCGCCAGCGAAAGCGCCGGGGCGGTGTGCTGCTGCTGGTTGTGCCGCTCAGCGGTTCGGGCGCAAACAGCAAAAGCGGGCGGGCGGATGAAAGCGGCGCTACCAGCGCAGTCTTGCCCGCCCGTGTGGCACCGTTGCGCGCCGCGCGGGTGCCTGCTGTCTTTGCCCCCGTCTGGGGCCGCGCCGCATCTTTCTGCGCGGCCTCATCTTGCTGGGCGGTGCTTTCGGCGGCCCATGCCCCGGGTTCATGACGGATGAGACTGTGCGGGGGCGTTGCACTGGGCGCGTGTGCAAAAGCCTCTTGCGGCGCGTTCAGGCCCGCCACATGGCAGGCGACGTTCCGGTGGGGTTTTGCCACTACTTCCGCCTCGCCTACCTGCCGCGCGGACCCTTCGGTGCCGGTCGCGGACCATCCCTCTGGCGTCTCGGCCCAGATATGCGTGGGTGCGGGGGCAGGGCGGGGTGGTGCGTTTGGCGCTGCCGCGGCCCCTGCATCGGCCCAGTTGGGGTCTGCCAGCGTCAGGCCCGGCGCTGCGGGCCAGCCGGGGGCGGCCTCGGCAAAGGCGGCGGCAAGCCGCAGGAAGGATTTTTCGGGAATGTGGCTGGCCGCCGGGGCAAGCCGCCAAAGCGCCTCGAAACCCAACCGGTTGCCGAGTCGCGTCAGCAGGTCGGCCAGCGCCTCGCCACCGGGCTTGCCCGCCAGCCGTAATTGCTGCGCCCCAAGCGGTTCTGCCACCAGCACCGCAAGGCGCAGCATGTCGATGCCAAAACCCGCCTCGACCGCCTCGACCCCATGCGCAAAGATCGCTGCGATCCGCTCGGGCGCGCGCAAGGGCCGCGCCAGCCCGATTTCAACCTCGGCAGCCCCGCCATCGACGCGCCGCAGCGTCAGCCGCAGCCGCCGCGCGCCAAGCCCTGCATCCGCAAGCTGCGTGCAAAGCCGTTCAAGCAGCCGCGCCAGCCCGGCCATCACATCGGCCACAAGGCCAATCGGTTCGGGCAGGGTAAGGCGCACGGCCAGCGGTGGCGGTTCGGGCGTGGGGGCAATCGCTTCGGGGGCGGTGCCGGTGGCCTGATCAAGCCGCATCAACACCTCGGGCCCAAGCCGCCGCGCCAGCCCGGCGCGTGGCAGCGCCGCGATATCGGCGATGCGGCGCAGGCCAAGTCGGTCGAGCGCGGCCAGCGTTGGCTCGGGCAGGCGCAGCGCGGCCGGGGGCAGGGGGGCCAGCGCCGCCGCCTCGGCCCCCGGTGCTGCCACCCGCAGCGCCCCGAACCGCGCCAGCGCCCAAGCCGCGCCGGGCGTGCCCGCCGCCCCCAACCGCAGGCTCAGCCCAAGCCGTGCCAACCCGGCCGCAAGATCGGCCAGCAGCGCCGCCTCGCCACCGAACAGATGCGCGACGCCGGTGATGTCGAGCACCAGCCCATCGGTGCCATCGCAGGCCACGCGCGGTGCGAAACGCGTGGCCCAACGCGCCAGCCCGCGCAGAAACGCGGCCTCGGCCAACGGGTCTGCGGGGCGGGTGACAAGGCCGGGGCAGAGCGCACGCGCATCGCTCAGCGTCATGCCGCGCGCCAGCCCCTCGGCCTCGGCGGCGGCGGTAAGGCAGGCGAGTCGGTCGGCATTACCGGCCCGCGTCACAATGGCCAACGGCAGCGCCGCACCGCCCCCGACCCCGCGCAAGACGCGGTCCGAGGCCAGACGCGGTAGCCAGAGGCTGAGAAAGCGGCGTGTCGGGGTAGATGTTCTCATAATGTTCTTGTTACCTCTGGCCCCGACGAAAGTCGAGAGACGAGAGGGCCGCTTGCCGCCAAGCGGCGTTGTCGCAGCGCGGCAAACCGCCCGCACCCGCAGCGACCAAAGCGCCCGGCGCGGCGCGCGCGGCAGGCGAGGGCAGGGGCGCGGTACTAGGGCAGGCTTTCCGTCGCTGCCCCTGGGGTGCTCCCACCCATGCCCGTTTCCCATCTTCCTTTGCACCGCGACGGCCAATCAGGTAAGCAGCGGCAGTCGTGAAAGGACCCATAACAATGGCGCTCAGCATGCTTTCCACCTTCGTCAAACCGATGCACCCCGAGGGGCGGCGCTTTGTGGCAATTGCCGCGGCGGTGACTGCGGTGTTCTTTTTCCTCTGGCAGCCGCTTGGCTGGCTGGGGCTGGGGCTGACGGTCTGGGTCTATTACTTCTTCCGCGATCCGGTGCGGATCACGCCGCAGGGCGATGGCTTGGTCATCAGCCCCGCCGATGGTGTTGTCAGCCTGCTGGAAGCGGCGCTGCCGCCGCTTGAGCTGGAACTGGGCACCGAGCCGCTGACCCGCATCTCGATCTTCATGAGCGTGTTCAACTGCCATGTGAACCGCCTGCCGGTGGCCGGCCGCGTGGTGGCCGTGGCGTACCGACCGGGCAAGTTTCTCAACGCCTCGCTCGACAAGGCCAGCGAGGATAACGAGCGTAACGGGGTTTCGGTAGAAATGGCCGACGGGCGGCGGATCGGGGTGGTGCAGATCGCAGGGCTCGTGGCGCGCCGAATCTTGTGCTTCGTGGAGCCGGGGCAGGAATTGGCGGCGGGCGAGCGGTTCGGGCTGATCCGCTTTGGCTCGCGGTTGGATGTGTATTTGCCCAAGGGTGTGGTGCCGCTGGTGGCGATCGGCCAGAACATGGTCGCAGGCGAAACCGTGCTTGCCGATCTCGCAGGGCCGCAAGTCGCGCGCCCCGGCGTGCGGCGCTGAAGGAGGCAATGATGCGCAGACCTGAAACCCGCCCCAGAACCGAGCCGATGCCATTTCTGCTGCTATTGCCCAACCTTGTTACCATGGCGGGGCTGAGCCTAGGCTTGACCGCGCTGCGCTTTGCCTTTGCCGGGCGCTTCGAGGTGGCGGCCATTCTGCTGCTTCTGGCGGCGGTGATCGACGGGCTCGACGGATTGATCGCGCGGCGCTTGCGCGCCACCTCGGCCTTTGGTGCCGAACTCGACAGTCTTTCAGACTTTCTGAACTTTGGTGTGGTGCCGGGTCTGCTGATCTACGAGTTTACCCTTTCAGGGCGCACCGAGGGTCTTGGTGCGGGGCTCAGCTGGGTCTTGGTGCTGGTCTATGTCGCCTGCACCTGCCTGCGACTTGCGCGCTTCAACGTGGCGCGCGCCACACCCGCGCCGGGGGGCAAGCCCTTCTTCACTGGCGTCCCATCGCCCGCCGGGGCGATGCTGGCGCTGCTGCCGCTGTTTGCCGATCATGCAGGGCTCGTCGATGTCACGCAGCAACCCTTGGCCTCGGCGCTGTGGCTTGGGCTGGTGGGCGCGCTGATGATATCGCGCATCCCGACTTTTTCGCCAAAAAGCCTGCGTATTGCACAAGGTAGGGTCGGGCTGGTGCTGTTGGGCACAACGATTCTGATGGGGATGCTGTTCACGCGGTTCTGGCTGACTTTGGTGGTGCTGGACCTCGTTTATGGCGCGATGATTCTGCAAACCGTCGTTCGCCGCCGTGGCCGCGACCTCGGCTGAAGTCTGCGATGTCTGATAAAAAGCAAGTAATACCAATGCATTGCAACAAAAACACGACAACGCGCAAAATGTCTCTTGCGCTGGTCCACCGGTCTGCGTAGAAACCCCCTCACCGAAGCAGCTAAGGCTGCAACGGGGCGAGGCTGGTGCCGGTGGCACGGGTTTCGCGGATTTGAGGCGAAACAGCAGCAAGCGCTGAGAGAAGCGCTCGTTTACTGTTTTGTCTCTGTGCTCTTTGACAAGATAATTACTGAAGGGATATGTGGGCGGTTCGGGTTGTTTCGATGACTGGACGTTTGCATATCGGCTCACTAGCGCAAGCGATGATGTGAGTGTCAGCTTCACTGTTTGTCGGTC
>NZ_JBFHIA010000062.1:0-13767 GCF_041596715.1 Phaeovulum sp.
CGCTTCGTCAACGATCTGGTGTCAACGCGCCAGTCGGGCGAGTTTATGCTGAATCCGAAAGAAGCGGTCGATCTGATCGACGTTTCGCCGAAGCAGCTGGTTTCCATCGCCGCAGCACTGATCCCGTTCCTTGAGAACGACGACGCCAACCGCGCGCTGATGGGCTCGAACATGCAGCGCCAAGCGGTGCCTTTGCTGCAAAACGAGGCGCCTTTCGTCGGCACCGGCATGGAAGCCGTGGTGGCCCGCGACAGCGGTGCTTCGATCATGGCGCGCCGTTCCGGCATCATCGACCAAGTGGATGCGACGCGTATCGTTGTGCGCGCAACCGAAGACCTTGGCATGGGCGATGCGGGTGTGGACATCTACCGTCTGCGCAAGTTCAAGCGTTCCAACCAGTCTTCCTGCATCAACCAGCGCCCGCTGGTGAAGGTGGGCGATCTGGTCAAGAAGGGCGAGGTCATCGCTGATGGTCCCTCGACCGACCAGGGCGAACTGGCGATCGGGCGCAACGTGGTCGTCGCGTTCATGCCGTGGAATGGCTACAACTACGAAGACTCGATCCTGATTTCCGAGCGCATCCTGCGCGACGACGTGTTCACCTCGATCCACATCGACGAATACGAAGTTGCCGCACGCGACACGAAGCTGGGGCCGGAAGAAATTACCCGCGACATTCCGAACGTCGGTGAAGAAGCGCTGCGCAACCTCGACGAGGCTGGCATCGTCTACATCGGTGCCGAAGTGGGGCCGGGCGACATTCTGGTGGGCAAGATCACGCCCAAGGGTGAAAGCCCGATGACGCCGGAAGAAAAGCTGCTTCGTGCGATCTTCGGCGAAAAAGCATCGGACGTGCGCGACACCAGCTTGCGACTGCCGCCGGGTGCTTTTGGCACGATCGTCGAGGTCCGGGTGTTCAACCGCCACGGCGTCGACAAGGACGAACGCGCGCTGCAAATCGAGCGTGAAGAAGTCGAGCGTCTGGCACGCGACCGTGACGACGAGCTGGCGATTCTGGAGCGCAACATCTACGCGCGCCTGAAATCGATGATCCTTGGCAAGGTTGCGGTCAAAGGCCCGAAAGGCATCAAGGCCGGTTCCGAGATCACCAATGACCTGCTCGCCACCTTGTCGCGCGGCCAATGGTGGCAGCTTGCACTCGAGGCTGAAAACGACGCCAAAGAGGTCGAGGCGCTCAACGACCAGTTCGATGCGCAAAAACGCGCGCTCGAAGCCCGCTTCGAGGACAAGGTCGAAAAGGTCCGCCAAGGCGATGATCTGCCCCCCGGCGTGATGAAGATGGTCAAGGTGTTCGTGGCCGTGAAGCGCAAGCTTCAGGCAGGCGACAAGATGGCTGGTCGTCACGGTAACAAGGGCGTCGTTTCCAAGGTCGTGCCGATCGAAGATATGCCGTTCCTTGCCGATGGTACGCCCGTCGACATGGTGCTGAACCCCCTCGGTGTGCCGAGCCGCATGAACGTTGGCCAGATTCTGGAAACGCACATGGGCTGGGCCTCGCGCGGGCTGGGCATCCGCATTGACGAAGCGCTCAAGGAATATCGCCGCTCGGGCGATATGACCCCGGTGCGCGAAGCGATGCGTCACGGCTATGGCGACGAGACCTATGAGGAGGCCTTCTCCAACCTCGATGCCGAGCGCTTCATCGAATCCGCCGAAACCGTGCGGCGCGGCGTGCCGATTGCCACCCCGGTATTCGACGGTGCCAAGGAAGCCGACATCAACGACGCGCTGGTACGCGCCGGGTTCGATACTTCGGGCCAGTCGATCGTCTATGACGGTCGTTCCGGCGAGCAGTTCATCCGCCCGGTCACGGTTGGGGTGAAATACTTCCTGAAGCTGCACCACCTTGTGGACGACAAGATGCACGCACGCTCGACCGGCCCCTACAGCCTCGTGACTCAGCAACCGCTGGGCGGCAAGGCGCAGTTCGGTGGCCAGCGTCTGGGTGAGATGGAGGTCTGGGCGCTTGAAGCGTACGGTGCCGCCTACACCTTGCAGGAAATGCTGACCGTGAAGTCGGACGACGTGGCAGGCCGCACCAAGGTTTACGAGTCAATCGTGAAGGGCGAGGACAACTTCGAAGCCGGCGTGCCGGAATCGTTCAACGTTCTCGTCAAGGAAGTGCGCGGCCTCGGCCTGAACATGGAACTCCTGGACGCGGAGGAGGAGTGAGGTCGGGCTGCAAGCCCGACTCCCTTCCCTTTCCCTGCCCCATTCGAGGAATCTGAAATGAACCAGGAACTGACCCACAGCCACGGCCCGTTCGGCTCCGTTGCCCCCGCCAAGAGCTTCGACGAGATCAAGATCTCTCTGGCCTCGCCAGAGCGGATTCTGTCGTGGTCCTATGGCGAGATCAAAAAGCCAGAAACGATCAACTACCGCACGTTCAAGCCGGAACGTGACGGCCTGTTCTGCGCGCGTATCTTTGGCCCGATCAAAGACTACGAATGTCTTTGCGGCAAATACAAGCGCATGAAATATCGCGGCGTCGTCTGCGAAAAATGCGGCGTGGAAGTCACCTTGCAAAAAGTGCGCCGCGAGCGGATGGGCCATATCGAACTGGCCAGCCCCGTTGCCCACATCTGGTTTCTGAAATCGCTGCCCTCGCGCATCGGCCTCATGCTCGACATGACGCTGCGCGATCTGGAGCGTATTCTCTACTTTGAAAACTATGTGGTGATCGAACCGGGTCTGACCGACCTCAACTACGGCCAGTTGCTGACCGAAGAAGAGTTCCTCGACGCGCAAGACCAATACGGCGCTGACGCCTTCACCGCCAATATCGGCGCTGAAGCGATCCGCGAAATGTTGGCGGCGATCGACCTTGACGCCACGGCCGAACAACTGCGCGAAGAGCTGAAGGTCGCCACGGGCGAGCTGAAGCCGAAAAAGATCATCAAGCGGCTGAAAATCGTCGAAAGCTTCGTCGAATCGGGCAACCGGCCCGAGTGGATGGTGCTGACGGTGATCCCGGTCATTCCGCCGGAACTGCGCCCGCTGGTGCCGCTTGATGGTGGCCGCTTCGCCACCTCGGATCTGAACGACCTCTACCGTCGCGTCATCAACCGGAACAACCGTCTGAAGCGTCTGATCGAGCTGCGCGCGCCCGATATCATCGTGCGCAACGAAAAGCGGATGCTGCAAGAATCGGTCGATGCGCTGTTTGACAACGGCCGTCGCGGCCGCGTTATCACGGGCACCAACAAGCGCCCGCTGAAATCGCTGTCCGACATGCTGAAGGGTAAGCAGGGCCGCTTCCGTCAGAACCTTCTGGGTAAGCGCGTGGACTTTTCCGGTCGTTCGGTCATCGTGACCGGCCCGGAACTGAAGTTGCACCAGTGCGGCCTGCCCAAGAAAATGGCGCTCGAGCTGTTCAAGCCGTTCATCTATTCGCGGCTCGAGGCGAAGGGTCTTTCGACCACCGTCAAGCAAGCCAAGAAGCTGGTCGAGAAAGAGCGTCCCGAGGTTTGGGATATTCTGGACGAGGTGATCCGCGAACACCCGGTGCTGCTGAACCGCGCGCCGACGCTGCACCGTCTGGGCATCCAAGCGTTTGAGCCGATCCTGATCGAAGGCAAGGCGATCCAGCTTCACCCGCTGGTCTGCTCGGCCTTCAACGCCGACTTCGACGGCGACCAGATGGCTGTGCACGTCCCCCTCTCGCTGGAAGCCCAGCTAGAAGCGCGCGTGCTGATGATGTCGACCAACAACGTGCTCTCGCCCGCCAACGGCGCGCCGATCATCGTGCCGTCTCAGGACATGATCTTGGGGCTTTACTACACCACGATGGAACGCAAGGGCATGAAGGGCGAAGGCATGGTCTTTGGCTCGGTCGATGAGATCGAGCATGCAATGACCGCGGGCCTTGTGCACCTGCACGCCAAAGTTCAGTGCCGCGTGAAGCAGATCGACGCCGAAGGCAACGAAGTGATCAAACGCTTCGAAACCACGCCGGGTCGCGTTCGGCTGGGTGCGCTGTTGCCGCTGAACGCCAAGGCGCCGTTCGATCTGGTCAACCGGCTTCTGCGCAAGAAAGACGTGCAGGCCGTCATCGACACCGTCTACCGCTACTGCGGCCAGAAGGAATCGGTGATTTTCTGCGACCAGATCATGACCATGGGCTTCCGCGAAGCGTTCAAGGCCGGCATCTCGTTCGGCAAGGACGATATGGTGGTGCCCGATACCAAGTGGACCATCGTCAACGAAACCCGCGATCAGGTTGCTGGGTTCGAGCAGCAGTACATGGACGGCTTCATCACGCAAGGTGAGAAGTACAACAAGGTTGTCGATGCCTGGACCAAGTGCAACGACAAGGTGACCGAGGCGATGATGACGACCATCTCGGCCTCGCGGCTTGATGCGGACGGCGCTGAAATGGAACCGAACTCGGTTTACATGATGGCGCACTCGGGCGCTCGTGGCTCGGTAACGCAGATGAAGCAGTTGGGCGGTATGCGCGGCCTGATGGCCAAACCGAACGGCGAGATCATCGAAACGCCGATCATCTCGAACTTTAAAGAAGGCCTCACGGTTCTTGAATACTTCAACTCGACCCACGGTGCCCGGAAGGGCCTGTCGGACACCGCGTTGAAGACCGCGAACTCGGGCTATCTGACGCGGCGTCTGGTAGACGTGGCGCAGGACTGCATCGTGCGCAGCCACGACTGCGGTACCGACCGCGCGATTACCGCAAACGCCGCGGTGAACGACGGCGAAGTGGTGACGCCTTTGGGTGAGCGCGTTCTGGGCCGGGTTGCGGCCGATGACGTGCTGGTGCCCGGCTCTGACGAGGTGCTGGTGCGCAAGAACGAACTGATCGACGAGCGCAAGGCCGATCTGATCGAGACGCTCGGCGTGCAGCACGTTCGCATCCGCTCGGCGCTGACCTGCGAAGCGGAAGAGGGCGTCTGCGCCCTTTGCTACGGGCGCGATCTGGCGCGCGGCACACTGGTCAACATCGGCGAGGCGGTGGGTATCATCGCCGCGCAGTCGATCGGCGAACCGGGCACACAGTTGACGATGCGGACGTTCCACATCGGCGGCGTGGCGCAAGGCGGCCAGCAGTCTTTCCTGGAATCCAATCAGGAAGGTACGGTCGAGTTCCGCAATGCGCAGATCCTGATCAACGTTGCGGGCGAACAGATCGTCATGGGCCGCAACATGCAGATCGCCATCGTCAACGAGCATGGCGAAGAGCGGGCCAGCCACAAGGTCATCTACGGCTCCAAGGTGTTGGTCAAGCAGGGCGAGAAGGTCAAGCGCGGTAACCGCTTGTTCGAATGGGATCCCTATACCTTGCCGATCATCGCTGAAAAGGCGGGTGTGGCGAAGTATGTCGATCTGGTTTCGGGCATCGCGGTGCGCGACGAAACCGACGATGCAACCGGCATGACGCAGAAGATCGTGTCCGACTGGCGCAACGTGCCGCGCGGCAACGACCTGAAGCCCGAGATCATCGTGGTCGATCCCGCTACCGGCGAGCCGGTGCGCAACGATGCCGGTAACCCGGTCAGCTATCCGATGTCGGTCGATGCCATCCTTGCGGTGGAAGACGGTCAGGTGCTGAACGCCGGTGACGTGGTGGCCAAGATCCCGCGCGAAGGCGCGAAGGTGAAGGACATCACCGGTGGTCTGCCGCGCGTGGCAGAACTGTTCGAGGCGCGGCGTCCGAAAGACCACGCGATCATCGCCGAAATCGACGGCTATGTGCGCTTTGGCAAGGACTACAAGAACAAGCGCCGCATCACCATCGAGCCCAGTGCCGAGGGCTTGACGCCGGTTGAGTACATGGTGCCGAAAGGCAAGCACATCCCCGTGCAGGAAGGCGACTTCGTGCAGAAGGGTGACTACATCATGGACGGCAACCCCGCGCCGCATGACATTCTGCGGATCATGGGGATCGAGGCCTTGGCCGACTATCTGATCGACGAAGTGCAAGACGTCTATCGTCTGCAAGGCGTGAAGATCAACGACAAGCACATCGAGGTGATCGTGCGGCAGATGCTGCAAAAGATCGAGATCCTCGACTCGGGCGAGTCGACGCTGCTCAAGGGCGAAAACGTGGACAAGGCCGAGTTCGACGAAGAGAACGCCAAGGTCATTGCACGCGGTGGCCGCCCGGCCACGGGCGAACCGGTCCTGCTGGGCATCACCAAGGCGTCGCTGCAGACCCGCAGCTTCATCTCGGCGGCGTCGTTCCAGGAAACCACGCGGGTGCTGACCGAAGCTTCGGTGCAGGGCAAGCGCGACAAACTGGTGGGCCTGAAAGAAAACGTCATCGTCGGCCGCCTGATTCCGGCTGGCACCGGTGGTGCCACGACGCGGGTGCGCAAAATCGCTGCCGAGCGTGATGCTCTGGTGATCGAGGCGCGCCGTGCCGAGGCCGAGGCAGCTGCTGCGTTGGCTGCGCCGATTGACGATGTTGTGGCTACAGAGATCGATCCGGAAATGGTCGAGACCCCCGAGAGCCGCGACTGATAGGGGCCTGCGCACCCTTTTGATATGAACTGGCCCCGCCGTTGATCGGCGGGGCCATTTTGCATTTGCGGGCGCTAACGGCGCCTGCTACGCGGCGCATATGGCACCGCTATCCGACAATCTGCGTGGATCGATTCTGATGATGGCCGCGATGGCGGGCTTCACGCTGAATGACACGGCAATTAAATACGTCACCGAGACGCTGCCCCTTTATCAGACGCTTTTTCTGCGCAGTGTTGTGACGGTTTCGCTGTTGTGGCTGATCGGGCTGGCCAAGGGTGGGTTGCAGTTGCGCCTGTCTCGCGCCGATACCCGCACATTGGCTTGGCGCACGGTGGGCGAGATACTTGCGACGGTGTTCTTTTTGACGGCGCTCATGCACATGCCGATTGCCGATCTTTCCGCAATCATGCAGTCGCTGCCGCTGGCGGTCACGCTTGCCGCGGCGATCTGGTTTGGTGAAAGCATCGGGTGGCGTCGGATCATGGCAATTCTGATCGGCTTTGCCGGTGTGATGCTAATCATCCGCCCCGGCGGAGAAAGCTTTGGCATCTGGTCGGTTCTGGGTGTTGGCGCGGTGCTTAGTGTCGTGCTGCGCGACATGGTCACGCGGCGATTTTCAAGCTCTGTCTCGTCAGTGGCGATCTCGTTCTATGCCGGGCTTTCCATTCTGGTCGTGGGTGCGGTTATGATTCCCTTTGACGGTTGGCAGAACCCGACTTTGGCAGAGCTTACGGGTGTTACGCTTTCCGCACTTGCCGTCATTGGGGGCTATCTGGCGGTTGTCATGGCGATGCGCGTGGGCGAGGTGGGCGTGGTCGCGCCATTCCGCTACACCTCGCTGTTGTGGGCGGTGGCGATGGGGTATCTGGTCTTTGGCGACTTGCCGGATTTGTGGACCATCAGCGGAGCCGCACTGGTGATCGGATCTGGCGTCTACGCCTTTTACCGCGAGCGGGTTCTTGCTCGGCGGGCATTGGGCTGAGGTTTACATAGGCAGGGCTGGCGGCTATCAAGCCGCGGACCCGTTGGGGCCGGTTGGATAGGCGCGATGACCGAGATCAGCATAGTCATTCCGGCACGCAATGAGGCTGCCAATATCGTCACATTGCTGCAAGGCATTGATGCTGCCTGCGCGGCGCTGCCTGCTTACGAGGTCATCGTAATTGATGACGGCTCGGATGACGGCACTGTCGAGGCCGTTCGTGCGCGCATGGCAGAGCATTCACATTTGCGGCTGATCCGGCACGACCGCTCTGGCGGGCAAAGTGCTGCGGTGCACTCGGGCGTGCTGGCCGCGCGCGGGGCACTGATCGCGACGCTCGATGGCGACGGCCAGAACCCGCCAGAAGAGTTGCCGCACTTGCTGGCACCGCTGCTGGCACCGGGTGCGGGGCCGCTTGGTCTGGTCGCGGGGCAGCGCGTCGGGCGGCAAGATACGCTATCAAAGCGGCTTGCCTCGCGCTTTGCCAATGCTTTGCGCGCGCGGATCCTGCACGATGGCACCCGCGACACGGGCTGTGGGCTGAAAGCATTTCGGCGTGACGCGTTTTTGCGCCTGCCCTATTTCGACCATATGCACCGCTATCTGCCCGCGCTGTTCGCGCGTGATGGTTGGCAGATTGCGCATGTCGATGTAAGCCATCGCCCGCGCGGTGGCGGGCGATCGAACTATTCCAACCTGCAACGTGGTCTGGTCGGGGCGGTCGATCTGTTCGGCGTCGCGTGGCTGCTGCGCCGGCGCAAGAAGGCCGCGCCGCAAGAAATGCACCGGGACGAGGCAAGCAAGTGATGCAGACGATCATGGACTGGTTTCATGTCGAATCCCGCACGGAGTTGATGTGGGTGGCGTTTGGCCTTTTCGCGCAACTGATGTTTACGGGCAGGTTTCTTGTGCAGTGGGTCGCATCAGAGCGCGCGCGCCGTTCCGTGATGCCGGTGGCGTTCTGGTATTTTTCGCTGGCAGGCGGCGTGATGCTGCTGACCTACGCGATCTATCGGCGCGATCCGGTGTTCATGCTGGGCCAATCGCTGGGGGTGTTTATTTATGCCCGAAACCTGTGGCTGATTCAGGCTGAAAAGCGCAAGTCAACGCTGTAGCGTCGTTCGGCGCGCCGGTTAACTCCGGGCTTCTGCGCACCGCGGAAAGGTAGGGCGTTAATGGCAAACCCGGACGATCAGCCGACCCAAGCGGGCAGCAATGGCAGGGCGTATCTTGTTGCTGCGCTGGTTCTATTTTTCGTTGCCGTGCTTTCGCTCATCTCTCTGCGGCCGCTGATGCCGTTGGATGAGACGCGCTATCTTGCCGTGGCCTGGGAGATGTGGACTGGCGGCTCGAAGTTTGTGCCGCACCTGAACGGCGAGCTTTATAGCCACAAACCGCCGATGCTGTTCTGGCTTATCAATCTGGTCTGGTCTGTGACCGGGCCAAGTGGGTTTGCCGCCCGGATGGTCGGTCCGGCATTCGGCCTGATTGCGCTGCTGCTCACGGCGGTCCTAGCGCGTCTGCTTTGGCCGAACGATGCGGCGCGCCCGGGTCGCGCGGCGCTGGTGTTGGCGAGCACCGGCGTCTTTCTGTTCTACGGCTCTTCAACGATGTTCGATGTGATGCTGGCCGTGGGCGTGCTTGTGGCGCTGATCGGCGTGGTTCTTTTGCACCGAGACATGGGGTGGAAAGCCGTCGCCGTTTTGGCGTCGGGCCTGGCTTTTGGCGTGTTGGCCAAGGGGCCGGTCGCCTTGCTGCACGTTCTACCGGTGGCACTGTCGATGCCGCTGTGGGCCGCGCCAGATGCACGCCCGCCCTTGCGCGCGTGGTATGGCCGCATTGGGCTGGCCGTACTGATAGCCTTTGGGCTGGTGATGCTCTGGCTGGGGCCGGCATTGGTGCTGGGCGGCCCGGAATACCGCTACGATGTGCTTTGGCGCCAAAGCGCCGGGCGCATGGTCGAGTCCTTCGCGCATGTAGAGCCGTTTTGGTTCTATCTTGCGCTGGTGCCCGTCTATCTCTGGCCTTGGGGTTGGAGCCGTGCCGGGCTTGCCGCGTTTTCGCCGCGCCGCTTGTGGTCAAACGAGGGAGAGCGGTTCGTCGCCGTCTGGTTGGTTTCGGTGCTCCTCGCCTTTAGTGCTGTAAGCGGCAAGCTGCCGCACTACCTTGTGCCCGAAATGCCTGCGGCGGCGCTGTTGCTGGCCTGTGCGCTGCCCAAGCAAGCTGTAGCGCGTCTTTGGCGGCTGATGTGGCTGTTGCCCGCACTGGCCGTTCTTGCGCTTGGCGTTGCGATCTGGACAGGGGCATTTCAACCCAACGGACTTGCGCCTATAGCGTTGCCGACCATTAACCTCGCTGCAACCGTGCTTATCTTGCTGGCTTTGGTCGGGGTGGTTTGGTGGCGTCGGTCGGGCGCGTTTGGCGTGGCACTGGTGGCACCCGCCACCTTGCTTATGCTGCATCTGACATTAAGCGACACGCTTTTTGCCCAGTATTCGACCGAGCGCGTTGGTCAGTGGCTTGGCGAAAACGAGGCGCAGGGTATCGCGCGCTTTGACCCTCGCAACTACCATGGCGAGTTCAACTTCACTGGCCGCCTTCAGGGGCCGTTGCCAGCACTGGCAGACCAAGGCGCGGTGCAAGACTGGGCGCTTGCGCATCCGGGTGGTGCGCTGGTTTCGGTTGAGGAACTGGCGATCGAGGGGCTTATTCTTGTGGCAGAGGAACCGTTGCGGGGCCGTAACCTGCGCCTCTATCGGGTTGTGCCGCGCTAAGTGATTTGGCCGACGGCCTTGATGCGGCTCTTGTTGACATCCCCTCCGACTCCCCCTATAGCCCGCGCTACCAACGCAGGCGGCATGCCGACTGCGGGAAACCAGTATGGATGTGGTCATGATCCGGGCGTCACAGCCCCGATCCTCTGAGATTCCACCGCGTCGTCCTCACGTAGAGGATGTATGCGGTTTTGGCGTTTTGCGGTAGACGCAAGATGCCGTCGAGAAGTGGCGTATCCGGGTTTGGATACGAGTATTGACAGAGCAACACGGGGAACGTGAATGCCGACTATCCAACAGCTGATCCGCAAGCCGCGGCAGCCCATCGTGCAGCGATCGAAATCGCAGCACCTCCAATCGTGCCCGCAAAAGCGTGGCGTCTGCACGCGCGTCTACACTACGACGCCGAAGAAACCGAACTCGGCCATGCGGAAAGTCGCCAAGGTGCGTCTGACCAACGGCTTCGAGGTCATCAGCTATATTCCGGGCGAAAAGCACAACCTTCAGGAACACTCGGTGGTTCTGATCCGCGGCGGCCGGGTGAAAGACCTTCCGGGCGTTCGCTACCACATCCTGCGCGGTGTGCTTGATACGCAAGGCGTCAAGGAACGCCGTCAGCGTCGTTCGAAATACGGCGCGAAGCGTCCGAAGTAAGGAGATCAGCAGATGTCTCGTCGTCACGCCGCTGAAAAGCGCGAAGTTTTGCCTGATGCCAAGTATGGTGATCGGGTAGTCACGAAGTTCATGAACAATCTGATGATCGACGGCAAAAAGTCAGTTGCCGAGCGCATCGTCTATTCGGCGCTCGAGCGCGTCGAGGGCAAGCTGAAGCGCGCCCCGGTGGAAGCATTCCACGAAGCGCTCGACAACGTGAAGCCCTCGCTCGAAGTGCGTTCGCGCCGGGTTGGTGGCGCCACGTACCAAGTGCCGGTCGAGGTGCGCCCGTCGCGCCGCGAGGCGCTTGCCATTCGTTGGCTGATCACTGCCGCCAAGAACCGCAACGAGAACACCATGGAAGAGCGCCTTGCTGGCGAGCTTCTGGATGCGGTGAACTCTCGCGGTTCGGCCGTGAAGAAGCGCGAAGATACACATAAAATGGCCGACGCGAACAAAGCGTTCAGCCATTACCGCTGGTAAGGTGGCATAATGGCGCGCGAATATCAGCTAAACCGCTACCGGAACTTTGGTATCATTGCCCACATCGATGCGGGCAAAACCACCACGACCGAGCGTATCCTCTATTACACCGGCAAAACCCACAAAATCGGCGAAGTGCACGATGGCGCTGCGACGATGGACTGGATGGAGCAGGAGCAGGAACGCGGCATCACCATCACCTCGGCAGCGACCACGACGTTCTGGCAGCGCCAGATCGACCACGAGGAGAACGCTGCCGGTAAAGACAAGTACCGTTTCAACATCATCGACACCCCCGGCCACGTCGACTTCACCATCGAAGTCGAGCGTTCGCTGGCGGTGCTGGATGGTGCTGTCGTGCTGCTTGATGGTAACGCCGGTGTGGAGCCGCAAACGGAAACCGTTTGGCGCCAGGCCGACCGCTACAAGGTTCCGCGGATTGTCTTTGTCAACAAGATGGACAAGACCGGCGCGGATTTCTTCAACTGCGTGAAGATGATCGCTGTGCGTACCGGCGCAGTTCCGATGCCGATCCAGATTCCGATCGGTGCCGAGGACAAGCTTGAAGGCATCATCGACCTGATCACCATGCAGGAATGGGTCTACGACGGCGAGGATCTTGGTGCCTCGTGGTCGCGTCGTCCGATCCGCGAAAGCCTCAAGGCTGATGCGGAAAAGTGGCGCTACAACATGCTGGAAATCGCGGTCGAACAAGACGACGCGGCGATGGAAGCCTATCTCGAAGGCAACGAGCCCGACGAAGCAACGCTGCGCAAGCTGATCCGCAAGGGTACGCTGTCGCTCGCCTTCGTGCCGATCCTTGCTGGCTCGGCGTTCAAGAACAAGGGCGTGCAGCCCATGCTCAACGCCGTGATCGACTTCCTGCCCGACCCGCTGGACGTGCCGCCCTACATGGGCTTCCTGCCGGGTGACGAGACCGAAACGCGCAACGTTGCGCGCTCTGCCGACGACTCGCAGCCGTTCTCGGGGCTTGCGTTCAAGATCATGAACGACCCGTTCATGGGCACGCTGACCTTCACTCGCGTCTACTCGGGGCAGGTGAAGAAGGGTGACCAGATCCTGAACTCGACCAAGGGGCGCAAAGAGCGCGTTGGCCGCATGGTTATGATGCACGCCAACAAGCAAGAAGAGATCGCCGAGGCCTTTGCCGGCGATATCATGGCGCTTGCTGGTCTGAAGGAAACCACCACTGGGGACTCGCTTTGCGATATCGCCAAGCCGGTGGTTCTGGAAACCATGACCTTCCCGCAGCCGGTGATCGAGATCGCCGTCGAACCGAAGTCCAAGGCCGACCAGGAGAAGATGGGCATCGCGCTTGCGCGCCTTGCTGCTGAAGATCCGTCGTTCCGGGTGGAAACCGACCTCGAAAGCGGTCAGACCATCATGAAGGGCATGGGCGAACTTCACCTCGACATTCTCGTTGACCGCATGAAGCGCGAGTTCAAGGTCGAGGCGAACATCGGTGCGCCGCAGGTGGCTTATCGCGAGACCATCTCGCGCGAGCATGAGATCGACTACACGCACAAGAAACAAACCGGTGGTACCGGCCAGTTCGCGCGCGTGAAGCTGGTGATTACACCGACTGAGCCGGGCGTGGGCTATTCGTTCGAATCGAAAATCGTCGGTGGTGCGGTTCCCAAGGAATACATCCCCGGTGTCGAAAAAGGCATCAAGTCGGTGATGGATTCGGGTCCGCTCGCGGGCTTCCCGGTGATCGACTTCAAGGTGGCGCTCGTTGACGGCGCGTTCCACGATGTTGACTCCTCGGTGCTGGCTTTCGAAATCGCAGCACGTGCAGCCATGCGTGAAGGTCTGAAAAAGGCCGGCGCGAAACTGCTCGAACCGATCATGAAGGTCGAAGTGGTGACGCCCGAAGAATACACCGGTGGCGTGATCGGCGACCTGACCTCGCGTCGGGGCATGGTGCAAGGGCAAGACGCGCGTGGCAATGCCAACGTGATCACCGCCTTCGTGCCGCTGGCCAACATGTTCGGCTACATCAACACGCTGCGCTCGATGTCTTCGGGCCGGGCCGTGTTCTCGATGCAGTTCGACCACTACGACGCAGTGCCGCAGAACATCTCGGACGAGATCCAAAAGAAATACGCGTAAGGGCAGGGCGGAAACGCCCCCCTTTCCCAGTAACAGGAGGCCATCATGGCAAAGGCAAAGTTTGAACGTAACAAACCGCATATCAACATTGGCACGATTGGCCACGTTGACCACGGCAAGACGACGCTGACGGCGGCGATCACGAAGTATTTTGGCGACTTCAAGGCGTATGACGCGATTGACGCGGCGCCTGAAGAGAAGGCGCGCGGGATCACGATTTCGACCGCGCACGTTGAATAC
>NZ_JBFHIA010000063.1:0-13654 GCF_041596715.1 Phaeovulum sp.
CGCGGCATAGACCTCGAGCGCGTCCATCATGATCGGGTCGAAGGTCAGCGGGCTGTTGATGTTGACCAGCGAGGTCATCACCGTGTTCTGATCGACGAAATCGGCCCCGAACAGAATCTTCGACATCTCGACCGAATCGACACAGCGCGAACGCTCGGTGACCGAGCCCATATAGGGCTTGTCGCTCAGCGTCATATGGGCGTGCAGCATGTCGAGGTGGCGCTTGTTGACCGCCACATCGGTCGGTTCGCAAACCGTGCCGCCCGAATGGTGCAGCCACTTCGACATCTGCCCAAGTTTCACGAAGTTGTGGAAATCTTCGAGCTTGGCATAGCGCCGCCCGCCTTCCAGATCGCGCACGAAGGGCGGGCCGTAGACCGGTGCCAGCACCAGCCCCTTGCCACCGATGGTCACGTTGCGTTCGGGGTTGCGGGCGTGCTGCACAAAGCTTGCGGGTGCCGTGGCGCAGAGCGCGCGCGCCAGACCGCGCGGTAGGCGCACCCTTTCGCCCTGCACCTCGGCCCCCGCATCGCGCCAGCGTTGCAGCGCGGCGGGGTTATCGACAAAATTGACGCCGACTTCGGCCAGCACGGTTTCGGCGTTGGCTTCGATGATCGCCAGCGCCTCTTCGTTGAGAATGTCAAAATTGGGGATGTTGCGCTCGATGAAGCGGGTAAACTCTTGCCGCACCGCTGTGCGGTCAGCCCGCCGCGCTGCACCACCACCACCCCGCGCCCGTCGCCCGCCAGTTTCGTCGCTCATCAAAGCCTCCGCATCGCTTGCCCAAAGGGTTTAACGCGCGCGCGCGACCTTGCGGCGCCGATTTGCGGCATTCGCCGCAGGAAAGCGACATCAGCGCGCGCGCAAGCTCTGGCCATTGTGGAAGAGATGCAGCAATTCGGGCGCAGCACTCAGCGTGACCGTTTTGTGGCGCAACCCCGCATGGATACCCGGCAGCTTGGCGATCATTGCGTGATGGTCCCCTTCTGGTTCGAAGTATAGCAGCGTCACCTCTCCAAGCGCCTCGACGATATCGACAACGCCGGTGTAAAGCCCCTCGCCTTCGGTCGGCTCCAAATCCTCGGGTCGCACACCAAGATTGACCTTCAGCCCCATGTCGGCCGCTGTAGTGGGCAGCGCCACCTGCCCCGTGCCGCCGCCGTCAAGCCGCACCGTCGTCATCTCACCGGTGCCGACAATCTCGCCCGCGAGCAGGTTCATCGACGGGCTGCCGATGAACTGCGCAACAAACTCGTTTTCTGGCCGCTGATAAAGGTCAAGCGGGGTGCCGACCTGGCTGACGCCGCGATCGGCCAGCACCACGATGCGACTTGCAAGGGTCATCGCCTCGACCTGATCGTGGGTGACGTAGATCATCGTGCGGTCGGGCATCGCCTCTTTCAGTTGCGCGATCTCGATACGTGTGGCCACGCGCAATGCGGCGTCGAGGTTTGAGAGCGGTTCGTCGAACAAAAACACCTTGGGGTCACGCACGATCGCGCGGCCAATGGCGACGCGCTGGCGCTGCCCACCCGATAGCGCCTTGGGTAAACGGTCGAGATAGGGGGTCAGTTGCAGGATGCGCGCCGCGTTCTCGACCGCGTCGGTTATTTCCTGCGACGTTTTCTTGGCGATTTTCAACGCGAAAGCCATGTTTTCGCGCACCGTCATATGCGGATAAAGCGCATAGGACTGAAACACCATCGCGATGCCGCGCTGCGCGGGCGGCACATCGTTGACCACCGTGCCGTCAATCTGCAACTCGCCCTCGGTAATCCGCTCAAGCCCGGCGATCATCCGCAGCAGTGTAGATTTACCGCAGCCCGAGGGGCCGACAAACACGATCAACTCACCCGATTTGATATCGAGGTTGATGTGTTCGAGGATCTTCACCTCTCCGTAGGATTTGCCAATGTTGGTCAGCTTCAGATCGGCCATGGTGACCCCCTACCTGATACGCTTGAGAATGGCGGCCTGCCATGGCCCGAGTGCAACCGCGCCTTCTGCGGGGACAGCGCACCCCAGATCACGGGCAAGCGGCTGCCAGCGCCCGTCTGGTACAGCGAGACGCGCAGGTGTCTCTGAGAGGTTGAAGGCAAGCAAGAGGTGCTCGTCACCCGCTTGGCGTTCGAAGCTCAGCACATCGCCTGCCACACTCATGCCGGTTTGTGCACCTTGGCGCAGGCTTGCGTGCGCGGCGCGCAGTGCGATTGCGCGGCGGTAATAGTGCAGCAAGGCGTCGGGGTCGGCCTCGGCACGGTCAAGCGCGCGCGCCAGATGCGCCGCAGGCACCGGCAGCCACGGTTTGCCCGTGCTGAAACCGCCGCTGCCGTTGTCCGACTGCCAGACCATCGGCGTGCGGCAGCCATCGCGGCCCTTGAACTCTGGCCAGAACTCGATGCCGTAGGGGTCTTGCATATCGGCAAAGGCGATCTCGGCCTCGGGCAGACCCAACTCTTCGCCCTGATAGATGCAGACGGAACCGCGCAGGCACATCAACAACAGCGTGTAAGCCTTTGCGGCATCATCGGTAAGCGACCAGCGCGTGATGTGGCGCACAACGTCATGGTTGGAAAACGCCCAGCACAGCCACCCTTCGGCCGCAACGGCATCAACATCTTTGAAAACATCCGCTATGCGACTGGCCGACAAGGATGTTCCCGAGAGAAACTCGAAGGCGTAGCACATCTGCATGCGGTCGTTGCCACGGGTATATTCGCCCGCAATTTCCAACCCGCGCTGGCTATCGCCCACCTCGCCCACGGCGGCGGCCTTGTAAGGCTCCATCACCGCGCGAAGTTTACGCAGAAACTCAATGTTTTCCGGCTGGTTCTTGTCATAGATGTGGCGCTGGTGGTTGTAGGGGTTCACCTTCGGCGCTGTCAGATCATTGCGCTCTTCCACCGGCAGCGGAGGATTGTCGCGCAACTCTTTGTCATGCATGTAAAAGTTGATCGTATCGAGGCGGAAGCCATCGACCCCGCGTTGCAGCCAGAACCGCGCAACATCCAAAAGCGCCGCCTGCACGGCGGGTTCGTGAAAGTTGAGGTCGGGCTGGCTGGCCAGAAAATTGTGCAGATAATACTGGCAGCGCCGCGATTCCCATGCCCAGGCCGAACCGCCAAAGATCGAAAGCCAGTTGTTGGGCGGGCTGCCATCGGGCTTGGGGTCGGCCCAGACATACCAATTGGCGCGCTCACCCTCTCGGCTGGCGCGGCTTTCGACAAACCAGGGGTGCCGGTTAGAGCTGTGCGATAGCACGAGGTCGATCATCACCTTCAACCCCAGCGCATGGGCGCGCGCCACCAGCGCGTCGAAATCGGCCAGTTGCCCGAAGCGCGGATCGACATCGCAATAATCGCTAACGTCGTAGCCGAAGTCCTTCATCGGGCTGGTAAAAAATGGGCTGATCCAGATCGCGTCGGCACCAAGCCGCGCGATATGATCCAGCCGCAAAGAAATACCGGCCAGATCGCCCACGCCATCGCCATTGGTATCTTGAAAGCTGCGCGGGTAGATCTGATAGATCACCGCGCCGCGCCACCAGTCTGCGTCTTTTTGCAATTCGTTCATTTATCCACCTTTGACCGATCCGGCCAACAGGCCCCTTACCAGATACTTTTGCATCCCGAAAAACACGACCAGCGGCACCGCAATCGAAATGAACGCCGAGGCCGCCAAAATCTCCCAGTCGCCGCCGCGAGACCCCATCAATTCACGCAAAACCCCGGTCATCACCAGCTGTTCGCGGGTGTTGCCAAGGAACACCGTGGCCACAAGAAGGTCGTTCCAGACCCAGAGAAACTGGAAGATGGCAAAGCTCGCCAATGCGGGAAAAGACAGCGGCAGAATGATGCGCCGAAAGATCTGAAAATCTGAGGCGCCATCAACCCGCGCGCTTTCGATGATTTCGCGCGGCAGGCCGACCATGTAGTTGCGCAACAAATAGATCGCCAGCGGCAAGCCAAAGCCCGTATGCGCCAGCCAGATACCCATGTAGCCTTTGCCAAGGCCGATGTCGTTATGCAGCTTCAACAGCGGAATCAGCGCCAGTTGCAGCGGCACCACCAACAGCCCCACCACCGCAGCAATCAGCAGCGCGCGCCCCGGAAACTCCATCCACGCAAGGGCATAGGCGGCAAAGGCGGCGATCAGGATCGGGATGATCGTGGCCGGAATGGTTACAGTGAAGGTATTGAGGAAAGCCTGCCCCAAACCTTCCGCGCCAATCACCCGGCTGAAGTTTTCAAGGGTGAAGCGCGGGGGGGTGAGCGTGGTCACGAAAATCCGCATACCTCGGGTTTCGCTGAATTGCTCGGGCGAGGTCAGCCTGTAGGCACCATCAACCGCCACGGTCAGGCTACGCCCATCGGCAAGTTCTGCAACCTCGCCCGGCGCAAAGGCCATCGGGTCACGAGAATCGGTGCCCCAAGCGCGCAGTTTCTCGCCCGGTTCCAAAACGTTTCCGGCGATAACCCAGATCGCGCCTTCCGCCACCTGATCGGGCGCTGTGCCTGCGCGCACGAAATCGGATTGAACCGAGGTGAACGGTGCCTTCCACCAGCCCGATGCCGCAATCTGGTCGCGGTCGCGCAGGCTGGTCACCAGCAGCCCGAAGGTCGGGATTGTCCAAAGCAGCACCATCAGCGCCGCCGCTATGTTGACGGCCCACACAAGGCTTGAACGGGTTCCGGCGTGGCCATCCATCAGCGCATCTCCCGGCGGGCGTTGCGAATGTTCCAGATCATGATCGGCGTGACCAGTGCCATGATGACAATGGCAATGGCCGAGCCGCGCCCGTAATCGGGGGCACCGCGGAACATCCAGTTATACATAAGGTTGGCCAGCACCTGCGTGCCCCACTCGCCATTGGTCATCACGAACACGATGTCAAAGATCTTGAGCACGGTAATGGTGATCGTGGTCCAGACCACCGCGATGGTGCCCCAGATCTGCGGCACCTTGATACGCATGAACACCTGCCAAGGGTTTGCACCATCCAGAATTGCCGCCTCGATGCTTTCTTCGGGGATGCCGCGCAGGGCGGCCGAAAGAATGACCATGGCAAAGCCGGTTTGAATCCAGATCAGCACCGCCATCAGCAGAAAATTGTTCCAGAAGGGTGTCACCAGCCATGTCTGCGGTGTGCCGCCGAAATACACAACAATGGCGTTCATAAGGCCGATCTGTTCCTGCCCCACGCCGCGAAAATCGTAGATGAACTTCCAGATCACACCCGCGCCGACAAAGGAAATCGCCATCGGCATGAAAACCATCGATTTGGCGAAATTGCCCCAGCGGATGCGATCAGTGATCTGCGCCGCGATCAGGCCGAACACGGTTGAAAGCGCGGGCACGGTAACCAGCCAAAGCATGTTGTTGCCAAGGGATTCATGAAACTTGCTGTCACCCATCAGCCACTGGTAATTCTTCAGGCCGACAAAGGCGGTGCCGTCCGCGTCGTTCAATGAGCGCCAGGCAGAGTTGATGACCGGATAAACAAGGTAGACCGCCAAAATCAGGATCGCCGGGCCAAGAAACAGCCAAGGTCGGATTGCGCCAGCACGCTGCATGTTTGCCCCGGCGCGCGGCCCACGGGCGGGAAGCGCGAGATCGAGCACCATGTTCGAGCCCCAGAACCAAGCCACACACCCGAACACCCCGGCAACGATAGTGCCCGAGGCCAGCAGAAACTGCTCCATCCTACCCCCCTTGCCTACGGTAGACAGAAAAACCCCGCCCAAAGACCATAGCGGCTTCGGGCGGGGCTGGCACCGCTTACTTCAACGTGTCCCAGGTTGCCTGAATGGCCGCACCGACGTCGGCGGAAGATTTGCCACCAGCGTAGTCAACCATTCCGGTCCAGAACACCCCAGCGCCAACGGCACCCGGCATCAGATCGGAACCATCAAACCGGAAAGTCGTGGCGTTGAGCAGGATGTCACCCATCTTGCGCAGCGTCTGGTCGCCGTAGACTTCGGTGTTCACGCCCTTGAAGGGGGTCAGGAACCCGGTCTGCGCCATCCAGATTTCATGCGCGATCGGCGACTTGAGGAACTCGATAAAGCTTTGCGCAGCCGGATTGTCGGACATCACGGCAAACATCGTGCCTGCACCCAGAACCGGCTTGCCCAGATCCTTGCCCGCATAGGCGGGGAAGTAGAAGAAGTCGGCGTCTTCGCCGATCATCGTGCCTTCGGGGAAGAACGAGGGAATAAAGCTTGCCTGACGATGCATGTAGCACTGCGGCGGGCTGGAGAAGAGGCCCTTCGGGCTGTCGCGGAAGTCAGTCGATGCAACGGCACCCGCGCCGCCCGACACGAACTGGTCGTTGCGCGCGAACCAGCCGAACTCGTCGATCGCGGCCAACACCTTCGGATCGCTGAACTTCAGCGTGTTGTTCACCCAAGCGTCATAGTCGGCCGGGGTGTTGACGCGCAGCATGAAGTCTTCCACCCAGTCGGTCGCGGGCCAACCGGTAGCACCGCCCGAGCCGAGCCCGATGCACCACGGCGTGCCGCCATCGGCCACGATCTTTTCGGTCAGCGCCTTCAGCTCTTCCATGGTCTGCGGCACTTCATAGCCAGCATCGGCGAAGTTCTCGGGCACATACCAGACCAGCGACTTCAGGTCAGCCTTGTAGGGAAAGGCGTAAAGCGCGCGCGTCCCATCTTTGCCGGTGTAAGTGCCAAGGTCCGCCCAGCTTTGCCCGGCGGCATAGTTTTCGGCCAGCCACGCATCTGTACCCGCGCTCAGCGGCCGCAAAAAGCCTTTGCGCGCGAGGTCCGAGGCAAGGCCCGGCTGCGGGAACACGGCAACGTCGGGCGGGCTACCTGCCTCTGCGTCGATCACGATCTGCTGCTCAAAGCTGTCAGAGCCCGAATAGTTGACCTTGGCACCGGTAGCAGCCTCGAAATAAGCAAGCACGCTCAAGACCAGATCCCGGTCAGGGCCAAGCCACGGGCCAAGAACCGAAATTGACTGGCCTTGCAGATTCATCGACTTGAGCGCCTCATACGACGCCCAGTTGAAACGCGCGTCCGCGCCGGGGGCAAATTTCAGGTCCTGCGCGGCGGCGCTTCCAGCAAGAAGCGCCAGCACCGCAGCACTGGCATAAAGGGTTTTCATATACAGTCCTCCCGAGACTGGGGGCTTTTTTCGCCCGATACTGATCCGCGCGCATGGAATCGAACCCAAAGCGCTTTGGATGGCAAAGAGTTCCCCATATGCGTCAAAAAGTCAACTGCGGCACTGCCCTTACGCGTTGAAGTTTCCATGTTTTTCAGGTGTTTCCTTTGCAGTTGCAGCATGATCGTGCCGCAGCCGCGAGATTGACGCGACCGGGCGGTCTGGCTAACCTGCGCAGCAATTCAAACCGCTTTGGATTTTCACGCATGTCACCGATCACGCTCAAAGAGCTGGCCGCCGAACTCGGGCTTTCGCCCACGACGGTCAGCCGTGCGCTGAACGGTTATCCAGAGGTCAACGAGGCGACCCGTACACGCGTTTCGCAAGCAGCAGCGCGCCACCACTATCGGCCCAACACCCGCGCCAAGGCGCTTGCCACCGGTCGTGCCATGGCGATCGGGCATGTGATCCCGATTTCGACACAGCACGAGATCGTCAACCCGATCTTTGCCGATTTCATCGCGGGTGCGGGCGAAGTCTATGCGCGCGAAGGCTATGACATGCTGCTGTCGATCGTGCCCGATGCCGAACAGGCGCGCGCCTACCGCGAAATCCGCGCCAAGGGCACGGTTGACGGGGTGATCGTGCACGGCCCGAAAGAGAATGACGAGCGCATCGCGCTTCTGGTCGAACTGGGGTTGCCGTTCGTGGTGCATGGCCGCTCTACCGAGGCAAAAGCACCCTATTCTTGGGTCGATGTGAACAATACCCGCGCCTTTCAACGCGCAACCGAGTTTCTGCTCGACCTCGGGCATCGGCGGATTGCGCTGGTGAACGGGCTGGAGTTCATGGATTTCGCGATCCGGCGCAGGCACGGGTTCGAAGCCGCGATGGCGGCGCGCGGCGTGCCGCGCGACCCTGCGCTGATGGTGCAGGGCGAGATGACCGAGGCGCAAGGTGCGCACGCGGCGCGCGCGATGCTGGCGCTGCCCTCCCCACCCACCGCTTTCGTATGCGCCTCGCTTCTTTCGGCCATGGGGGTGCGGCGCGAGATAGAGGCGCATGGGCTGAAGCTCGGGCGCGACATCTCGATCGTTACGCATGACGACGAGTTGGGCTATCTGCGCAACGGCGAGGCCGAACCGATCTTTACCGCCACCCGTTCGAGTGTGCGCGAAGCAGGGCGGCGCTGCGCCGCAATGCTGCTTGGCATCATCACCGACCCCGCCAGCGCCCCGCGCCACGAAATGCTTGAGGCGGTGCTGGTGGTAGGCCGCTCGACCGGCCCTGCCCCACCCTCTGCGAGGTAATCATGCTACCCAAACGCTCTGATTTTCCGCCCGGTTTCCTGTTCGGCGCCGCCACATCCGCCTATCAGATCGAGGGGCACCGCTTTGGCGGTGCCGGGCAAACGCATTGGGACAGCTTTGCCGCAACGCCCGGCAATGTCGTGCGCGCCGAAAATGGAGCGCGCGCATGCGATCACTACCACCGCTGGCGCGAAGATCTGAACCTGCTGCAAGCGGGCAATTTCGATGTTTACCGCTTTTCTACCTCTTGGGCGCGCATCATGCCCGAGGGGCGCGGGGCGGTGAATGCGGAGGGGCTCGACTTTTACGACCGGCTTGTAGACGGGATGCTGGAACGCGGCCTGAAACCCGCGTTGACGCTCTATCACTGGGAGTTGCCTTCGCCGCTGGCCGACCTTGGCGGCTGGCGCAACCGCGACATTGCCGGATGGTTTGGCGATTTCACGCAAGTAGTGGCAGAACGGCTGGGTGATCGCCTCTGGTCGGTAGCGCCGATCAACGAGCCTTGGTGCGTGGGCTGGCTAAGCCATTTCCTTGGCCTGCACGCGCCGGGCCTACGCGATATTCGTGCCACCGCGCGCGCCATGCACCATGTTCTTTTGGCGCATGGCACGGCAATTGGCGTGCTGCGGGGTGCGGGGGTGAAAAACCTTGGTGCGGTCTGCAACTTTGAATACGCCGCACCCGCAGATGCCAGCCCCGAGGCCGCCGATGCGGCGCGGCTTTATGATGCCTATTACAACCGCTTCTTCATCTCGGGCCTGTTTCGCGGCGAATATCCGGGCGAGCTTATGGACGCCTTCGCCCCGCATCTTCCCGCCGGTTGGCAGGACGATTTTGCCACCATCCGCGCCCCGCTCGACTGGTTCGGGCTGAACTACTACACACGCAAGCTGATCGCCCCCGCCCCCGGCGCATGGCCCGCGCACCGCGAGGTAGAGGGGCCACTGCCAAAAACCGACATGGGCTGGGAAATCCACCCCGAAGGGCTGCATCATTTTCTGAAAATGGTGCAGGGCTATACTGGCGAAATGCCGCTTTATGTTACCGAAAACGGCATGGCAGCACCCGATCGGCTGGTGGATGGCAAGGTGCAAGACGACGACCGCATCGCCTATCTGGCCGCGCATCTGGCCGAATGTCGCCGCGCCATTGCCGATGGCGTGCCGCTCGAGGGCTATTTTGCATGGTCGCTTTTGGACAATTACGAATGGTCGCTTGGCTACGATAAACGCTTTGGTCTGGTGCATGTCGATTTCGAGAGCTTGCAGCGCAGCCCCAAGGCATCCTATCACGCACTCGCAGCCGCATTACAAAGGTAGGCCCATGCGCCAGCGAGACCGCTATTCGCTTCTGGCCGATATCGGCGGCACCAATACAAGGGTGGCGCTGGCCGATGGCACACGCCTCATGCCCGAAACAATCCGCCGTTTCGCCAATGCCGAATATTCCGGCATCGATGCGGTGCTGACCGCGTTTCTGAACGCCGAAGGCGGGGTTGATTGCGCAGGCGCTTGCGTTGCCGCGGCGGGCCCGGTGCGCGACGGGGTGGCCTCGCTGACCAATCTTGATTGGGTTATCGACCACGACGCGGTGGCGCGTGCCACGGGTGCAGAGGTGGTGGCGGTGCTGAACGATTTGCAGGCCCAGGGCCACGCGCTTGGCCAGATTGCACCCGCAGCGCTTCGCCCGCTGGTGCAGGCGCGCGGGGCGCCTGCGCCGGGCGCATCGCAACTGGTGGTGGGCGTTGGCACAGGCTTCAACGCCGCACCCGTGCACGAGGGCCCGGGCGGGCGCTTGGTAGCACCCTCGGAATGTGGCCATGCAAGCCTGCCCGTGCGCACCGAAGCCGATTTGCGGTTGCTGCATTTTGTCGAAAAGGCGCATGGATTTCCGGGCGTGGAAGATGTGCTTTCAGGCCGCGGGCTAGAGCGGCTTTTCGCATGGGTCAGCACCGAAGCGGGCAACCCGCAAAACCTCTCGGCCGCGTCTATCATGACGGCGCTGGCGGCGGGTGATGCGCTGGCTGAAAGCACCGGTCGGGTGTTCGTGCGCCTTTTGGGCGCGGTGGTGGGCAACCTGTCGCTGATTCATCTGCCCTATGGCGGCGTCTGGCTGATTGGCGGCGTGGCCCGCGCTTTCACGCCCTATCTCGAACGCTTCGGCTTTGCCGATGCGTTCCGCGACAAGGGCCGTTTCGAAAGCTTCATGCAGGATTTTCCTGTCTGGGTGATCGAAGATGACTACGCAGCCCTGACCGGCTGCGCGCATTATCTGGAACATCTGCGGCGCAATTCGCCCTGATCTCATCAAGCCAATCTTAACGCACAGGCCCTAAGCCTCTTTCAATGGCGTTTTGAAAGGGGAACTCGGTGCGCATAGCGTCTTTAGCACAATCTGGTGCCGCGATATGAGCACCGCACTTTCCCTTGCCCCGCGGCTCGACCTTTCGGCGGCAAAAGACCTTCACGCGGCGGTGCTGGCGCGGCGCGGGGGCGACCTTCAGCTTGACGCGGGCCAGGTTACCCATCTTGGCGCGCTCGGCTTGCAGCTGCTGCTGGCGGCGAAACAAAGCTGGCAGCGCGACGGGCACCGTCTGGCTATTTCACCGCGCAGCCAGGCCTTTGACGACGCGCTGCGCCTTTTCGGCGTCGCGCCAGACGATCTGGTGGTGGAGCGGCGGGCATGAGCTTGACCGTACTCGCAGTCGATGACAGCCGCACCATGCGTGACATGCTCGAACTCGCACTAAAGGACGCGGGCTTCACGCTGCATCTGGCCGAAGACGGCGTGCACGGGCTGGAAGTGCTTGCAGGCATCGCCCCCGACGCAATCATTTCAGACATCAACATGCCACGGCTCGACGGTTTCGGGTTCATCGAGGCGGTGCGCGCGCAGCCACGCCACCGCGCCACACCGATATTGGTGCTAACCACCGAAAATGCGCCGGAACTCAAGGCACGCGCCCGCGCGGCGGGGGCCACGGGCTGGATCGTGAAGCCCTTTGATCCGCCTAAACTGGTCAAGGCGCTGCACATGGTTGCGGGTTAGGAGGCGCGCTATGACACATGACCCGATGGCGGAAATCCGCGCCTCGTTCTTTGTCGAATGCGAAGAATTGCTCGAAAGCCTGCAAGACGCATTGGGTCTGATGGACGCGGGCGCGCAAGATCAGGAAACCATCAACGTGGTGTTCCGCGCGGTGCATTCGATCAAGGGCGGTGCCGGGGCATTTGCGCTGCGCGCGCTCGTCGCTTTTGCCCACCGTTTCGAAACCGTTCTGGACGCGTTGCGCTCGGGTCGCATGGCGCTTTCGCCCGAGGCGATCAAAGGTTTTTTTCAAGCCGCTGATCTTTTGCAAGACCACGTGCGCGCCGCGCGCGACGATGCGGCCGAACCAGCCGCTGCTGAAGATGTGCTACTGGCGCTGGAGGCGCTATCGGGCGTGGCGAAAGATGACGAGGCAGCGGCAGAGACGGTCGCATTTCAGCCGCTGGGCCTAAATCTCGATTTTGGTTTCGACCTCGTAGACAGCGCAGAACCCGCATCAGCTGCGCCTTGGCAGCTGCGATTTGCACCCCGCGCCGCGCTCTATACCTCGGGGAACGAGCCGCTGAACCTGCTGCGCGCGCTTTGCACCCTCGGCCAGGCCACTGTGCACTGCGACACCAGTCTAGTGCCCGAAATCGAGACACTCGACCCCGAGGCCAGCTATCTTTCGTGGAATATCGAACTCGCAGGCGATCTGCCCGAAAAAGACATCCGCGAAGTGTTCGATTTCGTCGAAGACGTCTGCACACTCGATCTGGGCGCGCCGGACAAGGGCGCACACGCGCCCGATAAAGCGCCCGAACCCGCGATGCCCGCGATTGTTGCCATGGCCGAACCAGCACCCGCCCCTGCGCCGCGCGCGCCCGCCGTGCCACAGGCAGCACACTCTACGAAAGAGGCCGAACATGCGACCGTCCGGGTCGATCTAGAACGTATCGACCGGCTGGTGAACCTTGTGGGCGAGTTGGTCATCAACCAGGCGATGCTCGCGCAATCGGTCGCCGAGGCCGGCATCCCAACCAATTCCGCGGTGATGAACGGGCTGGAGGCATTCATGATGCTGACCCGCGACATTCAGGATAGCGTGATGATGATTCGCGCGCAGCCCGTCAAACCGCTGTTTCAACGCATGGCGCGGATCGTGCGCGAGGCATCGGCGGCGGTCGGCAAAGACGTGCGCCTGATCGCCGAGGGCGAAGCGACCGAGGTTGACAAGACCGTCATCGAGCGCCTCGCCGACCCCTTGACCCATATGATCCGCAACGCCGTCGACCACGGGCTGGAAACGCCCGATGCGCGGCTTGCGGCGGGCAAACCCCGCGAAGGCGTCATCACGCTATCAGCCATGCACCGATCTGGCCGCGTGGTGATCGAGGTGCAGGATGATGGCGCGGGCATCAACCGGCCCAAGGTACGCGAAATCGCCATCCGCCGTGGCCTGATCGCGGCCGACGCCACGCTTACGGATGCCGAAACCGATGCGCTCTTGTTTCTTCCCGGCTTTTCCACCGCATCTGCGGTTTCGGCACTTTCGGGGCGCGGTGTCGGCATGGATGTGGTGCGCCAGTCGATCCAGTCGCTGGGCGGGCGCGTCAACATCACCTCCGACCCCGGGCATGGCTCAAAGTTCTCGATTTCGCTGCCGCTGACGCTGGCGGTGCTTGACGGCATGGTGGTGCAGGTTGCGGGCGAAACACTGGTGGTTCCGCTGTCGTCAATTCTGGAAACAGCGGCGCTGAGCGCCGATGACATCCGTGTGCTAGGGCCGCAGACCACCGTAATCCATGTGCGCGGCAGCTTCGTGCCGCTCTACGATCTGGGCGCGGAGCTTGGGTTTCGCGCACCTTCCGGCAATTACGTGGGTAAAATCGTGCTGCTCTGTGCGCAGGAAGATGGCAGCCGCGTTGCACTGCTGGTCGATACGATCTTGGAACAGCGGCAGGTTGTCATCAAAGGCTTGCAGCAGGCTTATGGCCGCATCCCCGGTGTTGCCGCCGCAACCATTCTGGGCGACGGCCAGATCGCCCTGATCCTTGACCCTGCCGACCTTGTGCAATCCGCTACCGGCCGCACGCGCACCGCAGACCTTCCGCTTGCAGGATGACACCATGACCGCACCGCATCTGACCAACGGCACGAGCGATGTGGAGTTGCTCTCCTTTCGA